>JALHST010000272.1 GCA_022865355.1 Maribacter sp. | reverse complement strand
ATGGGCAAAGAAATTCATGGGTTCCATGGTATTGTGGGCCAGAAACGGACAGGAATAATTGCGTTCGATGATCTTGGCCGCTTTTTTGAAGGCTGCCGCTACATCGCCGTCCTTTCGGACGACCCTTCCCGGTTTTTTGGCCATTTCGGCCATCTTGGCGTTGTGTTCCGCCGTATTTTCGAGTCCGGCCGGCGTAGTAACCGTCACTGTTTTTCCGCGGTTGTTCATCTCGGAAGTTTTTTCCGGGGCCAGTTCCCATTCGATCTGTAAGGCCTTTTTGGCGTTCATGACTTCCCAGGTCGAGTTGCCGACCACCACGACCAGATCGGTAAAGGCACTGGTATCAAAACCGCCCCTTTCATAGCCCTCATTGAAGGTCTCTATGGTAAATACGTCCTTGATCCCTGGCATGGAGCGGGAGGCCGCCGAATCGAACGATTTTAGTTTCATCCCAAAGGCGGGCGGATGGGTAATCATGGCGATCAGCATCCCCTCGCGCTGCACGTCGAGACCGTACAAGGGCTTGCCAGTGACGATCTTGGGGCCGTCGACATTTTTTCTCGAAGTGCCGATGATCTTGAAATCCTTGGGCTCTTTCAGTGCCACTTCCTCGGGCACGGGCAGCAGTGCGGCGGCTGAGGCCATCTCCCCATAGCCGGCCGACTTGCCGCTGGCCTTGTGGTGTAACACCCCCGCCTCGGTGGTGATCTCCTCTACGGGTACCTGCCAAGCGGCGGAGGCGGCGGACTTCAACATGTGTCGGGCCGTGGCGCCTGCCATGCGAAGCCCTTCCCAGCCTTGCCGGATCGATTGACTGCCCCCTGCCAATTGGCGGGTAAAGATGGCCGTGTTAAGGGGTGCCTGCTCTACGAGGACGTTGTCCCAGTCTACATCAAGTTCCTCGGCCACGATCATGGGCATCGAAGTCTTTACGTTCTGGCCGATTTCGGGATTGGGCGATTGGATGGTGACCATCCCGTTCTCCCCGATCTTTAAAAAGCCGTTGATCTTAAACCATTCCTTGGGCAGGTTGCTTACCTGCTCGGGGGTGGGTTTGCAGGAGGCCAGCCAACTAAAGCCGAGCATCATGCCCCCGCCTGCCAAGGCGGAACTTTTTAGAAAGGAACGTCTGCCGAAAGTTGTTTTTACGATTGTCATGCTGTGTGTCTTTATATCTTATTAGAAGTCCAGTTGGGTCCAAAGGGGATCCCTCCATGGAAAATCACGCGTTTTGTGTGCTGGTCGCAGCCGTTTTAATGGCCTTTTTTATACGCGTATAGGTACCACAGCGGCAAATATTGCCGTTCATGGCCGCATCGATCTCGTCGTCGCTCGGGTTCGGGTTGCTCTTTAAAAGGGCGCTGGCGCTCATGATCTGTCCCGCCTGACAATAGCCGCATTGGGGCACATCGATTTCCAACCAGGCTTGTTGTACCGGGTGGTCCCCGTTTTCGGAGAGGCCTTCGATGGTGGTGATGGCCTGATCGCCTACCGCCGATATGGGCAAAAGGCAGGAGCGGACTGCGGCTCCGTTAAGGTGGATGGTACAGGCGCCGCAGGCGGCGATGCCACAGCCGTATTTCGTGCCTACGAGTTGCAGGTGATCACGCAACACCCAAAGCATGGGCGTATTGGGATCGACCTCCAGTTCTTGTTGTTTTCCGTTGATGTTCAGGGTATATGTTGCCATGATAGAAATATGTTGATGAGAACTTTCAAGATACGGAATTTATGAACATCAAAAAAGAGGGACTTCGTGATTTCTTTTTGAACCGGATGTTACGATGGCACAGGCAGGATGCCTACTCTAGTTGGGGGCGTTTAAAATGGGTTGAAGAAATAGCACGAGCAAGATGCTCGCGCTAGCGGGGGAGGGACTTTGTGATTTCTTTTTGAACCGGATGTTACGATGGCACAGGCAGTTTGCCTGCGCTAGCGGGGATACGAAATAATCAAAAAAAACCAGCGAAGGTCGCTGGTTTTTAATCTGTTGGAAGTTGTGTTTAATAAGTAATTTCACCTTCCAGTCTCCAAGAGGAACCACCAGGGCCAAAGGTCGCATCTAGCTCGACCATATGCCCCGTGGCATTGGCGAACCTACCTGTGCCGCCTACGATTTCTATGGTTCCTTCAAAAGTACCCACGGAATAGTCAGGATACTCCGCAAGATTAAAAATAAGCGTCACATTTTCCACCGTGTGAATTTCATCGCCGTTGGCCCCTACATAGTTCACTTCATACACTGTAGTAGCCTCGTCGAAGGAGACATTAACCAGACAGCTGATCGGATTACCAAAACTTCCGGATATGGGCACGCCAGCTTCGTTGGATACCCCGGGTTGAAGTTTTCCCAAATGGGTCATAGTGCCACTTAAGATGTTCCTACTAAGGGCAAAACCTGCTCCACTCAGGTCGTTGCCGTCCTGGTCGAAACACGCTTGGAAATCACCGATTGGTTGATTGGGATCGGCAACATTGGACAGTCTAGCCGAGATTGGCACAGCATGCTTTTTGCCTTTGGCTTGGGTAGCGGTCAGGTTATCGGGGATGGGGTCGGTGGCGCTTTCCTTGGAACAGGAAAAGGGGATCATCATTGCTGCTACCAGCAATAGTTTAAAAAATGTTTTCATAATAAAAGGTTTTAAATTGGTAAAAAATTACAAATAAGAAAAAGCAGAGAGGGAGGTGGTTTTGATACAATTCCCTTAAAGGAATCGATCAAGTAGTGGGTCGAATCGTATTAATATGTTAAAAATAGCGTTTCCAAGTCAAAAGAGGTGACATCAAGGACGAAACTAGCCAAAAATTGTCCGAATGGATTGTTTTATTTACCGGACCATTCACAAATTAGAAGTCGATAGGGCCTAAAAAAGCGCGTTTGGAAATTATGCAGTGTTTTCCCCCAATGGGCCATCAATAGTAAAATGCTGCTATTCGCCAGGCGTCCTAATCTAAAAAAAAGATTGATGGCAGGGCGGGAAACATCAATTTTTAAGAATGCCCGAAAAGATAAAATCGGTCAACTGCTTTTCAATTTCCACCGGGTTGATGGCCTTTGCTTCTTCAATATGTTTTTTATAGAGCCAGCGGAGTGAAGCCAAAAGCGTGTGTGTGGTAAGTTCGACATCTAGGGCCCTGAACTGGCCTTGGTCTACCCCTTCCTGTAGGACCGCCATGAGTTTGTCCTCATAATCTTTTCTCCGTTTAACGAATTCCTGCCGTCTGGGTTCCTTTAAATTGCGCCAATCATTCACCAACAAAGCCTGTTCATACGGCCTTTTGGCCGTAATTTGAATATACGATGCAATCATCCGGCGTAGCTTTTCCCGTGGGGAATAGGTTGAACTTATGATACGGTCCTGAGCCCTGTGAAACTCGTCGGAAATATCAAACAGGTAGGCCTCCAATAAAGCCTGTTTCGAATCGATATAGTTGTACACATTGGCGACCTCGAAATTGAGCTTTTGCGCTATGTCGCGTAGCGTCGTCGCCTTGAATCCCTTCTCATGGATCAGTTGGAGGGTCGTCGCTAAAAACTTTTCCTTTTTGGTGATTCCTTTCATTCGAATACTGCTACGGGTACAAAGTAAGGAAATATTTTGTACCTCATTAACAAATATATATATTTACATGAACATTTGTTCATGTTTAATTTATTGTAATCCCATACCTATGGAAAAAACCCTCCCGAAATTTCCCGAAAAACTATTTGCCTGCTGGCATCCCGTGGGCTATACCCATGAGATAACTGCGGATGCCCCGTTCGGTACCTTTGTCTTAGGGGAGGCCATCGTCCTATGGCGGACTTCGGATGGGAGCGTACATGCCATGCGTGATCTCTGCATCCATCGCGGTACCGCCTTATCCTTGGGATGGGTACAAGATGATTGCCTGGTCTGCCCGTATCACGCATGGCGTTATGATAAAAAAGGGGCCTGTGTGCTCATTCCGCAAGCCCCGGAAGCCGAAATCCCCGGCAAGGCGAAAACCCCGGTTTACCATTGTCAGGAAAGATTCGGCCTGGTATGGGTGGCCTTAAAAGATCCCGAATATGCCCTGCCCGAAATACCCGAATATGAAAACGGGGCTTGGAAATTAGTAAAAACAGGGCCTTTTGATTGGAAAAGCGATAGCTCGCGACAGGTGGAGAATTTTACCGATTTCGGACATTTCCCTTGGGTGCACCCCGGGCTATTGGGCGATCCCGAACGACCCGAAGTGCCCGATTGCAAGGTGACCCTAAAAGATTCGGTTTTGCATTATTCCGTGGTAAGACCGGAAGCGACCAATAGCGACGACTTTCCGATATTTGCCAATGAAGAGGTTATGAAACCTGAACGAAGAAGTGTTTATGAGCTGCATCTCCCGTATACCATCGTCCTCCGATTGGGGTGGGGCGGTGCAAAAGGGATGGTGTACTTTTTTACATCCCAGCCCATTTCCCATAACAAATGCCGTGGGTTTTGCATCATCGGCCGCAATTACGACCTGGATGAACCCGACACGATCTTACAAAATTTTGAACAGGTCATCTTTGATCAGGACAAACGGATCGTTGAATCGCAACGGCCTGAGCAGGTTCCTTTTGACTTTGCGGAAGAGCTGCATCTGAAATTCGATGTGGTCGCCATGAATTACCGCAGGGCTATGAAAAAGCATAATCTGGATTATTAATCTGAATTATTAGAAAAGCGGATTTCCCTTAAAACCAAGTACGTATATTTGGTCTTGACGCCAAGATCGTAGTAACACCCATAAGGGCGGATCCATCAAAAAGTATCCATTATGAAAACCCGATTATGAAAACAATGGCCTACATCCTCTTTTTCGCGTGCTACACTTTTGGTTTGACCGCTCAAAGCAGCATCTTGATCAAAAATGCGAACGTTTGGGATGGCACCAGTAATCAGCTCAACATTTCTATGAGCGTACTGATCGAGAAGAACTTGATAGCACAGGTAGCCAAAAATATCCCCGCGCCCGAAGGGGCCCTTGTAATCGACGGCAGCGGCAAAACGCTTATTCCCGGACTTTCAGATGCCCACGTGCATTTGGCTTCAACGCTGGGGCTCGCAGAAATACGAAACGACGCCGATTGGATGTACACGGCGATACGGGCGGCGAAGTCGGCAGAAAATTTTTTACTACTCGGCTTTACCACGGTTCGGGATCTAGGCGGACCTGTCTTCGGCTTAAAAAGGGCCATCGACGAAGGCCTGACGCCCGGTCCCCGTATCTATCCCTCCGGGGCTTTTATAAGTCAGACTTCCGGACACGGCGACGCGCGCAATGCGAACGAACCAAGTCCGTACTGGTCAGGAGGGCAGATGCACCCCATCGATGCCTTAGGTTGGTCTTTTGTGGTCGACGGGGTGCCCGAAGTGCTGAAAGCCTCCAGGGAAAACCTTCGCAAAGGCGCGACCCAATTGAAGGTCATGGCCGGGGGCGGTATCGGGTCAGACTTCGACCCGATACATTCGATCCAGTTTACTTCCGAGGAACTACAAGCAGCGGTGCAGGCCGCCGCCGATTGGGATACCTATGTAGCGGTACATATTTATACGGCCCCGGGCATTATACGGGCCTTGAATGCAGGGGTCAAATGCATCGACCATGGCCATTTGATCGACGATGGGGCCATGGCCTTACTGAAAGAAAAGAATGCCTGGTTGGTGCCCCAGGGGTTTTGGACCATGGCCCCCGCGAGTTTTTGGGAGCCTGGCAAGGACTCGATTCCACCTGCTAGGTTAAAAAAAATCAATGAAGTGCTCGATGGTACAGCACGTGAAATGGAATTGGCAAAAAAATACAAGGTCAATCTCGCCTTTGGCTCGGATGCCTATGGCGCCCTGGGCTTCGAGGAGTATGCCCTGATGGAATTCACCGCCCGTATGCAATGGTTCTCGCCCCTCGAGGTGTTGAAACAAGCTACCACTGAAAACGCCCGCCTATTTTCGCTTTCAGGAAAAACAAATCCCTATACCGAAGGAAAACTAGGGGTCATCGAAGTTGGGGCGTATGCCGATGTATTGCTCTATGAGGGCAACCCCTTGGAAGACATTCAGGTAATCGTCCATCCTACGGAAAACCTCAAATTGATCGTAAAAGACGGCAAGATCGTCAAGAATGCATTGTAATATTTTTTGACGTTAATTTTCATAGGAAGCCCAGCCCAAAGGGAATCAGCATTTTAGCCCTATGCCCTGTATTGCGCGGGTCGAACCAGAATCCGATAATGGGGCAAGGCAGCCTTGGGAATAACAACTGCGCGGCCCTCCAAAAAATAGGATGAGCGTTTCTTCAGGGCATTGCGCCCTAGCAATGGGTCCCCGAAAATAATTCCTGTCCGAAAGAAAAATATATGATAATATCTTCCGACCTTAGTATAGGTGGGTCGGTCGTTCCTTGTGATACGGTAATAAGGGTACGGCAAGGACAGGTCGAACACCAAAAGTATTCCTCCCATAAACAAAAATCATTATACAATGGAACAACAACTGCTTGAAATCCGCGAACAACAAAAGGCTTCGTGGAACAAATTTTCTCCAGGTTGGAAAAAATGGGACGACCTGACCATGGATTTTATTAAACCTATGGGCGATGAAATTATTCGGCAAATCCACCCCAAAGGGGAGGATCGGGTACTCGATGTGGCTTCCGGAACGGGAGAGCCGGGATTGACAATTGCCTCCATGTTGCAAGGTGGAAAAGTAACCTTGACCGACCTGTCGGAAGACATGCTGAACATCGCCACGGAGCATGCCATGCTCAGGGGCATACAGAACGTTGAAACGCGGGTTTGCGATGTGTGTGAACTCCCGTTTGCCGACAACACCTTTGATGCCATAAGCTGTCGCTTCGGCTTTATGTTCTTTCCCGACATGGAGTTGGCGACTAAGGAAATGGCCCGCGTTCTAAAGCCCGGCGGAAGGATCGCCACGGCGGTCTGGAACGTGCCCGAAAAGAATTTTTGGGTGACCGCCATTGGCGGGACCATCAACAGGAATATGCAACTGGCCCCACCTTCTCCCGAAGCCCCCGGCATGTTCCGCTGTGCCAAAAGCGGCCTGATAAAAGGCCTTTTTGAACAGGCGGGTTTAAAAAATACTTCCGAGAAAGAAGTGGTCGGCCAACTCAAATGCGGTACCGCCGAAGTATATTGGAATATGATGACCGAGATCGCCGCGCCCTTTGTGGCCGCCTTGAGCAAGGCAGACCCAGCCATGCGCGAAAAGATCAAAGCTGAAGTGGTTCAGATGATCGATCAAAAATATCCCGATGGCAAGGTGATGATCGACGCCAGTGCCCTGGTCATTTATGGCGAAAAATAAGGTAGCAAAGCACCATTACTGTTAGAATTAAAAAAACCGCGAACGAAGGTATCGTATCCCTATAGGGTAGACCCACTTCACTTATGCAAGGGGGTACTTGAGGGACTAGGCTATTTTTGAAAACATATTTCAAATTGTAACCTTCGAAATACAGAGATACAAATAGCGCCCTTTTAAATAAGATAGCTTGATAGGGATTATTTACAGTAAATTTCCTGCCGCTCGATGGTCCCCCTGACCATGGGGGATCACTATTTCACCTTGAATTGCCTTCCCATTGTTAAAATACGTTCCGTTTTGCTTAATTTACGGGAATGAAACTCAAAAAGTTCATCAAGGAATGTCGAGATCAGGAGGTATTTAAGAATCTTTCTATCTACATCGTCTCGAGCTGGGTGCTGATCCAGGTTTTTTCGGTAATCGCCGAGCCTGTCGGGTTCTCGAAAACGATCATCAGTTACGTCTTGATCATCTTACTGTTGGGGTTCCCGTTGTATATCTATCTGTTCTGGAAATTTCAACTCTCAAAGTCGGTGGTCGAAGTCCCCGCTCCCGATACGCCCGCTGTGACAAAAAAGGGCAAATTTGCGCAAAGGCCGTTTCAAAAACTGTATTTCACCTCCTTAACCTTTATTGCCATCGCTTCGGTCTCGTTGGCCTTGGTGGTGGCAAAAAACGTTTTTTTTCAATCGACCGACTTAAAGGAAATCAAGACGAGTGATAAAATTGCCGTCATCAACTTTGACAATAATACCGGTGATACCAAATATGATATGGCGGGGAAGATGGCGGTCGACTGGATCATTCATGGAATCACAGAAAACAAGGTCGGGCAGGTAATCTCCCCAAAAATAATTGACGAGTATACCCAGGTTTTGAAGAGCTCGGTACTGCCTGCGGCAGCTATCGACAATGCCCGCGTGGTTACCGATTATTTAAAACCGTCCAAGATCATTACGGGCGAATATTATCTGAACAAGAACCGCCTGTTGTTTCAATGCTCTATCAAAGATGCGCAAATGGACAAGACCTTGATCTCGTTCAAACCCGTGGAATGTGATCCGGGGGCACCTTTGGATTGTATCGAAGCCTTGAAACAGCGCATCCTAGGTTACCTGGTTACCGAAAAAAATAAATTGCTCAACCTCCAGGAGAGTCCGCCTAAATATGCCGCCTACCAATATTTGATCGAGGCAAAGGCCTTTTTGGATAACAACGATGAAGAACATTTACGATTGCTCGACAAGGCCATTGAAACCGACAGCACTTTTTTTGAACCCCATACCTACAAACTGCTCTATTATTACAATACGGGCCAGTATGCCATAGCGGATTCCCTTCAGCATAAAATGGCCATGCTCGTCGGAAACAATCAAAGACAGCGCAATCTGCTGGAGTTGTACGAGGCCCTGTTAAACGGGAATAATAAGAATGTGTACCTGCACCTTAAAAAGGAGTACGCCGTCGTGCCCTTTGATTTGGAAACCAACGCCAGCATGCTGACCGTGACCCTGCAATTCGTGAACAGGCCCCAGGCAATCGATTCAATCTTTAAGGCAGTGAATATGGAGGGGATGGACCTGGAAAATTGTAGCTGGTGCGAAAACCGATTCTATATCATGGGATTGACCGATATTGAAATGCAGCGATTTGACCAGGCCATTGCCTTGTTGACCCCTTTTGCCAAACACAGCGATCATTTTTCCCTAAAGCAAGTGCTGCTAAAAGCCTATATAAAATCAGGCGATTATGCCGGTGCCGATGCCCTTTTGGCCGATCTGAAGCTAATCTCGCCTAAGAAGGAATGGTGGGATCTAACCCGTATTGCCGCCAAGGACTTTTTGATAAAAGGGGAAAACACCAGGGCATATGCGTATTTTGATAAATTAAAGGCAGGCATTATGGCCTCGAAGGATAGTATAGGGATCAATGAAAAGAAACTGTTGGCACAAAGCCTGTTTTTTACAGATGAATTTGGTGCAGCCGAAAAGGCCTTACAAGAAGTGCTTCGTTTGGATCCTGGGGCCATCTCCTATCATGCCCTGCTGGCTATGGCCTATCAAAAGAACAAAAAGACCGGTGATGCCGAACGGCAATTGAAGGAGCTGGAAAACCTTCGGGGCGCCTATCAGTTCGGCAGTGTAGATTATGCACTGGCCCAATACTATGCCTTTATTTCGGACGAGGAACATAGTCTGAACTATTTGTTACAGGCCGTGGCATTAGGGAGTTGGTACGCCTCAGATTCTTTTCAGAACGACCCTTTTTTCAAGGACTATCTGGATACGGCCCCCTTTCGGCGCGTCATGGAATTTTGGCGGTAGGGGGTCTTGATTTAGGGTCCTATATGGCAATATGTCGACCAACACTTTGGCTTTTCGAAACCATGGTATAAACTGCCGGGCTATTTCTTAAAATAGATTTTGTATTAGTAAAAAGGGGGGTAAGGGATTGCTTGGAACACGCAACTAAACTACCTGTCAAATCAAAAAAAAATAAAAGTATGCCCCTATAGCTCAATGGCCCCTTGGAGGTAAATTGGAAATTACCATTAAACTTAAAAGTAATAGATCATTAATGATCATAGATGCAGATATTAGATAATGATAACATCCCTACATTGGCAGTAATAAAGCTTGACTAACAATATTATTAACCATAAATATATAACAAAGAAAAAAGTTTTATTCTTAACTGGGGACTTCACTGAAGATTATGAAACAATGGTGCCATTTCAGATGCTTGTAATGGTTGGATACGAAGTTCATGCCGTTTGTCCTGACAAGAAAAAAGGGGATGTCATCAAAACCGCCATACACGACTTCGAAGGCGACCAAACATATACAGAAAAGCCAGGTCATAATTTCACATTGAATTATAGCTTTGCAGATGTACATGTTAACGACTATGACGGATTAGTGATTGCTGGGGGAAGAGCACCTGAATATTTGAGATTGAATAAAAAACTACTTGAAATGGTACAACATTTTTTCACGACGGATAAACCTGTTGCCGCAATCTGTCACGGCATACAAATTTTGACAGCGGCCGGTGTTGTAAAAGGAAGAAAGTTAACCGCTTATCCTGCCGTCGGGCCGGAAGTGACACTGGCAGGTGGGGCGTTTCAATCAATTCCAGTAGATGGAGCCTTTGTAGATGGCAACCTAGTCACCTCACCCGCTTGGCCTGCACATCCAAATTTCATCAGGGAATTTTTGAAAATTATGGGTGCAAGGATTGACTTATAAACTACTGACATCAATGGCTTTAATAAGTGCTGATTTTAGTGCTTGACCCATGCTTTGGAGCTTTAAAACCAAGCCCCTAAAAACTTTCTGATTTTAGCTTCAAAAATGAAGTAATTTTAAACACGGCAAAACTTTTGTCTACAGTTAAATTGAAGGTATCGTACCTTTAATTCCCGCACTAATTATAGGCGAGGTGTCTTAGATATTTAAAATAATGCCAGATGAAGAACATATTGGTCGCCTTAGACTTCAACCAGAACGAACACCTACTAATTGATAAAGCAATTCAATTGGCCGCTGCATTCCGTTCAAAATTATGGCTTATGCATATAGCCGCCCCTGATCCCGATTTTGTCGGTTACGAAGTAGGGCCACAATACATAAGGGATAGTAGGGCTACTGAACTTAGAAAAGAACATAGGCTACTTCAAGAATATGCCGCGGGACTTCAAAAAAAAGGAATTGATGCGGAAGGCTTACTTGTTCAAGGCGCGACCATTGAAATGATCCTGGAAGAATCTAAAAAGTTGATTATTGATCTAATTATTGCCGGGCATCATGAACATGGTTTTCTTTACAAAGCCTTTGTTGGCGATGTTTCAACGGAAATCATAAAAAAATCAACAATACCGGTACTTCTTGTTCCCTTGGATATTTGAAAATCAACAACTTACGAAATAATGAATTTTGAAATGTCGTACATAAAAAATAACCCGCTAATTATTGGCATATCAAGGATTTTTTATGATTCCGGCCATCCTGCTCCCAAAGGCGGATGCCGATGGGCAGGAAAGAGTCATGGATAAATTTCCAAACAATCGCTTCAATCACCGAAAATGAAAAAATTCTTCAAAGTTCTCGGGATCGTGGTCCTGTTTCTAATCGTTGCGGCAACCATCGCCTGGTTCGGGTTTTTAAGACCGAAACCTCCGCCGATTTCCGATGCCGATCGGGCACAAATCGTACTAATGCCCTTGCCCTCGGAACTTGAACTGGGAAGCGACCAGCTTGTTTTGAACACGAATTTTGGATATACATTCAACAACCTTAAAACCCCAAAATTGGAGCGGGCCATCAAGCGTTTTTATTCCCGATTGAACGCAGCAACCAGAAAGACCTTTACGCCTCAGGAAGGCAAAACCTTGTTGCTGGATTGTAAAAATGAAAATGGCCCCTATCCCAATCTCAAGGACGATGCCTCCTATACATTGAGTGTCACGCCGGATGCGGTCACGATTTCCGCGAATAGTGAGACGGGCATCCTATACGGCCTCGAATCACTTTTGCAACTTATGAAAAACCAAGCCGGCGTCTGGGCACTTCCCGAAATCGAACTGAAGGACCATCCCAGATTTCCTTGGCGGGGCCTGATGATCGATGTGGCCCGGCATTGGGTGTCAAAGGAAACCATCCTCCGAAATTTGGATGCCATGGAGGCCGTTAAAATGAACGTATTGCACTGGCACCTTTCGGAATACCAAGCCTTTCGGGTGGAGTCTAAAATCTTCCCGAAACTTCATGAAATGGGCTCTCAGGGCAAGTTTTATTCCCAGGAAGATATCAAAGAAATTGTGGCATATGCCGCCGATCGGGGCATTCGGGTGGTTCCCGAATTCGATATGCCCGGCCATACTACGGCTTGGTTCGTAGGCTATCCGGAGCTGGCAAGTGCCCCGGGGCCCTATGTACTCGATTCGGTTTTTGGCATCTTGGATCCCGTGATAAATCCAACTAGGGACGAAGTCTACGATTTTCTGGATCGCTTCGTCGGGGAAATGGCCACTTTGTTTCCCGATGACTATCTGCATATCGGGGGGGATGAAGTGAAACCTGCACATTGGGATGCCAATCCGGCCATCCAAAAATTTATGAAGGAACAAGCGATCAAGGATTCCCATGAATTGCAAGCCTATTTCAACTTCCGCCTGCAAAAGATCCTGGCAAAGCACGGGAAACAAATGATGGGCTGGGACGAAATCTTGCATTCTGACCTTCCCAAAGACGGTATCGTCGTACAATCGTGGCGCTCCCAAAAGTCGCTCTGGGAGGCTGCTCGATCAGGGAACAAGGCCGTATTGTCGACCGGGTATTATTTAGACCACAAACGGCCAGCTTCTTTTCATTATAATGTAGACCCCATGAAAATTGAAGGCGGGGTGACCATCGATATCGATTCGACGAATTGGAAAGGCTACGAATGCAAACTATTCGTTCAGGGCACCGAAATCGATGGATTTTTATATTTCTTCGGGGAAGGCGAAAACTTGCGGGGGGTTATGAATTTTATGGGTGATGCTACCGATTTTCCAAATGCCAAAATTGAGGGTGATAAGATTACTTTTGGACTAAAGGCATCGGTGGGGACAATCAATTTTGAGGTCGCCCCGAAAGCTGATTCCATTCTTGGTCAGGCCAAAATTGCCATCATTACCATTGATCTTAAAGGGAAGCAAGTTGGCGGGTCCGATATGCCCAATGGGCAGTCCTTGCCAAAATTTGAAAAAATCGTCCCCTTGACCGCCGAACAAGAAAAGAACATCCTTGGGGGGGAGGCCTGTATGTGGAGCGAAATGGTCGATAATCGAACGGTGGATTCGATGATATGGCCCCGTGCGGCGGCCATTGCCGAAAAACTCTGGAGCCCTAAAATACTTACAAACAATGTGGACGACATGTATCGAAGGTTGTTGGTATTGGATGATGAATTGGAAAAAATGGGCCTGCAACATCACTCCAGTGGCAAGGAGTTGGTGTTGGAAATCGCTACACAACAATTCGAGGAACCATTACAGACCCTGGTCGATGTCTTGCAGGAGGATGAATTTTTCAATCGCATGCAGATCTATGAGCCGGTGCTATATACCACTACCCCGCTGAACCGTATCGTCGATGCCGCCAGGCCCGAAAGTTATGTCGCTTATTCGTTTAATAAAGACGTGGATCTATGGTTGAAAACAGCTGATGCCGATGCGAAAGCGAGGATAATGGAAAATCTTGAAAATTGGTCTGAGAATTATACCAAATTGCGCCCTGCTTTCGGATTGTCCGAAAAATTGATCGAAGGCAATCCAATTTCCTTGGTTTCTGCCGATGTTACCCGCTTGCAGGAAGTGGAAGTGCATTCAGAAAACCTTTCAGCGCTATCAAAAATGGCCTTGCAAGCCCTGCAGAACAAAACCGGGGCATCAACGAATCAAGCCGCAATCGATACCCTTTTACTCAAGGCACGTGAACCGCACGGAGGTACGATTATGCCCATTGTCGACGGCTTACAAAAATTGTTGAACCACACTAAATAATACATGATGCGAAAAATAATCAAAATCGTTTTATGGTCCATTTTAGGACTCTTCCTCCTTTTATTTCTAGCCGCTGGAACCTTTATCTACAAGGCCAGATACGGTATTAATTTCTATGAGACCACCCCGCCTGATCTCCCGGCCGATTTGATCGACAAAACGGTATTGCTGTTTTCAAAGACCAACGGTTTTCGACATGGGGAGGCCATCGCGGCCGCGATTCCAGCCTTTGAACAAATGGCTGGCGCCAATGGTTGGACCCTGTATGAAACCGACAATGGCGCAATTTTTAATCCGGATCAATTGGCTAAATTCGATGTAGTCGTCTGGAACAATACCAGCGGGAAAGTCCTGAACGAAGGGCAAAGGGAGGCTTTTAAAAAGTATCTCGAAGGTGGTGGTGGCTATTTGGGCATCCACGCTTCCGGTGATAATTCACATCAATGGGATTGGTACGAGGACGAAGTAATCGGGGCGCGATTTTCACACCATCCGATCAACCCACAATTTCAAAACGCTACCCTTCATTTGAAAAACGCCATGCCCGAATTGATCGAAGGCCTACCCACGACTTGGAGCCACGATGAAGAGTGGTACATGTTTTTCAACGATCCCCGAGAAAATGGGTGCGAGGTAATTTACACTTTCGATGATACCAAGATCAATCCCAGCGGGAATATCAAGTTTTTGGCCTCGGATAAGGACTGGGGCATGGGCAAGGACCACCCAGCTGTTTGGTATCATGAAGTCGACAAAGGGCGCGCCTTCTATTCGGCCCTTGGCCATCAAGGAGGTGCATTTCAGGAAAAGGAACATTTGCAATTGCTCGAAAATGCCGTGCGATGGGCCGGGAAATTCAGTAAACAGTAGGCAGTAAGCAGTTGCAGTAGGCAGTCAGCAGTCAGCAGTCAGCAGTCAGCAGTCAGCAGTTAATAAAATATAAAACAACACGATATGATCAAAAGAAGAACATTTGTCAAACAATTGGGCGCAGGAGCCGTCGGTGCGGGTTTCCTGACTACCGTCCCGAAATCATTATATGCAAAAGGCACGATGAGTTCCCCATACCCTATTTCGCTGGCGCAGTTTTCGCTGGCCTCTGAATTTTTTATGGGAAAACACGACACCTTGGAATTTCCGGCGCGGGCGAAAAAAGAATTCGGACTAAACATCGTAGAATATGTGTCCATGTTCTTTGCCGACAAGGCCAATGACCCCGCGTTTTTCAAAGAGCTAAAAATGCGCACCGATGATTTGGGCGTGAGCAACCACCTCATCATGGTAGATGATGAAAACATAGCGGACGTTGACAAGGCGAAAAGGGACCATGCCGTCGAGAGCCATTACAAATGGGTCGATGCCGCCAAGATGTTGGGTTGTAGCTCCATTCGGGTCAATTTAGGAAGTCTCGATCAAACCGGTACGGCCGAAGAAGTAGCCGATGCGGCTATTGAGGGCTATGGCAAATTATTGGAATATGGCAATCAAAACGAAATGAACATTATTGTGGAAAATCATGTGGGCTATTCCTGTGACGGCAAATGGTTGGCAGGGATCATGAAAGCCATGAACAACCCTAGGGCAGGGGTACTCCCTGATTTCGGAAACTTCTGCATCAAGAGAACATTGCCCGAAACCCAGGACATTGCCGGGTATATGAACACCAAATGCTTGGAACAATACGATATGTACCTCGGAGTAGAAGAACTCATACCCTATGCCAAAGGGGTAAGCGCCAAAACGCATAAATTCGATCAAAATGGCGATGAGACCGAAATCGATTTCAAGCGCATGTTCGACATTATCAAAAAGTCAGGTTTTAACGGCATTGTCGGTATCGAATATGAAGGGGGCTTGATGCACGCCCAGGGGATAGCTGGGTATCTGAGCAATGAAGATGGGATAATGGCCACGAAGAAATTGATAGAAAAATCCGTGTAATCAATGTATCCCCTTTTATGCCCGATGGTTGGTACACTCCCCCAAAGAGTGGTTTCGCATAATAAGTCCTTTGTCTATTCTCTTTTGTCTCTCGTCTTTTATCTATTTTCTATTGACTTGAACAAATCAAAATATCGGTAAAATGAACTTCAAAAAAATTTTAAAATGGGTGTTTATCGTGGTTGTCGGACTGGCCGCTTTGATCATCATCATCACCCTCCTAACGCCCCTTTCCAAAAATCCTCCAATTGATGTAGTGGCACTTCGTAAGCAAGTGCAACAACCCTATCATTTGATGGAAACCTCCGATCATGAAACCCTCTTTATCAGACGGTGGGACCCTATGGACAGTTTGACCAAAAAGGGGGTTGCCGTACTTATTTTGCATGGGGTCACGGCACATAGCGGGGCCTACGATTTTATGGCGCAACCCCTCGCCGCCAAGGGATATACGACCTTCGGTCTGGATTATCGGGGACACGGACTTTCGGGGGGCAATCGCGGGGACAGTCCCAGTAAGGAGCGTTCTCAAGCCGATCGGGTCGAAGCATTAGCCTACATCAAGGGCCTCGGCTTTCCCAAGGTCGTCGTCTTAGGTCATAGCCTCGGGGTAGCCTCGGCCATTTATTTGGCAAAAGAGGTTCCAGATAAAATTTCGGGCCTTGTATTGCTTTCAGGAGCCTATCGTGGAAAACTTCCCCCACGGGAATATGGATGGTTCGAAAAGTTTACTATTCTTTCGAATTCCCTGATTCGGCCAGGGACCCCGGTGGTCGAATACAAACGCGAAGGCATGGTCAAGAGTACCGACCCCTTGTTCAATTTTGTGTATACCCTCCGATTTATAACCATGGTCGACGTGAAGGAGTTGGTCTTTCAACAAGCGCCCCCGTTCCCCGTGCTGGTCGGGGTCGGTGACCAGGACGAACTATTCAGTGTCGAAGCGGTCAAGGAATTATACGACGGGATTCCTGGGAAGAATAAGGAATTTTGGGTGATGAAAGATGGTCTGCATGCAAAATTCCCTTCAGCTACTTGGGACCATCTGGTCGATTGGTTGAATCGGAACGAAATTATGATGCAGCCTTCTAAGTAGCCTTCGTCTTTGGACGCGGCAAAAGAACCGGCCAGATCGCACTTTTCCCCTCCTTTGAAAAAATAAAGCGTGGCTATTACGAATTGGAATTCATGGTAATCGAGGAGCAACCCAAACAGCAGAAAAGTTATGTCATCGTAGAGAACTATGCGGCACAAATGGAACATGCCATCGTTCGTGCGCCTGAAATGTGGCTTTGGAGCCATAAAAGGTGGAAGTTGACGAGCTGATATCCTTTTGATTATTTTCTTCTGGCCGTTCAAAATAAATGCACCACTCTGCCAATTCATCGATGAACTGCACATAAAATACGATTAAACCACAAGTTTTGGGGCTTTCACAACATTTTGGTCCTGATGTATACTAAAGAATCGTACCTTCTTATTGCCATAAATTTTAAATACATCTGCTATGAACGAGTATTCGAATAAAGAGGGAGTGCTACATACGATTCTGGTCGTATTGAACCTAGGTTTGGAAGTTATATTGGGCTTGATTGCCCTCGGCTGCATAATAGGTCTTTGGGAGGTTTTAAGGTAAACGCCCAATTTTCTTCTAGGCGAAATGCTATTTAAGGCTTTGCCGCTTTTGATTTCAAAACCCTATTGAGATATCGGCCAATACATCACCCCCGATACATTGGCCAGCCCTTTTTATGCATTTCCACCTTGCTTCTCAACGCGTGCATCCGCCATGCGCAGGTCAGCCAAACCATCTCCTATATATCATCCAAATAAAATAGCCTCCGTAATAAAATTCAGCCTTCTATGTTGCGCTTTTCATGAGTCGCTCCTTTCCTTTTATAAACCCTTTAGGCCAAAGTACGTTTTGTAACCCCTCCACCGCACCTATTCCACAATCCTCCCATTATATTCAAAGGAGTAATGTCAATCGAAATTACTATCTTGAGGATTCGTTTTCCTGCCGCCCTTTCAAACGCATAGGGCAGTGGGATCGGTCATTTGAAATGGTAATCGTTGTTCAAGGCGACCCCTTGATAAAAACAATACGATGAATTTTGGCCTAAACCGTGTAGTAATCGAAGCTCTCAAATACAATTTCCTATGGCAAAGCAATATGTTGATATCGATTCCCTTAAATTTTTACTGTACGACGTGCACGACCTTCAGCTGATTTTGGATCAGAGTCGGTATGCCGACTATGATCAGGAGGCCATCGGACTTTTTTTGGATTCGGTCAAGGATTTTTCGGACCGGGAGCTACTGCCCTTTTTTCGTGAAATGGACGAACAACCGGCCCATTTTAAGGAGGGCGAAATTATCGTCCATCCCCAGGTAATTCAGTACCTAAAAAAAGGTGGGGAGATGGGCCTCGTTTCGTCATTATTCGATCATGAAATCGGGGGTCTCCAATTGCCCAAAATCGCGGTCACGGCTGCTGCCTATATTCAAGAGACGGCCAATAATCATTTGCCGGGCTATCTGGGGTTGACCCTTGGTGCCGCCGAGTTGATCGTAGAATTTGGCAGCAAAGCCCTCAAGGAGCAATACCTGCCCAAGATGCTGACCGGCGAATGGAGCGGGACGATGTGCCTGACCGAGCCACAGGCCGGGAGTTCCCTCTCCGATATCGTCACTTCCGCCGAAGCGGTGGCAGACGGCTATAAAATTTCGGGGCAGAAAATATTTATCTCGGGAGGGGATTTTAAAGGCGCCGAGAATGTGGTCCATCTGGTACTGGCCCGTATCAAAGGCGCTCCCGCCGGAACCAAGGGAATATCTTTGTTCGTGGTTCCCAAAAAGCGACCAATGGCCAATGGGGAACTCATTTCGAATGATGTGACTACTTTTGCCGATTTCCAAAAAATGGGGCAACGGGGCTATTGTACCACCCACCTTTTCTTCGGCCATAATAACGACTGCCACGGATGGTTGGTCGGCGAGCCCAATCACGGCTTGAAATATATGTTCCTGATGATGAACGGCGCCCGAATCGCCGTCGGGCGGGGTGCCGCGGCCATTTCCATGGCCGCCTATCAGGCTTCCTTGGCATACGCCAGGGAACGGCCCCAGGGACGCAATCTTACGAATACGGGCAAAAAAGACGTGGAGCAGGAGCAAACCCTGATCATCAACCACCCGGATGTAAAGCGCATGCTTTTACTACAAAAAGCCATAGCCGAAGGTGCCTTGAGTCTGGTATTGCTTTCCTCGAAATACCACGATCTGTCACAAACCCATTCAGACCCTGCAGAACGCGAAAATTACGCGCAATTGTTGGAGATGCTTACGCCCATCGCCAAGACCTATCCTTCAGAAATGGGCCTGCATTCGGTGAGCAACGGACTTCAAGTACTTGGGGGTTATGGGTATTGTACCGACTTTATCCTGCAACAATATTATCGGGACATCCGTATTTTTTCAATCTATGAAGGTACGACCGGCATTCAGTCCTTAGACCTCCTTGGAAGGAAGATGACCATGAACCAGGGCAAAGGAGTACAATTGCTAGCGGCCGAAATACTGAAAAGCATTCAAAAGGCCTCCGAACATGCTGAATTGGCAGCCTATGGCAAGAAATTGGGCGCAAGTTTGAAATTGAGCCAGGAAGTGTTACAATTTCTCCTGGGCTTTGCCAAAAAAGGCGAATATGAACGCTTTCTTTCGGATGCGACGGTATTCATGGAGTTTTTTGGGAACATCGTGGTCGGCTGGTTGTGGTTGGACATGGCTACCAAGGCACAAAATGCCTTGGTCACCGGAGATACCAAATATTCAGCAGAATTCTATCAAAGTAAGCTCCATACCATGAAATTTTACTTTAAATATGAACTTCCCAAAACAAAGGCCTTGGCCGAAGTTTTGATGGATCCACAAGCCTTGACCATGGCACAGGACAATAAGGTCTTCCCCTAGTTAAGGTCTGGATATAATCTGTTGAAAAATCGAATGGACGCCCCGGATGGAAAAAGTAGCTAGATTATCTATTGTAGTTTTGTTAGTTGTATTAGCATTGGCAGCTATGGGTGGCGGATGGCTATTAATAGATGATCCGTCTGGAGTATCAATACAAATTCCAATTGATTTTCTGAGTGGGACTCCCTTTAAGGATTATCTTATACCAGGAATTATCCTTTTTATTTTTATTGGCGCCTTTAGCCTTTTCACGGCTATTTTGACAGTTTTAAATAGAAAAATTTATTCCAAAATGGCGGTGCTTGAAGGAATACTATTAATTGGTTGGTTAAGTATAGAACTATTTCTGAATTCCGATTTTTATGCTCCAACTCTACACCTTCCTTTATACGCCATTGGGGTGCTATTGATTGTGATGGGCGTGAAAATTATTAGAATTAAAGATGAAGAGACACGGAGTGCAACATTCACTAAACCGAATTAAAACTATCTCATATTTTATCCGATGCGGAACAGAACTAAGACATACGAATTCCTAAAAATTTTAAAGACCAATGTCAGCGACCATAAAATCTAAATTCGACCTCAGCGGAAAAGTAGCCGTCATCACGGGATCGAGCAAAGGGATCGGTAAGTCGATTGCACAGGGCCTGGCCGAAAATGGCGCCAAAGTAGTCGTAAGCAGTCGCAAACAAAACGCAGTAGACGAAGTAGCTCAGGAGTTTAAGGAGGCCGGTCTCGAAGCCATCGGAATCGCATGCCATGTCGGCGATCCCGAACAACGCAAAACACTTATTGCCAAGACGATCGAACAATTTGGACGATTGGACATCCTGGTGAACAATGCCGCCATCAACCCTTATTATGGTCCGCTGGAAGGCTCTGACGGGGAAGTCTTCGATAAGATCATGAACGTCAATGTCAAGGCCCCTTGGCTCCTTTCCAATCTGGCGCTACCCTATATGAAAGGGCGCGGAAGCGGTAGTATCATCAATATTGCTTCGGTAGAGGGCATAACTCCCGGGTTTGGTTTGGGATTGTATAGCGCCACCAAGGCGGCCTTGATCATGCTTACCAAGAATCAGGCAAAAGAATGGGGCCGCTTCGGGGTGCGGGCAAACGTGGTGTGTCCGGGTCTGATAAAAACAAAATTTAGCGAAGGTTTATGGACCGACGAGAAGTTGATTGCCCGATTGACCAAGGCATTGCCCCTGGGGCGTATCGCCGAACCGGAGGAAATGGCGGGCTTGATCATGCTGCTGGCATCGGATGCCGGATCATATATGACGGGCGGCGTCTATGTCGCCGACGGGGGCTATTTGATTGCGGGTTAAGGAGGTTTTATACATTAAAATGCATGCTATGAATTTTGAATACAGTGAAAAATCGAAGGCCTTCCAGGAGAAGCTCATACATTTTATAGACCAACATCTGGTGCCGATCCAAAAAGAAGTGGAAGCGTTTCAAAAAGATCCTGCCAATTTATGGAATCGGTGGCCTGGCTTTGAACCCTTAAAGGAAGAAGCGAAGAAGGAAGGGCTATGGAATCTGTTCCTGCCAATCGGGTATGGCGCATTAAGCCCGGGACTCACCAATTTGGAATACGCCCCCTTGGCCGAGATCATGGGAAAGATACCCTGGTCGTCCGAAGTTTTTAATTGCAGTCCGCCCGACACCGGAAACATGGAGGTGCTGGCCAAATATGGCAGCCCCGAACAAAAAGAGGCCTGGTTGCAACCGTTGTTGCAAGGGACCATCCGATCTTCATTTTTAATGACCGAACCCGATGTAGCTTCCTCCGATGCCACCAATATCGAAACGGCAATCGTGGCCGATGGCGATGACTACGTGATAACCGGAAAAAAATGGTGGTCTTCAGGCGCCATGGACCCCCATTGTAAGATAACGATCGTGATGGGAAAAACCGATTTCGATGCGCCCCGTCATCTTCAGCACAGTATGGTCTTGGTGCCCATGGATACGCCCGGACTAAAGATCATACGCTCCTTGAGCGTCTTTGGCTATCACGATTCCCCGGAAGGGCATGCCGAAATTGAATTGGACAAGGTACGCGTCCCAAAAAAGAATATGATTTTAGGGGAAGGCCGTGGCTTTGAAATCGCCCAAGGCCGTTTGGGCCCGGGAAGAATTCACCATTGCATGCGATTGATCGGCATGGCCCAACGTGCTCTTGAACTCATGTCCCAAAGGGCCACAGTACGTAGTCCGTTTGGCAGATCGCTTGATACCTATAGCAGTATCCGTCACGAAATTGCCCAGTCCCGATGTGAGATAGAACAAGCGCGACTTCTGGTGCTTTCGGCCGCCGATACTATGGATTGTTTAGGGAACAAGGAAGCCCGTGACCTGATCGCCATGATCAAGATCGTTGCCCCGAACATGGCCGTAAAGGTCATTGACCGGGCCATACAGATCATGGGGGGCATGGGGGTTAGTGGCGACACGCCTTTGGCCTATTTCTATTCGCACGCCAGAACCCTGCGATTGGCCGATGGTCCTGATGAGGTACATTTGAGTCAGTTGGGAAAAAATACGATCAAAAAATATACCGAAGAATAGGTAGCATGCAAAAGGAACTAACCAAATCGGTTCGAAAAGGGGAAGAGCTTCCAGCGGAAAACTTGAAAAAGTTCCTTTTGCAATGCGAATTGATCACTGATGAAAAAAGCGATTTGCTCATCACCCAATTTTACAACGGCTATTCAAACCTTACCTATCTCTTAAAAATAGAGGAAAAAGAATACGTACTGCGCCGACCTCCTTTTGCAGCGCCTAAACGAGGCCATAATATGGGCCGGGAATTTAAAGTGCTCAGTACCTTACACCCCGTTTTCGATAAAACACCAAAGCCTTATGCCTATTCCGAAGATCTCGGGATATTGGGGGCGCCTTTCTATATCATGAACAAGGTCGACGGCATTATTCTGACCGCCCAAGAGGCCCTAGAACGTAGGGTTGCACCCAATGAATTTAAAACGATTGCCGATACCTGGTTAGATACTTTTGTGGCATTGCATGCGGTAGATTACAAGGCGGCCGGACTCGAATCCTTGGGAAATCCGGAAGGCTATGTACAGCGGCAGGTCGATAATTGGGGCAAACAATACCTTGCCGCCGCCACCGAAGAAGTCCCCGCTGCACAAAAGGTCATGGCCTGGATGGAACGGCATCAACCTAAAAAATATGCCCTTAGCCTGATCCACAATGATTATAAATATGACAACGTGGTATTTGTCGATGCGTATTGGAACGAAGTAGCGGCCATCCTCGATTGGGAAATGTGTACCCTGGGAGATCCCTTGATGGATCTCGGGACATCCCTAGGCTATTGGACCACGGCCTCCGATCCCGATTTTTTAAAGCAGGGACTCCCCTCCCCGACCACCATGGCGGGCAACCCTACCCGGACCGAAATCGTGCAGCAATACGCAATCAAAAGCGGCAGGGATGTCGATAATCTTATCTTTTATTTTGTTTACGGCCTCTTTAAAATTGCGGTAATCGCCCAACAGATTTATTATCGGTTTAAACACGGCCATACTACCGACCGACGTTTTGCAGCGTTGAACAAGACCGCCGCGCTTTGTTGTAATACGGCCTGGCGAGCCATTCAGATTGACAAAATCGATTGATTATAGAAAACAAGATGCAACTAGAAAATAAAGTGATCATCATTACCGGGGCAGGAAGCGGCATTGGCGCCGCTTCGGCCGCACTGTTGGCCAAACACAAGGCCTTGGTTGTGGTCTCGGACCTCGATTTGGAAAGGGCCCAAAAGGTCGTGGCTACTATCAAACGGATAGGCGGTATCGCATCTGCCCTAGGGGCCGACGTATCAAAATTTGAGGAAGTAACCGCGTTAATAGCCCATACTGTCAAGGAATATGGCAGGTTGGATGTCATGATAAACAATGCGGGGATTGGTGGCAAACATCAAAATAAGACTGCAGAACATACCCTTGAAGATTGGGATGCCGTGATCGCTGTGAATCAAACCGGTGTTTTTTATGGCATGAAGGTGGCGTTACAACAAATGATGAAACAGGGACATGGAAATATCATAAATATAGCTTCCCTGGCAGGATTAAAACCTTCGGGTAACAACCTCTCGTATAGTGCCAGCAAATTTGCGGTCGTAGGCATGACCAAATCAGCGGCCTTGGAATATGGCCGTAAGAACATCCGGATCAATGCGGTATGCCCGGGGTATACCCATTCGGCACTTTTGGACAAATTATTGGCGAGCAGACCCGATATGGAAGAAATCCTAAAAAGAATGATCCCTATGGATCGGTTTGGCGAACCTTCGGAGATAGCAGAGGCCGTGGCATGGCTTGCCTCCGATAATTCAAAATATATGACGGGTCAGACCCTTACGCTTGACGGAGGAATTTCATTATTATAGCATGTATAATCCCTATGGGGATCCATTAAAATAAACGAGCCTATGAATACTTTGAATCTTATTAAAAAGGAGGGCTATACCATCGTTCAGATGAACCGTGGAAAGGTAAATGCCCTGAATCACGAAATGGTACAGGAGCTGCGTCAAGCCTTCCGGGATATTGAAAATGATGACCAGGTACAAGGGGCCATACTTACCGGGCAGCCACATTATTTCTCGGCAGGTTTGGATTTGATCGAGTTATTTGAATTCGATCACGAGCAGATCAAGGGCTTTTTTAGTGTCTTTGGAGCACTTTACATTGAGTTGATGCAAATTACCAAGCCACTTATCGCGGCGATTACAGGGCATGCTCCGGCCGGAGGCTGCGTGCTTGCCGTGACCTGTGATAACCGCTTTATGGCCGATGGGGAAAAATATGTAATCGGACTCAACGAGGTCGCGGTAAATATCCAGATTTCCCAGAACCTTATTGAATCCTATGCCTTCTGGATCGGTCAAGGCCTGGCCAGCCGCTATGTTCTGGAGGGGAAATTGCTTACCGGCAAGGAAGCGCTATCGGCCGGGTTGGTCGATGAATTGGTGCCTTTGGATCAGGTGTTGCCAAGGGCAGAAGAAAAAATGCGGCAGTATTTGAAGGCCGACCATGAAATCTTGTTGAATACCAAGAATAAACTACGTAAAAATTTGCTGGGCAAATTGGATGTCGATGCCGAAAATTCACTGAGAGAGGCGGTCATCCTATGGTGGAAACCCGAAATACGGGAAAAAATGAAAGCCTATGTACAGCATTTTTCAAATAAAAATAAATAATAGATACGTTATGAAAAGCATGAACAAACAACTGAAATTTGTAAAAAGACCAATCGGTGAGGCAGATGCTTCAACCTGGTCTTTGGAGATCAACCCCATACCGGAATTACAGGAGGGGGAAATTCTGATACAACAACACTTCGTATCGCTTGACCCTGCCATGCGGGGCTGGATGAACGATACCAAATCGTACATAGAGCCCATGGCCCTTGGTTCGGTGATGCGGGCAGCGAGCGTGGGTAAAGTGATTGAGGTAAAAAACAATCCCGATTTTAAGGTAGGTAATTATGTAACCAGTAAAGGTGGGGTGCAGCAATATACCATTACAGATGGAAAGGGATATCGGATCATCGATCCTGCACTTGCGCCACTTCCCACCTATTTGAGCATCTTGGGGATGACGGGGATGACGGCCTATTTTGGAATTCTCGAAGTTGGCAAGATCAAAGAAGGCGATATCGTAGTCGTGTCAGGCGCGGCGGGAGCCGTAGGAAGTATCGTGGGACAGATAGCCAAGATCAAGGGCTGTAAGGTAATCGGCATCGCCGGGGGTGCCGATAAATGCAAATATATTCGAGAGGAGCTGGGATTTGATGGTGCCATCGACTATAGAAACGAAGATGTAAAAGTCAGGTTGAAAGAAGAATGTCCAACAGGTCTGGATGTGTATTTTGACAATGTGGGGGGAGAAATTCTAGACATTGCCCTGGGCAGGTTGCGAATGCACGCTCGAATCGTGATCTGTGGCGCCATCTCGCAGTACAACAACAAAACGGCCATAAAAGGGCCCAGTAATTACCTGTCGCTTTTGGTCAACCGCGCAACGATGCAGGGCATGGTAGTGTTCGATTACACAAAAAGATTTGGGGAAGCCGCCAAGGAATTGGGGGGATGGATGGCACAAGGGAAATTGAAAAGCCGTGAAGCCATTTATGAGGGTATCGAGAACTTTCCGCAAACGTATCAAAGGCTTTTTACAGGGGATAAATTGGGCAAATTGGTTTTAAAGGTAATCGAGGATGAAGGCGATTCGTTGTAAAAAATTCGGGCCGCCCGACGAGTTGGTATTGGAAGAACTCCCCAGTTTAAAACCAGCCCCCAACGAGGTGGTAGTCACGGTAAAAGCTTGTGGTATTAATTTTCCCGATACGTTGATAATCCAAGGCCTATATCAATTAAAACCCGAGCTTCCCTTTACGCCGGGCAGCGATATCGCCGGTATTATAAAAGAAGTAGGCGATGGGGTAAAGCATCTTGAGGTGGGGGATGAAGTTTTCGGCTTTGTCCAGATAGGTGGATTTGCCGAGGAGGTCGTGGTGCCTGCCGCCACCTGCTTCCTAAAATCAAGGAAAATGGGTTTCCCGATCGCCGCTTCCTTTATGGTAGCCTATGGCACCTCCTATCATGCCCTAAATGACCGGGCAAAACTGATCGAAGGGGAAACCCTTCTGGTTCTAGGGGCCTCGGGAGGGGTGGGCTTGGCGGCCGTGGAGCTGGGAAAACTTATGGGGGCCAAAGTGATTGCCGCGGCATCCACCGATGATAAATTACAATTGTGTCGGGAATATGGCGCAGATCACACCATCAATTATGCGAAGGAAGATCTCAAGGGGGCGATCAAGGAATTGACGGGGAAAAAAGGAGTTGATGTCATCTACGATCCGGTAGGCGGTACCTATTCAGAAATGGCCCTTCGGGGAATCGCCTGGGGCGGACGTTTTCTGGTAGTTGGCTTTGCATCGGGCAGTATTCCAAAAATACCCCTAAATCTGCCCTTGCTGAAAACGGCCTCCATTGTAGGCGTTTTTTGGGGCGATTTTGCGATGCGGCATCCCAAGCAAAATATGCAGAACACCAAGACCTTGATGCAATGGCACGAGGAAGGCAAGCTAAGGCCCCATATCCATAAAATCTACAAATTACAAGATGCCGCAAAGGCCTTGGAGGAAATAATTGACAGGCAGGTACGGGGGAAATTGGTATTGGAAGTGTAGGGAAGCAGCATCCCTTGAATGCAATATGATAAAAACCCTATCTTCATATTGCTAAAGAGACCGATATAATAGAACTATTAAATGAAACATTCGAAATGAGACTAAAAGACAAAATAGCCATCGTCACCGGAGGTGCCCGTGGCATCGGCCAAGCCATCTCGGAACTCTTCGCAAAGGAAGGGGCCACGGTCATTATCATAGACCTCCTACCGCAAGGGCAACAGGTCGCCGATGAGATCAAAACCCATGGCGGGAGGGCGGAATACCATCAAATCTCGGTAACGGACAAAGCGGCCGTAGAAAGCCTTTTCAAGAAGGTTTTCGGCAAATATGGTAAAATTGATATCCTCATTAATAATGCCGGTATTACCAGAGATCGAACGCTTGAAAAAATGAGCGAGGAAGAATGGGATGCCGTCATCGACGTGAATCTCAAAGGCGTATTCATCTGCACGCAGGCGGTAGTTCCCTTTATGAAGGAAAACAAATATGGTAGGATCGTTAGCGCCGCCTCCAATGTGGGTTTGCGGGGCAATTTTGGCCAGACGAATTATGCGGCGACCAAGGCGGGCGTCATTGCCATGGCCAAAACCTGGACGCTTGAATTTGGCAAGTATGGCATCACGGCCAACGCCATTGCGCCCGGTTTTACGATGACCGATATGGTGAACAAGATCCCCGAAGAACATTTTGTCAAAATCAAGGAGGGTATTCCCCTGCGTACCGTGGCACAGCCCTTGGATATTGCCTACGGTTACCTATATCTGGCATCTGATGAGGCGCGCTTTGTTTCGGGCATATGCCTTACGATCGACGGTGGAACTTCACGATAAATACACAATATGGCAAAACTTCTAGTAGCTGATTTTGATGCGTTTCGCGCATGGGAAGGGAAAACCTTACCGACGGGCGACTGGCTGACGGTGACCCAGGAAATGATCAATGATTTTGCAAAGGCGACTATGGATTTTCAATGGATCCATGTCGATGTAGAAAAAGCAAAAAAACAGTCGCCTTTTAAAAAGCCGGTGGCCCATGGCTTTCTGTCGCTCGCGCTCCTGTCGAAGCTTTTGCACGACGTTTTATGGGTCAAGTCGGCCACTATGGGCGTGAATTATGGGCTCGACAAAGTGCGTTTTCCGAGTCCGGTGGTAGTCGATAGTCGACTCCGATTAATCTGCACGATTCAAAAAATTGAAAATTACGGGGATACCGGTCTAAAAATTGGTTGGCATTGTGTGGTGGAAATCGAAGAATCTGATAAACCGGCTTGTGTAGCCGATTTTATTAGCTTGATGTTTGCCTAATTTTTGTAATTTAAGCAATTGCTATCCATCCTGTGGATGCTGGTGGCAAAGCATTCCCCCCTGACCAAACTAAAAATACTGAATAATGACCCGCCTTTTTGATCTCCTGTACCGCCAATACGATACGAACCCACTCGATGCCTCCATGAGCGCCCGCGATGCGAGCGGCAATTGGAAATCGTATAGCACGAACGACGTAAAAATGTATGCCGAACAGGCCGCCTCGGGCCTTGTGAAACTCGGTTATAAACCCGGGGACAAGGTGGCGCTTGTAATCTACAAAAACCGACCCGAATGGGTCATTATGGATTTCGCCCTGCAAATGGCCGGACTCATTAGTATTCCGTTGTACCCTACCATTAGTATTTCGGAATTTGAATATATCTTGAATGAGGCTGAAGTAAAGGCGGCCTTCTGTGGTGGAGGCGATTTGTATGATAAATTGTCGTCGACCCAAAAAAATGTACCGGGCTTAAAGCGCATTTACACTTTTGATAAGGTAGCGGGAAGGCCTTATTGGGAAGAAATATTTGACGCCAAGGGCCTAGCCAAAGTTGAAGAAATCAAGAAAAAAAGTACCGGGGAAGACCTGGTCACTATTATTTATACCTCGGGAACCACCGGGAATCCGAAAGGGGTGATGCTCACCCATAACAATGTCATGCATGTTATTGTGGAGACTTCAAAATTTTTATTCGTGAAGCCTGGCGAAAAGGTATTGAGTTTTCTTCCCTTATGCCATATTTATGAAAGGGCGGTTTCATTCGCCTGGTTCCATGAAGGTTCGTCTATCTACTTTTGTGGTACCGACAACTTAAGTGGCCCGAATGGGGATTTGGCATCAGTACGACCGGTGGCATTTACCACAGTTCCAAGATTGTTGGAAAAAATATACGAGGCCATTTATAATAAAGGCCTGGCCCTAAAAGGTGTAAAAAAGGCACTTTTCTTTTGGGCGTTGCGGCTGACCGATACATATGAAATTGACCAAAAATTATCCGGTGTCAAAAAACTAAAATGGAAAATGGCCGATACCCTTATTTTCGACAAATGGCGGGCGGCCCTTGGGGGAAATGTACGCTTGATCGTCACCGGTTCGGCGCCCTGTCCCTTGCAGATCCTACGCATATTTTGCGCTGCGGGCATCAATGTCAGGGAGGCCTACGGTTTAACCGAAACTTCTCCCACCTTGACCATCAATAGTCTTGAACCCGGAGGATGTGTCATCGGCACGGTAGGCTATGTCATTCCTGGGGTGGAATTATATATCGACAAGAGCTCGGGGGAGTATAAGGAAGATGAAGGCGAGATACTGGCGATGGGGCCCAATGTCATGTCGGGCTATTACAAAAAACCGGAAATCAATGCGCAGGTGTTCAAGCTAATCGATGGTAAAAAATGGTTTTGTACGGGCGATGTCGGAAAGCTGGTCAAGGGTCCAGGGGGCAAGGAATTTCTCAAAATAACCGACAGAAAGAAAGAGTTGCTGAAAACCTCCGGCGGGAAATATGTGGCCCCGGCACCTATTGAAAACAGGATCAAGGAAAATTTTATCATCGATCAGATCATGGTCATCGGCGATAAGCAGAAATTCGTCTCGGCACTGATCGTACCTTCCGAACAAGGGCTAAAAAACTGGTGCCTTCATAAAAATATTCCCTGGACGCATCTGGAGGACATGATACAACAGGATCGTATTATCAGGAAATATCAAAAAGTAATCGATGCCTACAATCCCGAATTCGGTCATATTGAACAAATCAAGAAATTCCGTTTGGTCCCCGGCGTCTGGTTGCCCATACGGGAAGACGGCTCCGAAGCGGAGCTTACCCCCACCTTAAAGCTTAAAAGACGGGTGATCCGGGAGAAATACAATAATGAAATCCAGGAAATATATTCTTGAACGGTCCCACTTTCAGTTGAAGGAATCATCGCATATCCCGTGAAAAAGTCCTTTTAACCAAAAAAGCCCGCAACCAAAGGTTACCGGGCTCTTGATTATTATTTTAATAGGCTTTTACAAATTCCTACTAGTCGTCGCTTCCGATTCCGTGGGCATCATCGTGCGTGCAACTCATGCGGGCGATCGAGGAGGCATAAGCGGCGTCATCGGCAGATTTTTGGGCCTCCCTACTGGCATTCAGCGATTTTCGCATATAGTAATGCATATCCCCTAAATTTTTGGCTGAATTCGCTTTTTTGGCATTTTCAAACGCTTCATTGGCAAAGTCACGGGCGTCGATGGCATAGCTCTCGGCGTCGATGGTATAACTTTTTACTTCGGCAATGTTACAGACCTCTGAATAGTATTGTGCCTCTGAGGCCATGGACACTGCCTCGTCCGAAGCATTTAAAACCAAGCCTGTTAAAAGCTCCACAGTCCGAACATCGGTACGGGCACTGTTAAATTGGGCAGCAAACGCGGCCGATTCGGCATACGTCTGCAGCGAATCGACAAGCTGGCTTACTAGGGTTACATTGTTTTTAACGCCTTTTATTTCGCTTTTAAAAAGCTCACATTGGGCTGTTGTAAAAATGGGTGTCAAAAGAAGGATCCAAGCGAATTGCATGTAGGATTTAAATCGTAAGTTGCACTTCATAACGGGGGGTTTCGTGGTTCATCTATACTATAAACCAGCATTCAATACATTAATTTTATAAAAAGAGACAAAATACTATTAAAAGGGATAAAAGGTCATCTGAAGAAATAATAACAGATTTTTCCTACAAAAATTGTGTGCTGACAAAAAATAGTGCCCCCGTATATTCAGTACCTTCATCCAACCGATTGCACCCATGAAGAAATTGTTCAAATTCATACTAGGTATTACCGGGCTGTATGGCCTGCTACTTGTGCCGATGCCCCAGAAACGTGATGAACCCCAAAAGGCTACCCGAATCCCTTTTGTTTGGAATCAAGATGCGCTTTGGAAAAAACTGGAAAATAGCTTCCTCGGCGCCAAAAAAATGCCCGCTGCCACCTTGGATATCATCGTACGGCAGAAGACCCTGGAAGTCGATAGCATACTCGACACCCATAAAGGGAAGACCCTGCAAGCTAACGCCGGTTTTTACGACTTGGTGGAACAACAATTTTTTGAGATTGCCCCGCTCATCGCCGCACAGGAAAACAAATCGGATTGGTACATCGGTTTTTATAATCGGGTGCGGAAAAAAATCAAATTAGATTCCCAGTCTTGGGATATGGGCAGTGCCGATGCAAGGAATCGAACGTACCGCATTTTGTATGGCCTTCGGGCTGCCGTGGAGGAGATCTTGCTACAAGCCAACACTGCACAGTTTGTCTCCACCCTATATGTGTCAGACGAACCATCGGTCACTCCATCCGTTGAAATCTTGGGAATACAGGTGCATAGTGGTGATCTGCTCGTCAGTCGGGGCGGCGCCGAGGTTTCTGCTTTTATCTCACGAGGGAATGACTATCCAGGTAATTTTTCGCACGTAGCCATGATCTATGTGGAAAAGGAGACCTACAAGCCCTATTTGGTGGAGGCCCATATTGAAAAAGGGGTGGCCATCGCTCGCTTGGAGGGGTATTTAAAGGATAAAAAACTACGGTTTATGGTGATGAGGCCTCGGGCCGATCTGGCGCAAATGACCGCGAACCCGATGCTCCCTCAACAGGCTTCGTCCTATATTTTTAACGAATCCCAAACGCGGCATATTCCCTATGACTTTAAAATGGACTATTACGATGCCTCGGCCATGTTCTGTTCAGAGGTTGGGTCCTATGCCTACAAACAGTTTGGGATCCGTTTATGGGAGTTTGAGTCGACCATCTCGTCAAATGGGATCATGGATTGGCTACACAACTTTGGGGTCGAGCATTTCGTGACCCAAATGCCCTCCGATCTTGAATACGACCCAATGCTCAGCGTAGTGGCCGAATGGCGGGACAAGGAAGTTCTTTTTCAGGATCATTTGGACAATGCGGTTATGGATGCCTTATTAGCCCGTGCCAATGCCGGTGAAAAACTCGATTACAATGGTTGGATGCTGCCCATTGCAAGAATTATCAAGGCGTATTCCTTTTTGATGAATACCATTGGGAAGGAAGGGGTCATCCCGGAAGGAATGGACGCCGTGACGGCTTTGAAGAACACTGATTTTGTCGACCAATTCCAAAAATGCAAAATATTGACCGCCCAGAAAATAAAAGCTTTCGAGGCAGAAAACAGCTATGTGCCGCCCTACTGGGAAATGGTGCGAATGGCGGAAGCGAGTGTAACACATTAAGCGTTCGGAAGAAAGAAATATCTGTTCTTTTAAACCGCCAATTTCGTGAATGGCTTTTCTCGTTTTTAGCACTGACTGGTATTGACTAGGCGAGATATAAGTCCGTCCTGGTTTTCCGATGGCTACGACCAAACCACACCTCTTAAAATATTGCGTTCATTGTTCTTGCGGGCTAGTCACGGAATTGCCAAAGAATAAAGGAATAAGCTGCGAAGGCCAATTGCCGTAGCCATATTTTATTATGAATTTTCCAAGGGTATGCCTGAGGCCTTTTTCAGGTTCCTGGCGTTCAACACAGGATAGGGCAAATCAATTTTTTAGAGGTCCTGATTAGGCAAATAGTCATTGATCCATGAAAATCTGTCGCGTATAATCCCTTCTTTCTCGGCCTTTATAAAATCGAGATATGCCAGAGCAGCGGGCGATAATTTTTTTGATTTAAGCCATATCAGATTCCATGCCGTGCTAATGGGGAGGCCTTTGACCGGTACGATTTGCAAATCTTGGTTTTTTAATTCGTTTTTTATACCGATCAAGGGCATAATGGAACATCCTAGACCAGAAATTACAGCTTGTTTGACCGCCTCATTTGAAGTCAGCTCTATCTTCTTCCGTACCGAAAGATTGTTCTTCGAAATAAAATTTTCCATGGCATTTCTAGTGGCCGCTCCCTGCTCACGATAAATCAGGGGAAGGTCTTCGAACAATTTTTTTTTAGTAGGGGCTGTTTTGAATTTCAACTCCTTATTGGCAACAAAAAAAAGCCGGTTCTGCATGAGTTGCACCCTTTCGACTTTAAGTTTTTTTGGCAAGACCGAAACCAGCGCGAAATCGACTTCGTTTAATTCCAAACTTTCCACTACCCTCGCTTTATTGGTCACGTCAATTATTAGCTCTACTCCCTGATTTAATTTCATAAAGCTGGATAAAAAGTAGGGCATCACATATTTTCCCGTCGAAACCACAGAAATTTTCAGCCGTCCGGAAAGCTCCCCTTGGTATGCCAAGGTTTTGTAATTAATGGCATAGACTTCGTTGATAATTTTCTCGGCCGCCTGAGCCATTTCCTTTCCAAAATCTGTAATATAAAGTTTTCGACCCACAACTTCGGTAAGCGGAATTGGAAACTGATCCTGAAAATTTTTTAGCTGGAACGAAACTGCGGGTTGGGTCAAGTGTAGCTCTTCGGCAGCCTTTGTAACACTTTGTATTTGAGCTATTTTTAAAAATATCTGCAATTGATGTAATGTATAATTCATAAATAATGTTTATGTATACTATAACTAATATAAATAAAAATAAATAATATTAAAGTTTAAACTTTGCGCCGAACAAGAAATTCGAAAGATAAAACCGCAAAAAATAAATACAATGGAAACAAAAGAATTAGGTAAGACGGAAAAAACAACCCAAATAATTCAATTGGTAAAAGGTGAGTTTACTGCAACGGAAGCCTCTCAAGTCATTATGTCCCTAATAGATGAAAAAATAAACTTTCATAAAATACAAAGGCTTCAAATTTGGGAAGGGAATCACGAATACAAAACCGACCTACTGGATGGGCGGATCAAGGAGTTGGTGAACGAAAAGAAGATCGCAAGTGAATTTATGGCAAAAACCAGAGATCTTGGACAGAAATTAAAAATAAATGGCATCCTTGAAATTACCGTTTCTGACTGAGTGCGAAAAACGAGGACAAAAGCGCTATAGAAATCAAACGTATCGAAAATTATACTCCTTACAAGAATGAATGTCCAAAATATTCGCAATGCGCCCTAATGGCTAAATAGTAAGCAAACATCTTTAAATCCTACAAATGAATCTTGAAAATAATTCGACCGAAAAAAGCAAACAAACCCAATCTTCAATCTTTTCCAAAATAGCCACTCTTTTTTTATGGGCACTGTTTTCGGGAAATCTAGGGTACCTAATTACCCATTTTCCCAATATTCAGGAATGGGACTGGCATGGTATTTTCCGGATCAATGGTTTCACTTTACTGATCTGGACCACGGTAACCTTCTTTAGCGCGGTTGTAAGCAGCTATGCAGGCAACTATCTTAAGGGATTCAGGTATCAAAATGGCTTCATGGGCCTTTGCCTTGGTTTCACCATTTCGGTAATGCTCCTTGTAATGTCTAACCATGTTTTGTTATTGCTGCTTTCCTGGCTTGCCATGGGCCTTTTTATGGCCCGGTTGATTGGTATTGATTCTGATTGGGGAGAGGCGGGTGAAGCTTCAAAGTTTGCCCAAAAGTATTTCATGGCAGGGACGTTTTTTTTGAGTGCAGGGGTTTTGTTATTGGCCTTTAAAAGTAACGAGTTTACGATAAGCGGCCTGATTTCTGCATTGAACGGTTTGCCCCAATCTATAATTTTTATAGCGGCGGCGTGCATAATTATCGCCGCTATCATTCAGTCGGCGATGTATCCTTTCCACCGTTGGTTACTTTCGGCCATGACCGCCCCAACGCCCGCATCGGCGTTGATGCACGCCGGATTCGTAAACGGCGCCGGAATCCTGTTGACACTGTTTTCCACTCTTTTGTTTGCCTCGAATACCTTAACCCTTCTTTTTATCATCGGTGGGTTTACCGCCATAATCGCCCAATTTACCAAACTACTTCAGGTAACCGTAAAACAAAAACTGGCCTGTTCCACCATTGCGCAGATGGGTTTTATGATCATGCAATGTGGCCTCGGTTTTTTCAATGCGGCCGTCGCACATCTAATTTTGCATGGATTCTATAAGGCCTATTTGTTCCTTTCCGCTGGGGAAGGTATCGAAAATTCAAAGCCCCAGAAACCTTTGCAGATTAGGATCCGGCCTCTCCAAGCCTTCGTAGTGCTGTTTTTTGGTATCCTTGGAGCCGTTCTATTCGCGCTGCTAACCGGAAAAGGAACGGCCGTGGATAGCGGTATTTTTCTAACACTTATAGTAGCCATTACAGTAGGGCAGGCTACCTACAACATCGTAAAAGAGCAAAGCCTGTCGATTTTGCAAAAAGCGTTGCTGCCTTCCATACTTTTCATCTCGGGCATAGGCATTTATGCGCTCATCTACAATGGCGTTACCGTATTGATGGCCGATATGCCGATGGTCGTCGTACCCTTGCAGCTCACTGCCATACAGATTATGTTCGGAATCGTGTTCCTGATAGGTTTCTTTATTATGAAATTGGGTATTTACCAAAGGGTGCCCTGGCTTTACGTAAAACTATTGAACATATCCCGACCCTATAAAAAGTCAATTTTGCTATATAAATACAAGTAAGTATGATCCACGAACCCCTTCAGAAAAATATTGACAATGCAGCTAAACTCGTTGGAAAAACCTGGCCGTTATACGCTTTTGTAACTTCAAATCCGTTATCGGGTTATGAAGACATCCCTTTCGAAAAAGCGGTACGGCGTGTGGAAAAACATATGGGCGCAAGAGTGTTCCCTGGAGCTTCACTCTACCGCCAGGCTTGGGAACAAAAAGAGATCGATGAAAACGAGCTGCTTACCCTCCTCGAGGAGAACGGAATGTCTGAATCGCCGGAATGGTATTTACGCCAAATGGAATCGCAGAAAACGGTCATGGAGAAAAATATCAACCACGATTTGGACAGGATTATGGCGAAGTGGCTTGCTGCTTTCATGGACGAAGGTCTGGCGGAATGGGAAATGCCCTATAAAAATGAAGGGTTTTATAACGCCTGGCGGAAATTGGCCATCTACGATGGAGAACTTGGTATAAACTCTCGCAAGGACTTGCCAAAATCGGGTTCAGATGCGCTGGCTGAAATATTAAAAGAGTATCCGGAAAAAGAGCATATCAGCATCTTTACCTACCATCTGGCCGCTTTACCGGGATGGACGGGATATATTAAATACCGCAAAGAGGCCAACTCCTTCTGGCATATGGAATATCCGATTACTTTGGAAGATTATTTGGCGGTGCGCCTATGGATTGCCAAACATATAAAGGCCGAAATGCTACCTAAGACCGATAAAACGGAAATACTACCTATATCAAATCTTCAACTTATATGGTTGAAGGCTTGGGAAAAGAGCTGGCAAAACCGACTTGTGAATAGTTTGACGCAAAAATCGATGACTTTGGAAGCATCGGAAAATGAAGGACCCGTTCCAGATGCCCAAATGGTCCTTTGCATCGACACCCGATCGGAAGCGATCAGAAGGCATATTGAATCCAAGGGAAATTATGAAACCTACGGCTATGCCGGATTTTTCGGTATCGCGATGGATTATCAGAACTTGAGCGATGGCCTGATCCGTAAATCCTGCCCGCCCATTGTATCTTCTACCTATAAAGTAGTCGAAATTCTCCAGAAAGGCAATCTGGAAAAACTATCGAAATACAAAAGAAAAAACGAAGTTTTAAAATTCCGCCAGTATTTTCTGAAACGCATGAAAAATATGCTTCCTTCGGCATTTGGCTATGTGGAAGGATCCGGGGCGCATTATGGGATATCTTTACTGTTACGGACATTACTTCCCGGGTATTTCCATCGCTTGAACGGAAAAAATACCCCCTCCCACGAAAACATTTGTGAACCCGAAATCGATACCGCGAATAGTAAAGAGGATTTGATCGTTGGTATTCCATTGAATGAAAAAACGGCCCTGGTAAAATCCGCTTTCGACCTTACGGGCTTGAAACATTTTGCGCCATTGGTATTCTTTGTGGGGCATGGTAGTCATTCGACGAACAATCCGTTTGGTTCCAGTTTGGACTGTGGAGCCTGCGCCGCGAGCCCCGGTAGGCATAATGCCAGGATGCTGGCTAAATTGGCCAACCTACCTGAAGTGAGAATAGCATTGGAGGACAATTTTGATCTTAAGATTCCAGCGGATACCTTTTTCATAGGTGCGGAACACAATACCACCACCGATGAAATCGTAGTATTCGCCTCTAAAGTTCCTGATTCACATCAGGAACGCTTGCAAAAGGTAAGGACAGATTTGTTCAAGGCACAGCGGACTGCCACCCAAGAAAGGCTGGGGGTCGTGAAAGACAGCGTGGCCATGGCCCGAAAGAAAGCCCTTGATTGGGCGGAAACCAGGCCCGAATGGGGCTTGGCCAAAAATGCTGGATTTATAATCGCACCACGGGCGCTTACCAAAAACCGGAATCTTGACGGCCAATGCTTTCTGCATTCCTATAATTGGGAAATGGATAAAAACGGAAGTGCCCTGGAAGGCATCCTGCAAGGGCCAATGGTTGTGACCCAGTGGATCAATAACCATTACTATTTTTCGACGGTCGATACCGAAAAATTCGGTGGAGGCTCGAAGATAACGCAAAACGTTACCGGCAAATTTGGTGTCGTACAGGGCAATGGGGGCGATCTGAAAATGGGCCTTCCACTGCAGTCCGTAAAGGAATCGGATGAAAAAATGTACCATCGGCCACTGCGATTATCAGTGTTCATTCAAGCTCCGGTGGCCTGGATAGAAGAGATACTGCTGAGAAATGAAAATCTTAAAAGTTTGCTCGACAATGAATGGATCTACCTGCTGGTGATGGACCCTACGGAAGAAAATCGAATAACCCGCTACCAAAAAGATATGAAATGGGATCGATCAGTTGGGAGAACCGGTTCCTCGAAAGACTTTATTGATAAAGTCCCTGCCGAGGATTTAAATGAATTATCCATGGTGTGATCGTGATGTCAAAAAAGAAATTTAAGGGCGCTTCTATTTTTAAAGATCGTACTGTCATTCTAGGCACCCTGCACGGTAAGGAAAAGGTCATTGCGCCCATCTCGGAAAGGGAGCTTGGGGTACGCTGCCGTGCCGTTTCAGATCTAAATACCGATGATTATGGAACTTTTACCCTCTTTTTTCCGACCTCTTAAATATAAAACCCCCAAGCGAGGGCCTAAAAATCAAAAAATGACGGGTACTGCCAAAAAAAGAGCCTGCAAGATGCAGGCTCAAATCGTTTTAACATTATGCATGGGGTTTTCCCAACCGTTTACATGTCTTCCTCTTCAGGCATGGCAGCGGCAGCGGGCTTGGTAGTAACGGTCATATCCCGCACACATTCGTATTTGCCGTCGTGTTTTTCAAAATAAGACATGTAATAGCCATTGTCGATTTCAGAGCCCCCGGCATCATATTCGGTCCAGGAACCGATCTCCAAGGCATTATTACCTTCGGCAAAGAGGTCAATGAGTTTGTAGGCATTATAATGGCCCGTAGTGTCAGTAGCAATTTGTTTTGCAATTCTATCTCTGATGGCCGCCTTCCCTGAAACAGGTTTATCATTGCGGTTATAACTTACGGCGTTTTCGCTATAATAGGCAGCGACCGCATCGGCATCCTTGGCCTTTTCACCCGCGGCGAAAGCGTCTTCCTTCGCCTGAATTTCTGCCTTAAGTTTCGCCATATCTATAGGCTCTGTTTTTTCAACGGGAGTACACGCAGAAAAGGTAAATGCCACAAGGGCCAAAAAGGGTACTATTCGAATGTTTTTTTTCATCATTTTAGTGTTTTAGTTTAAGGCTGGTAGGTAACCTTTACCTCCCAGGAATTGAATTGTTTCATTGTTTTAAGTGAAGGGACCTTTTGCCATTACTCTTGGCGTATAGCAGAGACCCCCCTTCCTTGAATGTTGAAGGTATAATTGTTTTGGCAATCAAGTTTAATAAAACGGACGAACGACGGGTCTGAGTGTCCGGAAGTGCCCAATTAATTATCAAGGGCAATTTTTCGCTTCCTTTTTTTTGTGCAATTTCCTATAATGTACCTCTGTGATCTTCTTACGACACTGCCACAATAATTTACTACCTTAGGAAGAACAACCAACCGCTCCCTTCCAATGATCAACTTCTTCAGAAAAATCCGTAAAAAACTCGCAGATGATAACAAGACCTTAAAATACCTCAAGTATGCCATTGGGGAGATTGTTCTTGTGGTTATTGGGATTCTTTTTGCCTTACAAATAAACAGTTGGAATCAAAATAGACTTGAAAGAATTGAAGAAATTGAAATTCTTGAATCGATGCGTACCGATTTTATACAGACCAAAAACAGGGTTCATGAAACAATTAAACTGCAATCCAAAGTAGTTGTTCGTTGCAGTAAATTGATGCGTTTAATGATTGAAAAAAGTAATTATAAATATAATGATTCAATTGCAGATTATCTGTTTAGCGGTGCGTTGGCATATTGGCGTGTTGAGCCTGTTAATGGTACTTATGATGCGCTAATAGGTTCCGGAAAAACGGGAATCATACAAAACCAAGACTTAAGTCGTCTGCTGGCGGAATTTTCCGCCGAATTAAAATATGGATTTGAAGATGAAAACTATAGTATACAATTGAATTCATTGTTGACGGAAAAATGTAGCGCATATGCGCCTTTTTTATTAAATGATGATAGAATCGTACGAACGACAGGCTTAAAAACTGGTTATAGTGAGTCAGATAGGCATGATGCCGTTACGAAACATTTAAATAATACTTCGTTTTTAGGAATTTTATACCAGAAATCCTTAATGGAAAAATTCAGGCTCGAATATCAACAAAACATGTTGAAGTACGTTGAAAACATTCTTATAGACATTGAATCTGAATTGGAAATAAAAACTAAATAATAGCGAAAGGCTAAAAAAGCACATGGGCCACACACCCTGTGACATGCGGCTCATACTTACTTGCCGCGGATAGATATAAACCGTTTCTATTTTTGCGCCCAATCCTTATAATCTCCTAACTCACTCTTTGCCGTAATATCTTTCCATAATCTTCTTGGGTAATTTCGGTGCTTGAATGTGCTATTAATTCACTTGCGATTTCTATAAGAACGTCATTATAAAGCAACAAAGGGGATGCAAAGGTCTTTCTTGCCATATATAATAATTCCCTACCTTAGGAAGAACATCCGACCAACTTTAAATGAATGCCAACTTCCGAATCCGGTATTCATTTAATAGCCCTTCAACAAAAAATATGGCGCAATTTTTAGGTATAGATGGCAAATATCATCCTGATGGCAGCTTCCTGGGGCAGGATGGGAAGTACTATCCGAAAGGATCATTTTTAGGCATAGACGGAAAGTACTATCCCGAAGGGAGTTTCCTCGGACAGGACGGGAAATATTACCCAAAAGGCGCCGTGTTGGGAAGGGATGGAAAATATTATCCTGAAGGTAGTTTCCTGGGGCAGGATGGGAAGTACTATCCGAAAGGATCATTTTTAGGCATAGACGGTAAATACTATCCCGAAGGCAGTTTCCTAGGACAGGATGGGAAATATTACCCAAAAGGATATAGGCTGGGAATGGATGGTACATATCGTCCGGAATAAGTAGCTACTTATACTCTTTGTTGCTTTCCACTTGATTTTGATTATTTGTTATGCTCCCAAAAGTTCACGCACCATTACGATTGGTATAGTATTAAGCAATACATTGGATGCCAAGGTCTTGCTGGCCATATTTAATAATTCCCTACCTTACGAAGAGCAACCAACCACTTCCTATGATTAACTTCTTTCGTAAAATTCGCAAAAAACTCGCTGATGATAACAAGCCTATAAAGTATATGAGGTATGCTATTGGCGAAATCGTACTGGTAGTAATTGGTATTTTGATCGCACTGCAGATCAATAATTGGAATGAAGATAGAAAATCAAAAAATGGATTCCAGCAGACCATGCTTGGCCTCGCTGAAGATATACGCAACGACACCACAATTATTCAGCATTATATATCAGTTCTTCAAACCCAGGAAAAAGCGGCACAACTAATTATTCCAATACTCGAAAATCGAGAGACAATTGTAGACTCCATGGCATTTTTTTCCGCTTTTCTAGGTATGTCATTCGCCCTTAACATGGATTTGAATATGGAAATCTGGGACGAATTGAGAAAATCAGGGTTGCCCAAAGTGTACGCAGATCCTCAGTTGGTAAGCAAGATTCAAAACTATTATCATAAATATAAGGGAGCTGCACGGAATTGGGAAGACGAATCACAACCCCGTATAGAAATACGAGGCTTGAAATATGATTTGATGGATCAAACGGATTTGAATAAAATGCGTTTGGCCGATGGCACCAATTTACCAAGCCAAAAAGCCATAAAAGCCATATTCAATGAGAAGCGCGTTGTTAGTTTAATAAAACGAATCGATTTTACGTCCACTTACTTCATAAATATTTTTATGGGCTGTAAAGTGCGGGCTATAGAAGTCCTGGAATTAATTGATGGGCAATATGGTACTAATAAAGAGGAGCCATTATAAAGTCAGGTCATTGAAAGACATTCTTTTTCTGTAGTGTAGTGAGTGGGGGTGTGAAGAACGCGGGAAGCCCTGGATCGCGTTTAGCCCGCAGGAGCGGTTCCCATTAGCGCCAGCTTTTGGAAAACATCGAATGAAAAAGTGTCCTTTCCACCAGAGGCGGACACATTTACGGCTCTTTTTCGCTGCGCGAAACGCACTTCCACTGGCAACCACCCTATTTCTTAAACCCTTCGATTTTCCCCGATTCAAACCGATAGTTCATTGAAGGCCTTCTTTTTCTTTAGTGTAGCGAGTGGGGGCGTGAAGAACGCGGGAAGCCTTGGACCGCGTTTAGCCCACACGAGCGGTTCCCAGAAGCATAAGCTTATGGGAAACACCTAATGAAAAAGTGTCCTTTTTGCGCCTCTTTTTGGACAAGCAAAAAGAGGCAAGAAAAATATTTTTATGTTCTTATAGTTCATTTTGTCTTGATACAAAACGAACCAAAAAATCAAGAAGGATTTACATGAAATTTTCTCCGATTCAAACCGAAAGTCTAAAATAGGCCGGGTTCTGTAACTAAAAAGGTTCTTGGTGCGCTCACTTGCTTTATACCATTTTGTTATGCCGAAATAGGGAAAATACGCCCCTTCCTATCAATTTATGACTTGCTAGCTATAAGGTCATGACATATCTTTATCAAACCATAGAATGCGTATCCCTTAATTTAGAAAAATGACCGATTATTTAGTGACCGTAGACAAAGAAGAAATACGGGTAAGTAAAACAGCTGTTGACGCCTTGGATATCATCAAGGTAAACGGTTCTGATTTTCATGTCTTACATCATAACCAAGCCTATGGGATACGTTTGTCAAGCTCCCATTATTTGCAGAAAGCCTTTAGGATAGTCGTCAATGGCAATAGTTATGAGGTAAACATCGAGGATGCCTATGACCAGCGGGTAAAAAAAATGGGGCTGCTGGCTACCACTTCCCAAAAGGTGACCTCCATAAAAGCACCCATGCCCGGACTGATCATCGATGTAATGATAGTCGAAGGGCAAACGGTTTCAGAAGGAACCCCCATGTTGGTACTAGCTGCGATGAAGATGGAGAACATTATCTTGTCCCAAGGGGCGGGCATCGTAAAATCCATCGAAGTGAAAAAGGATGATACCGTAGAAAAGGGACAATTGATAATTGAAATGGAATAGTAAGATTCCCGCCTTTGCGGGAATGACACGAAAAGAATCTGACTCATGAAAAAAATACTAGTTGCCAACCGTGGTGAAATAGCGCTTCGAATTATGAAGACCGCGCGCAAAATGGGCATAAAAACAGTAGCGGTCTATTCGGAAGCCGATAGGCAATCGCCCCATGTGAAATTTGCGGATGAAGCGGTTTTATTGGGAAAGGCACCTTCTTCCGAGTCGTATTTGAATATGGAAAAAGTAATATCTGCCGCAAAGGAAACTGCTGCGGATGCAATACACCCCGGCTACGGATTCTTAAGTGAAAATGCTGTTTTTGCACAAATGGTCGAAGACAGCGGGATTATTTTTATCGGGCCAAAACCTCATGCCATAGCCGTAATGGGCAACAAGTTGGCGGCAAAAGAAGCGGTACGTAACTACGATATTCCCATGGTCCCGGGTACGGAAGAAGCCATTACCGATGTTGATTTGGCCAGGAAAATTGCGCAGCAAATAGGTTTTCCCATTTTGATCAAAGCTGCGGCCGGTGGTGGCGGAAAGGGCATGCGGATCGTTGATTCGTTTGAAGAATTGCCGGAACAAATGAACCGGGCCATTAGTGAGGCACAGGCCGCTTTTGGCGATGGGGCCGTTTTTATCGAGAAGTACATAACCGCCCCGAGACATATTGAAATTCAGGTGCTCGCCGATAGCACCGGCCATACCGTGCATCTTTTTGAACGGGAATGCAGCATCCAGCGCAGACACCAAAAAGTAATCGAGGAAGCTCCCTCGACCGTGCTTACACCCGAAATTAGGACTGCCATGGGCGAAGCCGCGGTTAAAGTGGCCAAAGCCTGCGATTATGTAGGGGCGGGCACCGTAGAGTTCTTATTGGATGGGGAAATGAAATTTTATTTCCTCGAGATGAATACCCGTCTGCAGGTAGAACATCCAGTAACCGAATTGATAACTGGAATAGACCTGGTTGAACAACAGATAAAGATTGCTCGTGGCGAACCTTTGGAATTCGTTCAAGAAGATGTGAGCATGCATGGTCACGCGCTGGAGGTTCGCGTATATGCTGAAGACCCTTTGGATAATTTTATGCCCAGCATCGGCACATTGACGACGTATAAGAGACCTGAAGGAACGGGCATTCGCTTGGATGATGGTTTCGAGGAAGGGATGATAGTCCCTATTTATTATGACCCCATGTTATCAAAGTTGATTACCTATGGAAAAAATAGGGAGGAAGCCATTCAACGAATGATCGGCGCAATAGACCAATACAAAATCGAAGGAGTGGCCACCACCTTACCGTTCGGCAAATTTGTTTGTGAACATGAAGCTTTTACTTCGGGGGCTTTTGATACCCATTTCGTAAAAAACTACTATTCCCCCGAACTGCTTGAAAAACAATATGCAGAGGAACGAAAAATTGCGGCCCTCGTGGGATTGCGGTTGTATCTTGAAAATCAAAAGATACTGAAGACGCCAAGGAAGGTCCCTTCCCTTTGGAAAAAAAGTAGGTCATAGGATCACAAATCCATTTAAAATCGCCCACATGAAAGATAAAAAGCAAATCCTGGAAGAGAAATTGGCAAAATCCCGCCTAGGGGGAGGTCAACATCGTATTGATAAGCAGCACGACAAAGGAAAATTGACGGCGCGGGAGCGGCTTCATTTTTTATTGGATGATGGGTCTTTTGAAGAAATGGGCGCTTTGGTTACCCATCGTACCCAAGACTTTGGTATGGAAAAAGAAGTCTATTATGGCGACGGCGTGGTCACTGGCTATGGAACCATCAATGGCCGACAAGTATGTATTTTTGCCCAGGATTTTACTGTTTTTGGAGGCGCCTTATCGGAAACCCATGCCGAGAAGATCTGTAAAATAATTGACATCGCCCTGAAAATCGGTGTCCCTATAAGTGGTTTGAACGATAGTGGGGGTGCGCGAATTCAAGAAGGCGTCCGGTCGCTCGGTGGCTATGCGGATATCTTTTATAAAAATGTAATGGCTTCAGGGGTAGTCCCCCAAATATCGGCGATTCTGGGGCCCTGTGCAGGCGGTGCCGTATATTCCCCGGCCATGACTGACTTTACCTTAATGGTGGAAAACACCAGTTATATGTTCGTTACCGGACCCAATGTGGTCAAAACGGTTACCAACGAAGAGGTAACTTCAGAAGAACTGGGTGGCGCTTTAACGCATGCTACGAAATCGGGAGTCACGCACTTGACGGCTGTGAATGACCTGCAATGCCTCGATCAGATCAAACGAATGATTAGTTATATGCCCCAGAACTGTGAGGATGCGCCCGACGATATTCCCTATGAACTGGCCGATGAAACCCGGGAGGTTCTAGAGAATATCGTTCCTGAAAATTCGAGCCAACCTTACGACATGCGCAACGTAATCAACGGAATTATCGATGAAGAAACTTTTTTTGAAATCCATAAGGAGTATGCGCAAAACATGGTTGTCGGTTTTGCGAGGCTGGCCGGTAAAAGTATCGGTATCGTCGCGAACCAGCCGATGTTTTTGGCCGGGGTTCTGGATGTGGACAGTTCCAGAAAAGCGGCCCGTTTTACCCGTTTTTGTGATTGCTTCAATATTCCGCTTTTGGTTTTGGTAGATGTGCCTGGGTTTCTTCCAGGTACGGATCAAGAATGGAACGGAATTATCATTAATGGAGCGAAATTGTTATATGCGCTCAGTGAGGCGACGGTGCCGAAAGTGACGGTGATTACCAGAAAAGCTTATGGTGGGGCCTATGATGTCATGAACTCAAAACATATTGGTGCCGACTTGAATTATGCCTGGCCCAGTGCCGAAATTGCCGTCATGGGAGCCAAGGGGGCGAGCGAGATCATTTTTAGAAAAGAGATCGATGCCGCAGAAGATCCGGTAGCGAAGTTAGCGGAGAAAGAGGCCGCATACGCCAAGAAATTTGCAAACCCATATAGCGCAGCAGAAAGAGGATTTATCGATGAAGTAATACTCCCTAAAAATACAAGGAGAAAATTGATCAAGGCCTACGCGTTGCTTCAAAATAAAGTGGCCGTTTTGCCAAAGAAAAAGCATGGTAATATTCCCTTGTAACTGTAATTGGTTGCGGTCAACCCATGGAGGCATGCTAGAGCAGGTTTGAATTAAATTAAACCCCTTGCGCCAAAATCTGAAAGACACCTAAAGACTTTTTGTAAGGTATCCATGCGCAATCTAGTACGCATCCCGGCAAGAGGAGAATCCTATAATTATACATCGCCTTCCGCCGCTTGCACCCCTGAGTGATTTCCCAGGGGGAATGGTTGACCGACCGATACATTTGAATGGGACGCCACAACTAGGTAGTCTCTTCCGCACCCTTTAGTTTTAAGAAGATTCCCAATCCTAAGATGGAAGGCACCCAAAGGCCTACGAAAAGCGATGAGATATCGGCAAACAATAGCCATAATATAATGGAAAAAACCATCGAAAAAAAAGCCGATCCTAGAATCACTTTTTCAAACATACTTGTCTTCATAATCCAATAATTTTCTAACTCTAAGATAAGCTTTATATTTTCATTGAAGCTGTGTGAATCCTTTCTAGAATCTACAATCAATAAATCAATGATGTTCTTGTTGGAGTCAATGATTGCAGTAGGAACGAGGGGGTTGAATTGCCTGGCGCCCGAAAACGGCCTTCCAAGTGAGGCAAATAAAGCAACTGCCTGGGACACCAAAACAGAAAAAAATAGCTTTATGCTATGCCACAACACATCTCCGGTCAGTAAGGGCGCTTTAGCAGGGGCCATGGTGACATGGCTAACATTTCATGGATACTTGAGGGGACGTCTAGAATTGCTTCCAGAAACAACTATTTTTAAAGACAATTCCGAGTCCGGCCAGTTTATTGCGCTTACGTATAGGAATGGTTGGGAATTTCCCAAAATCTGACTTAGATTCGTTGTAGTTTTAACATATTAGGAAAATGGGCAATTCAAAATATATAAGTAGCATTCTTTTTAGTGCATTACTATCCTGTCTTGGCACCAAAAGCCTTCAAACGAAGAATCCTGTACAACTTGAATCGCTTTTTCTGGAAAAAGCCCCCAAAATACCTGGCAAAATTCAATGTGAATTTTATAATCTTGGTGGAGAAGGCATCGGGTATCATGATGTCGACACCATAAACCATGGCAGTGGCAATCTGAACAAGGGCAAAGACTATTTAAGTACATTTAGACAGGAGGAAGCCCCGGATATTTCGTTCACCAAGTATCATGACAGTATTGATAATTCGAAATATAATAGGGTACAACCGAAAGAAGGGCAGTTATATTTAGGATGGACGGAACCTGGAGAATGGACAAAATATACAGTAGACGTCCAAAAATCAGGAACCTATCAAATTGGTCTTATTTACACAGCCAATCAAAATGGGCAAATCAGCATTGAATCGGAAGACAAACGGAGTTCTGGGATATTAACTGTTGAATCAACTTTTGATAAAGACGACCCTATTGCCTGGCGTCAATGGCACCATTGGAACTTCGTGGAAAACCTGGGGCAAATACACTTAAAAAATGGTATTCAAACAATTACGCTTCATACCGTATCGGTTGGGCAAATGAACTACGATTTCATTGAATTTAAACTTGTAAATAAATAACCTGCCATTTCTAAAACGACTTTATGGAAGCAAGGGACATCAACCAGACCATCGACCAAATTATTCGGGAAATCGAAATCCTTATTCCTGCGTTTAAAGGCAGTCCAGAGGATTGGAGTATCTCTGAAGGCAATACGGCACTTTGCATCATCACGGAAGATGGTAAAATTTATGGCAAGGTATACGGTACTGATAAACTTAGACAACGAGCCTTTTTTAAGATTGCCTGGCAAAAGGCCAGCCAGGTCTGGATTACCGGGCAAAAAACCGGTGATTATGAAAAAATTGTTTTTGGCGGAACTATGGATCCTGAAGATTCGCCCATCGACCTGCCGGATTTAATCGGCTGGGTTGGCGGGCAACCCATTGTTCTTTCCGAGGGAACCAGGCTTTCCATTGGTTTTAGTGGCTTTAGGGGGTTCAATGATATTGATATTGTTAAAAAAGCGCTTCGCCAAGTGGATCTATAAATATGCTTTTGAAGGCCTTCATATAAATCAGAACGCATTACATGATCCGTAATTAATTCCATCCGTTACCCTCAATAGAAAATTCCTATAATATTCGAGGGAATAAATAGGAATGGCATTTTGGACTTTTAATAATTCATTACCTTAGGAAGTACAACCAACCACTACCTTCTTATGATCCCGTTCTTTCGTAAAATCCGTAAAAAACTCGCAGATGAAAATAAGCCTTTAAAATATATGCGATATGCCATTGGGGAGATCGTACTGGTGGTGATCGGGATATTGATCGCATTGCAAGTTAATAATTGGAATACGGTACGAAGTGAAGAAAAAGAATTAAATGAATACCTACTTACCATTGCACAAAACATCAAAAGTGACCTTCCCGTAATTCAAAATTTGAAAAATCAGCGGGATTCTGTAACAGGTCATGCTCAAGAATTTTGGCCCTTAGCTCACAAGGACTATTATGACGTTCATGAAGCCTCGTTTCTGGCTCAAATTATAATTTCTTCTTTTGAGGTCGAAAATTTCAATTGCAATCAAAGCGGCTTTGAAAGTATGAAGACCTCAGGGCTTATAGGAAAAATTCAGGGTACGGATTTGGCAGAGTCCATTTTTGAATATTACAGGAAAGCAGGTATAATAAACAATTTGGTCGACCATGCCAATACATATTCTCAAGCAATGCAAATTGATCTGATGACTCAAGAATTCTCGCCAGAGTGGGGAAGGATAAATGGTTTTATAGGTGATTATTTGGGAGGTACCATAGAAATAGATCCAGAGTTTTGGCAGGAAAGCCAAATTACGTTAAAGAAGGTATCTCGCCATCCGGCTGTTTTTGCCATGATGGCCAGGCATGGCTCCAATTTAGATATTCAGGTTAATTACGGGGAAATTAAACAATTAGGGGCCAGAATTATTCAGGATATTGAAACCAAATTGAAGACAAATTAATTGGTTTACCAACCTGCTTCAGAAAAAATGGAAAGGCGCTCATAATGAGTCCATCTGCCTGCATTAACTTATTTTATTCTTTGATTGACTTTAACTCGATTTCTTTGAAATCCTTTCCATCTCTAAACTGGCCCTATTCGGGACAATCTTTCCATATTACTCCTGGGTCATCTTTAAGCTGGAATGTCCCAAAAACCGACTAAAATTCTTCAAAATTACGTTATTGTAATGCATCTCAATGGCTACAAAAAGTCGCGGGTTGTTTTATACCAGTTTGCGCAACACTTTTGGCATCGAATCAAAAAATAAAATTAAGAGGCCTTTTTAAATCAACGAATGATCACTATCTATATCTTTATCCTAAAACTTGATATAATATCGAATAGGCTCAAATAACAACTGCTTCATGCGGTATTCGCAAGGACTTACAATGTGATGAAATTGGAAAAAATTTAAATGAATTTATAGGCTATGTCCCAGTCCCGTCAGCTCGCTGTAATTATGTTTACTGACATTGTCGGCTACACTTCTTTAATGGGAAATGATGAAAACAGAGCCTTTGAATTGTTGCGTAAAAACCGACAATTACAAAAGCCCATCATTGAACGATTTAATGGCAGATGGATAAAAGAATTGGGGGATGGGGTAATGGCCAGTTTCAATACCGTTTCCGATGCGGTAAACGCAGCTATTAAAATACAGGCAGCGTGCAACGCCCTAAAAGAATTTCAATTACGAATTGGGATTCATATGGGTGAAGTGGTCTTCGAGAATGACGATGTGTTTGGTGATGGGGTGAATATCGCTGCTCGTATCCAGGCCATCGCAAATCCCGGAAGCATTTTTATCTCAGAAGTAGTTCATGATAATGTGCTCAACAAGAAAGACATTGTGACCCGGTTTGTAAAAGCACAACCTCTTAAAAATGTAAAAGAACCGGTGAAGATCTACGAGGTGGTTACAGCGCCCGATACCGATTTGCCAACTTCCCAGGTTGCCCAAAAAATAAAGCCTACCCCAAAGACCCTAGTGGTTTTATTTGTGATAATCGCCCTTTCGGCATCAGGATACTTTCTCATAAACTTTCTCCCCACAAAAAAAGTGGACCCCGCGACCCATGTAAAATCAATTGCTATTCTTCCATTTACCGATATGAGCCCAGGGAAGGACCAGGAATACCTCAGTGATGGCTTGGCAGATGAAATAATCAATTCAATAACGATCATTAAAGATTTAAAAGTTATCGGGCGCACTTCTTCTTTTCAATACAAAGGAAAAGATTTTGATGCCCGCACGATAGGAGATAAACTAGGCGTAAATATCATCCTTGAAGGAAGTATACAAAAATCCGGGAATATCCTCAGGATCATCACGAAGCTTATCAGTGTAAAAGAAGATTCAACGATATGGTCGCAACGATTTGATAAGGAATCAAAGGATATTTTTGCAATCCAGGACAGTATTGCCAATAAAATAGTCGAGAAACTTAAAATTACCCTTTCTCAGGAGGAAAAACCAAGATTAAACAAGAAACAAACCGACCCCGAAGTGTATTCACTTTACCTCAAAGGACTGTACGCCTATAAAGAACAGAACTATGACAGGAGCATTGAATATAATCAACAGGCCGTCGCCTTAGATTCATCATTTGCACCAGCGTATGCCTTTCTTGCTTTGGCCAAGATCTGGAAAATCAATGGCTCTAGCACCTATACCGATGTAAATGTCATTCGGGAAACCAAGGAATTTGCCAACAGGTCTGTCGCGCTTGATCCCAATCTAGCAGAAGGGTATTCAGCACTTGCCCTATTGGCATGGACCATCGAACTCGATTACCCTACTGCAAAGATGAACTTTGAAAAATCTATTAAGCTCAATCCATCGGCTTCTTTGATCAAGAACAGGTATGCGTATTTCCTTCTTTGGATGGGTGAATTTGATAAAGCTGAAAAACTGGGGCTTGATGCAATCAGTTCAGACCCCGCCGACTGGAACGGATATGTAATCGTGGCCAGCGCCAATATGTATAAAAAGAAATTTACCGAAGCTGAAAAATATATTGCGGAAGGGAAAAAACTATTCCCGGAAAAATGGAATTTTGACCATCTGTATTTTGCTTCAAAATTTTATTCAGGAAACTATGCAAGTGTCATTCAAGGCCTCAACCCACGCTTACTAAAAAACGCGGCAACACTTTCCGAAAACCTATTGAGTCTGCTCTGCATCTCCTATTTAAAAGAAGGTAAGGTTACCGAAAGCAAGGAGCTTCTGCACCTACTCGAAGAAACTCAAGGCGGCCCAAGTTCGAGTGTAGATTACAATTTGGCAAGAATATATTCCCAGAATCAAATGACAGACTCTTGCTTTGCAAGCCTGGAAAGATCTTTCCTAAAAAGGGAACCTGAATTCATAAAATTAAAGATCGATCCGTTCTTTGATCATTTGAAACAGGATCAGCGATACCAGCAATTGTATCATCAGTATGGTTTTGACAGGTATAAATAATTTTATGAAAGGATGTATTCATGCCAATACCGAAATTCCAAATTCCAAATTCCAAAAAAAACTAAAATAAGGTCTGGGATTTAGCCCCTCCCGATAGTTATCGGGAGCTATCGGGTGGGATTTGGTTATTGAAAAAGCCTTCTTTTTTCAAAGAAGGCTTTTTCTTGTGGTCCCACCTGGAATAGAACCATTCTATTTTAATACTGATTATCAACATATTACATTTTAAAGTAGAACTCTAATAGTTCCAATATGGAACTTCCTTAGTTCCATTAATAACCAGAAGTTCAACGAATATATACGATAAAATTAAAGTCACACTTAGGCTCATACATAACCTAGAATTAAACAAAAGACTGATTATCAAAATATTATTATATTTGGAAGACTCCCCATAAGCTGCCTTGCATCCCGGTTGGTGGCGCTCCAGCGGCCCGCTGCCACCTCAGAATCGGTCTGGGTGAAGCGCGACTTAAGAAACAAACCGTCTGAGACAAACTCCACCGTCTCGGTATAGGGCAGCTCAGCTGCGTCCTGCTCCGTTTGGGTCATATAGCCATAAGTGCTGCTCAGCATCCAAACATCCCTATCCAGGGGGTCAAATGAAGAATTACAGGAAAGGAAAAGAAACAGGAAAAATAGGCTAAAGCGGGTCATAGCTTTTTCTTTTAAGAGTTAAAAGTAGGGGTTTGGTTGCTTTCAGGGAGCAGAATTCATCGGTCCACATGCTGACCAATTCTTTAGCCAGGCAAATAAGAGAGTTCAGCACGAGTATCATAATCACATTAACCAGAGCTTTCCTTCTTCATAGAAAATGCGTACTTTTAAAGAACTGTAAGCGAGACGCTAAAAAGTAGTACCTATGAAAACTAAACTTATATCCCTTGTTTTACTCATGCTATTCGCTTCCTGCGCCAGTACCAAGACGTTTCCGGTTTCCGATCTGGCGCCCGCAGCGGAAATCACAGTAAAGCAAAAAACGAATAACAAAGACAACAATGAGATCTCGGTAAAGGCCAAATATCTGGCCAGCCCAGAGCGGGTGAGCAACAGCGCCACGGCCTATGTGGTCTGGTTGGTCAGTGAGGAAAACGGGGTCAAAAATATCGGGGCGCTTTACAATGAGAATGGGGAAGACTCCGAGTTAAAAACGATCACCTCTTTTGTAGGCTCAGAGATCTTTATCACAGCCGAAAAGGAAGCTGGAATTTCCCATCCCGAAGGAGTGGAGATCACACGGGTGACATTGTGAAGATCATGGGGGACAGTGTAGCTGTGAGGGGTAGCATTCATTTGGAAGAGACACGGCAGGTTGATGCCTGTTGTACGTCTTAGTTTAGCAACTTCCTCAAATACTCCGCTATACTACCAACCTCAGCATCATCAAATACAGGATCAAAACTCTATTAGAACCTATTCCCCTCCCGGGGGCCAGGGATGGGTAGGGATTGAATCATTTTACATTAATCATAGTTTATACGATCGCGTATGGTACCATCCGCTCTATGGATAATTACATCAGCCTTGTATTTTCTGGCCAGCCGTTTTGCTTTATTAATGGCCGTATCCTGTCGTTGGTGTTTAGAGGTGATACGTTTATTCCCCTCACGCCTTACGGCCCAACCGTTATCATAGGGTACCACGTGCTGGTGCCAGGTCCTTCCCTGTTTGCTTTGACGAGTGCTTTTAAAAAAGACCTCTACAAGTTGCTTCAATAGGTCTATCCAAGAGATGGCTTTGTTGCTTTTGGGCATTTTCCATTCTTTTGATAGTCCCGAAGATACTATTTTCAACAAAGAATTGATGCCTGGGTTCATTCCGCCCGAGGCGGGATGGACCAGAGGGTGCCCTCTTTTGCAAATAGAAAACCCACGCCCTTAGGCGTGCGTTTTCTATTTGATGTGGTCCCACCTGTACCTTAACCATTAAGTTATATATTTGATTATCAATTATATATAATTTTAATTATCCCTCTAAGAGGGTTATTTTATTGATTTTTATCCTTTTTTGAGGGGTACTCTAACTTATGGAGGGAGAAATATATTGTATATATTTTTATCGGAGTAAAAAAAACTAACCTCGATATGAAAACGTACCTTTTTGGGGTTGGAAGGAAAAGATAGTTGTTGGTTCCAAGAAACTAATCCCTATTAATTAGGATTACAGTTCATAAAGATCGGTTGTGGCATTGTCCATTGCATATGATTACCAAAAGAACCACAACTTAATACCTTATCCACATTCCAAGCACTTAAATCTTGATTGAATTGGGAATTCGAAAACATATAACTCATATTGGTAACACTGCTAACATCCCATAAACCTATAATTTGATCAAATAGTTAATCCGCAAACATAAAATTCATATTGGTAACACTACTCACAATCCAAGAACCGATATCTTGGTTGAATGGAGAACCCTGAAACATACCACTCATATCGGCAACACTACTCACAATCCATAAACCGATATCTTGGTTGAATTGGGAATCCGCAAACATACCGGCCATATTGGTAACACTGCCCACATTCCAAGAACTTATATCTTGATCGAATGGTGTTTCCTTAAACATATAACTCATATCGGTTACATTGCTCACATCCCAAGAACTTATGTCTTGGTTGAATGGAGAACCCTGAAACATATAACCCATATCGGTAACATTGCTAACAATCCAAGAACTTATGTCTTGGTTGAATGGAGAACCCTGAAACATACCACTCATATCGGTAACATTGCCCACATCCCAGGATCCGATATCTTGGTTGAATGGGGAACCCTGAAACATATAACTCATATAGGTAACACTGCCCACATCCCAAGAGCCGATATCTTGGTTGAATGGAGAAAGTTTAAACATATCACTCATATCGGTAACACTGCTCACATCCCAAGAACCGATATCTTGGTTGAATGGAGAACCATAAAACATAGTACTCATATCGGTAATTTTGGTTGTACAAACTTTTGTAACATCTTCACCATTGTTTGCCATCAATCTCAACATATCTTCATCAACAATGGTATAAGTGATACCATTAATCTCACCTGTATCCCCAATATTGCCCCAATCATAAGATTTTATGGTAACTCCATTACCATCAAGGTAGATTGGGTTTCCAATTTCAAAAACACCTGTAATATTTTTATTGGAATTCATGGTAACCGAAATGGGGTTTGTTGATCCGGTCAACCCCCCTGTCCATTCCTTAAAAACATACCCAGTGGAAGGAGTTCCTGTCAATTGTACAGATTTTCCTTCATCATAAGTACCACTTGATGGAGATACGGTTCCTCCCTCCGATGGAGTTGCAGAAACAGTTAGGGTGAATGTTTTTACTTCTAATACCGGTTCCGTATCTGAACTTGAAGAACAGCTTAGAACTGAAAAGGAGATTAAAATCAAGAAGATATAAACAAGAGAAGTTTTCATAACAACAGAAGTTTGTTGGAAGGTATTCATAAACGGTATGAAAAACTAAGAATAAGGTTGATATTAGTATCTATTAGGATAGATTACATTATTAGAAGTTATCCTATGATAAAAAACTAACCTCGATATGAAAACGTAACTTTTCGGGGTTTGAATGAAAAGATCATTGTTGGTTACAAGAAACCAAATCGATTTATGGGGAATGATATATTATCTAATATAAAATCACTTTCAAAAGATTCTAGGAATTAATGGCAGTCGAAAGTGGGGGTTTGGAAAAATGGCAAAATGAGAGGTTAAATAATCAAGAGGATGAAAGAATACTAAGAGAGTTGACTTTAAATCTTTCCGAATCTAATATTCAATTGAATGAAATTACAAAGAAAGCCACAAAGATTTCTAATAAATCAGCAATCGTATCTATGTGCGTTGCGATTTTAACTTTTATTGTGCTTATAATTCAAATAATACTCTCATATCAAAATATCAATTAGAAAACAAAAAGTTTTCCTATAAAAATGGAACTTACCATACAATAATCGTACAAAAATCCAAATCAAAAAACCGCAACATACTAATAAATAGCAAATTACGGTTTATCTTCGTGGTCCCACCTGGGCTCGAACCAGGGACCACCTGATTATGAGTCAGGTGCTCTAACCAACTGAGCTATAGGACCAATATGTAAAAAATTCCCCAGATAGCTCCCGATAACTATCGGGAGGGGCCAAATTCAAAATAGAACTTAGCGGGTGCAATATTACAGTTTATTTTTAAAGACCGCAAGCAAAATCAGCTACCGCCCCTCAATTTCCTGACACAATTCGATCAACACTCCATGAGTAGATTTAGGATGTAGAAAGACCACCAATTTATTATCGGCCCCAAGCTTTGGTTTTTCACTTAAGAGAACAAAGCCTTCTTTTTTCAATCTTACCATCTCCGCTTCGATATCGGTAACGGAAAAGGCGATATGGTGCATGCCCTCCCCTTTTTTGGCCAGGAATTTCGCAACAGGACTCTCCGCGTCGGTAGCCTCCAACAATTCTATTTTATTGGGCCCCACCTGAAAGAAAGAGGTATTGACCCCTTCCGAGGGGACCGCTTCCGTTTTATAATGGGGCATCCCGAACAATTTTGCATACAAACTATTCGCAGTTTTAAGATCCTGTACGGCAATTCCGATATGTTCGATTTTATTCATTTGTTTTTTTGCCTAGTTTTTTCTCATCCCGACTATTTCAAAAATACGATTTTGAAAGAACTTGTTGTTTGAATATTTTTTCATGAATAAAGGACCTTTCTTCTTCTTCATGTCGTTGTAGACTCAAAACTATCCTTTGAATGCCTTCAAGGCTGAAAAATTATGTTTTTTCTTCCCTCTTTTTGCTTGTCCAAAAAGAGGCCCAAACGTGTCCGCCTTAGGTGGAAAGGACACTTTTTCATTAGGTGTTTCCCATAAGTTGACACATATGGGAACCGTTCATGCGGGCTAAACGCGGTCCAAGGCTTCCCGCGTCCTTCACGCCCGCCTTCGCTACACTACAGAAAAAGAAGGCCCACCAATGACCTTTTGGGCAAGTAAAATCTATTATTTCAATAGACCGATAACGGCGGACTTTGAAAATAGGGTTTCAACAGTTTTGTTTGTACTTTTGCCCCATGGAAACACAGCGCCAAAAAAAGATCGCCGGGGTAATTCAAAAAGATATAGTCGATATTTTGCAACGGGCGGCCATCGCCGGAGGTATGCGCAGCATCCTCATTTCGGTCACCAAGGTTTCGGTTACTACAGACCTCTCCCATGCCAAGGTATATTTGAGCATCTTCCCGACCGCCGAGGCCAAGGAACTTATGGTAGGGATTAAATCGAACCAGCCCTTGATCAAACATGAGCTGTCGCAGCGGACAAGAAACCAGATGCGCCGCGTGCCCGAACTCCTCTTCTATCTTGACGATTCGCTAGACTATATAGAAAACATAGAACAGTCGCTAAAGGGCGGGGGAAACCCTATTACAGATCCCAATCTGCTGCCAAAAAGAAAAAAATCCTAGTTTTGAACTTTCCGTTATATATCGCAAAACGCTACGTTCGTTCCAAAAGCAGCCAAAGTGCGGTCAACATCATCAATTTTATTACCTTTTTGGTCATTGTCATCGGATCTGCTTCCCTTTTTATTGTCCTTTCCGGGTTTGCAGGCCTTAAGTCCTTTAGCCTATCCTTTAGCAACTCCTTCGACCCGGACCTCAAAGCGACCCCGGCCACTGGAAAATTCTTCTCCATAACTGCCGCACAAGAAAAAAAATTAGGGGAAATCAAGGGCATCGCATCCTATTCAAAGGAAATCGAGGAACAAGTATACCTATCCTACAAAAAGAAATATCACAATGCCTATATCAAAGGCGTCGATACCAATTATACGAAGGCTACCGAAATCGATAGTACACTCTATTTTGGGGATTGGCAGATAGATCATCGGCAGGGAGTGGTGGGTTACGATATCGCCAATATACTCGGACTAAGCCTGAACCAATACCAGGATCCCCTGGTGGTATTGGCGGCAAAACCTGGAAAAGGATTTCTGTCACAACAAACAAAACCATACAATGAACTCCCCATGGTTATCAGTGGCGTCTATCAAATTGAAGAAAACCTCGATAGGAAGTATATTTTTACCGATCTTTCCTTGGTACAGGCCCTGTTGGAAAAGGATAGTACACAAATTTCCGGCATCAATTTAAAGTTGACCAAAGATGCCGATATGAATACCATTAAAAACGAAGTATCAAAAATTTTTGCCGACCAGGTCGTTTTAAAAGATCGTCAAGAACAGAATAGTTCACTGCATCGCATGCTGAATACTGAAAACCTGGCCACCTATCTCATCTTTACCCTGGTCCTGATCATCGCCCTTTTTAACGTAGTGGGCGCCATCATCATGATGATATTAGACAAGCAACAGAATTCAAAAACCTTATATAGTCTTGGCACCACCTTGAAAGAACTTCGCCATATTTATTTTATACAAGGCATATTGGTCACAAGCATCGGGGGGATCATCGGAGTGCTTTTGGCCTCCCTGCTGATAGGCTCCCAGATTATGTTCGGATGGCTCAAAATCACGCCTTCCTTACCGTACCCGGTAACGTATCAAGTGATAAATGTTTTTATTGTGCTGGGAACCATCAGTGTTTTGGGCTTAATCGCCTCAAAAATCGCGAGTAGTAGGGTTACAAAAAAATTGATAACCTAGTTTAAAGGGCGAACTGGTAATCCCCAAATTTCTCCAGGACGTCCTCAAAAGCTGCAAAAACATCGGCAGATTGGTCACTGGTTACCATTCTCATGCGATATTCCTTAAAATTGGGAATCCCCTTGAAGTAATTGGTATAATGGCGACGGGTTTCAAAAACTCCCAAAGTTTCGCCTTTCCAGGCAATCGCCATTTCAAGATGCCGTCTTGCGGCATCAACGCGTTCCTCCATGGTGGGCGCCGCTAAATGGGTCCCCGTTCTAAAATAGTGCTTTACTTCCTTAAAGAACCAGGGATAGCCAATGCTCGCGCGACCGATCATAGCACCATCGAGACCATATTCGTCCCGCATTTTCATTGCGGCTTCCGGGGAATCGATATCCCCGTTCCCAAAAATGGGGATATGCATGCGCTGATTGTTCTTTACCTCGGCAATGGGCCGCCAGTCGGCTTCCCCCTTATACATCTGCACCCGGGTGCGGCCATGAATCGCGATGGCTTTACAGCCCACATCCTGCAATCGTTCGGCCACTTCGACGATCTTGATCGAGTCGTGGTCCCATCCCAAACGGGTCTTGACGGTAATCGGCAAATTCGTGCGCTTCACCATTTCCCCCGTCAATTTGACCATCAGGGGGATATCCTTTAAAATACCGGCACCTGCCCCCTTGCACACTACCTTTTTTACAGGACAGCCAAAATTGATATCGATAATGTCGGGATTACTCCGCTCGACAATATCGACCGTCTGCAGCATCGAATCGAGATTGGCGCCAAAGATCTGTATGCCCACCGGGCGTTCCTTCTCATAGATATCCAATTTCATGACGCTTTTGGCGGCATCGCGTATCAAGCCTTCCGATGAGATGAACTCGGTATAGACCACATCGGCCCCCTGTTCTTTGCAAAGGGCACGAAACGGAGGGTCGCTTACATCCTCCATAGGAGCGAGGAGTAAAGGAAACTCGGGTAATTCTATTTCGCCAATTTTGACCAAGTCTGTTTTTCTTATTTTGGGATGCAAATTTAAGGAAAAATCGTGAAGTTGTTGCTAACTGGCATTGCGAGGAACCGAAAACCGTAAGCCATATCGGCCTAAAGCCAGCATGCGACGGGGCAATCCATCCGATTTTGACTCCTATTCTTGCCACATCGACTTTCCTTGGGTGTCGCTTGTATTGCTATAATGATGGATGCCGAGGTCTCTTTCTAAAAAGTGACCTGTACCTCAACTTTCTTCCCGTTGCGATCCACGACCACCTTGGTCGAATTCCCCTCCTCAAAACTGGATAGGGCACGCATATAGCTCATCATATCGACCACCACGCTATCTCCCAACTGTACTACGATATCGCCTTTTTGGAGTCCGGCTTTTTGGGCCGGTTTATCTTCACTGATGCCATCGATGCGCATGCCCTTACCATCAAAGAGATAATCGGGTACGACTCCCAAGGCCACCTTAAATCGGGGTACTTCTTCGCTTTCGTTCTTGGTTTTTTTAAAGGCCAGTTTCGGGTCGTCGTTCAGTTCGGTAATAATCGCCATAATATACTTGGTAATCAGCTGCATCCCCTCATAATTCAATTTATCGAAATCATCCGATGGCTTATGGTAATCCTCATGCTGGCCCGTAAAAAAATGCAAGACGGGTATGTCCTGTAAATAAAACGACGTATGGTCCGAGGGGCCTACCCCGGACTCGTTTAGTACCAATTTAAAGCTGGGATTGGTCGCGTTCAGCACCTGGGCCCATCTCGGGGACGTGCCGGTACCGCTCACCGCTAGGGTCTTATCTTCCCGAAGTCGTCCGACCATATCCATATTCAACATATAATCGACCTTGGAGAGGTCGATGGTTGCATTTTTAACGAAATAGTTACTTCCCAACAGCCCCATTTCCTCGCCGGAAAAGGCGATAAAAAGATAATTATTGCCTTTCAACTGACTCGTTTTTAGGCTATCTGCTAAATGCAAAAGTACCGATACCCCGCTGGCATTGTCGTCGGCCCCATTGTGAATGGCTGCGCCCTCGCGATACAAGGATCCATCGCCCCCCATACCCAAATGATCGTAATGTGCCCCGATGATCACCGTATTCTCGGCCTTATTATCCAAAAACCCGATGACATTGGTGCCGGTAATGGTACTATCGCCCGAAGTAAATTGTACTTCTTGATGGGGGTCTTTTTTAGGTTTAAAGGTAAAGGTCTGAAAATAGGTGTCCGTATTGCCTTTGGGCAATAATCCGATGGTCTTCATGCGCTCTGAAAGATACTTTGCGGCCTTCAGTTCATAAGGGGTTCCCGTTTCACGCCCTCCCAGGCTATCGCTGGCCAAAAAAGTCGCATCGTCTTTTAAACTAACTACTTCCTGTGCTTTGTGTTTACAGGAAAAAAAAATTGCCAGGACTAGGAATAAGAGTATTCTATTCATGATATTTGTCAAAAATTTTTATTAATAATTCATAAACAAGCCTAAGCAACCTGTCAAAGCTTGATCAACCTGCCAACTTGAATATGGTCAATCACAAATTCAATGTACTGTTTCACGAAATTAAGCATCCTATGAGAACTTTTGCGCTCTTTTTTTTGTTAATGTTATTGGTCACTTGCAAGACCGATCCAAAGAAGACCGAGGAGACCCAAAAAGAAACTCCTTCCTTGATGGCGGGATCCGATACCTTGATCTATGCCGGTGAAAAGCATTTTAAGTCAATTCGACAAATCACCTTTGGAGGGGACAATGCCGAGGCGTATTGGAGCTTTGATGATAAACAAATGGTTTTCCAATCGAATAATCCAGGCTGGGGCCTGCAGTGCGATCAAATATTTCTGATGAACATACAGGATAATTTCAAAGATCAAAGACCCGCTATGGTCAGTACCGGCAAGGGCCGTACCACCTGTTCCTATTTTCTGCCCGACAACCAACATATTATCTATGGTTCCACCCATTTGATAGATACCGAATGCCCTGAGGTGCCCTTGCGAAAGAATGGCAAATATGTATGGCCCGTGTACGATTCGTTCGATATTTTTAAGGCCGATCTAAAAGGAAATATAGTTGGGCAATTAACGAACACGCCTGGGTATGATGCCGAGGCTACCGTATCCCCAAAGGGTGACAAGATCGTCTTTACCTCGATGCGCAGCGGCGACCTGGAACTGTATACCATGGATCTTGATGGGAAGAATGTACAACAGATAACCCATGAACTGGGCTATGACGGGGGGGCTTTTTTCTCCCCGGATGGCAGCAAAATTATTTTTAGGGCTTCACGCCCCAAGACCGAAGCGGCTATCAAAGAATATAAGGAATTACTCGCGCAGGGTTTGGTGCAACCGACCGAAATGGAACTGTTTCTCTGCAATGCCGATGGTAGCGATCTGAAACAATTGACCTTTTTAGGGAATGCAAATTGGTGTCCGTTCTTTACGCCTTCTGGGAAAAAAGTGCTGTTTGCGAGCAATTTTGAGGCGGAAAAAGGATTTCCCTTTAACCTGTATCTGATCGATCTCGATGGGAAAAATTTGGAAAGGGTCACCCACGGTCAAACCTTCGACGCCTTCCCCGTATTTTCAAACGACGGGAAACATTTAGCCTTCTCAAGCAATCGGAACAATGGGGGCGGAAGGGATACGAATTTATTTATTGCCGAATGGCAGGATTGAGTACCTACGGTCGGGAAATAGGCACAACTTGTGCCCGCGGATAAATCATTCCTTATTTAAGCGTTCCCGTTCGTTTTTATCGATATCCCGGGCATTGTCCTCCAACCTAAAATTGCCAAAATTAAGGGTTAGTCCCAATCGGACGTACTGGGTCTCGGGTCTCGCCAGAAATCCATTGTCCTGATTGAGATATCGGGAATAGATTAGGTTCTTGGCCTTATTGAGCAAATCATTGGCCTGCAGGCTTAATAAGGCCCTTTTGTTCCAAAACGACTTTCTTAAGCCCAAGGTCAGATTAGTGGTTTCTTTTTGCTTATAGGAGCCCTCCAGAAAACCCGAAAGATAGGCTATCCCCAATTCGCCTTTAAAAGTGCCATCCTTTGATAAAGTGATGTAGTTCGTGAGGTCGATATAGGCACCGTTGACACTGTTCGTAACGGTCTGATCGTTACTTTCAATCGCAATAAAGCTTTCTTCTTCGTGAAAAATCGAGAGATAGCTATACAGATACCATCCTTCCGTTATCGATTTGCCATAATTGAAATCAAAACCGTACGAAGTACTTCCCAGAACATTTTGGGAAATATCCTTTAAAATAAAATTTTGATTGTCCTGGAATGCGAGCGTCGAGATATAATTTCCGTTGTCCCTGTAGTAAAAGTCAAAGATAAACTCACCATTCAAGGTATAATTCAGATTAAAATTGTTGCTGAAGCTAGGCACCAAATTGGGGTTTCCTTCTATAAAATTATTTTCATTCACATAATTCCTGAAAGGGTTCAAGTCCTCGTAGCGCGGGCGATCTAATTTCCGTGAATAATTGAAGGCCAAACTATGGGCGTCGCTAATGGTATACAAAAGGTAGAAGGTCGGGAACAATTCAAAATAGCCCAAATCGTTGATTTGGCTTAAAGAAACCGAATAGCCGGAACTCTTGGTATATTCGCCCCGGAGCCCCCCCTTTAAATTGAATTTTTCCCAATCTTTCGACAAACTCAAATACGCTGCGTACACTTCTTCATTATAGCGATAGTCGTCGGATAAGGCAGGGGCAAGGGTGCGAATGGCATTGTTCACATTATAGAATCCTAGCCCGCTTTTAGAATCTATAAAAGATCCCTTTAAGCCCGTTTCATAATTTACACTCCCCATTGTCGAGGATACATCCAACTGGGCGGTATAAATCTCCACCGCTTGCTCGGCATCGGTAAAAAAATCAAATTCCCTCATAAATTGCCCATCCGGGGCGTAGTAATCTGACTGGGCATCCTGGGTCTTATTAAAATTGAATTTCGTGTAATGCCCATTTAATTGCAGGTTGCCCGCTTTCTTAAAACTATGTTTGTAGGTAAGGTCGGCAGATAGGTTATTCTTGTCCTCGAATAAGTAGCTTTGGGTCGTAAATAGCGAATCAAGCACATATTGTGCATTGCGTATCTCGGTGTTTTGCTGGTATTTGTGTGTTTTATTCGGCGACAACAAAAGGTTCGATGCAAAGTTAAGTTGGTTTTGCTCGTCAAAGGTATAATCAATGTTTAGCTGGGTCGTATGGGTCTGGGTCTTAGTAACCCTACTAAAATTGGTTCCCCATCTCGAAAAAATCCCGGTATCATCGATAAAGTTCGTAGTGCTTTCAACTTTGTTCAAATCTTTTCTTGGTCCAAAGGAATAGGAGGCGAAAACATTCAATTTTTTGGTCTTATAAAATTGGGAAGTGCCCAAGGTATATTTTGGAAAAACAGATTGGGTATAGGTGCCGTTGACATTGCCTTTATAGCCCAATGATATATTGCGGTTGGTTATTATATTTAGAATGGGGCCTCCTTCGGCATCATACTTTGCGGGCGGGTTATTGATGACCTCGATCGATTTAATGTTTTCCCCTGAATAATTTTCCAACAAATCCTTTACTTCCTGTGGTGAAAGTTGCACTTTACGATCGTTGATATAGACGGTCACTGATTGGTTGCGCACCTGCAGTTCATCTTGCGATACGATGACCCCCGGAGTTCTTTTCAAGACATCCCAAGAACTGCCTTGTGAAACCACATTATTTTCAACATTAAAGATCAAACGATCGGCCTTTCTTTCGATCAAGGGCAACTTTGAAGTAACGACTACTTCATCTAAATTTTCAGTATTTTCCGATATAATCAAGGACCCCACATTGGTATCGCCAAAAACATCAAGCCCGATCAATTCTGAGGTGTTTCCGATATAACTGGCCCTTATGAAGTAGGTTGCCGGCGGTACGTCAAGCAGGGTAAAATTCCCATTCTCATCTGCCGAAGTCCCTTTGACCATTGTGGAATCGGATAGTTGAAGCAAAAAAACCGAGGCAAAAGCAACACCAGCATTGTTGGCATCCCTAACCTTGCCCGAAACCTCAAAATTCTGAGCAACTAGTGGCAAGGCGTTGCACATTGACACTACGAATAGAAGATTAAAAAGTTTCACTAAACATTTGGGTTGAACCACAAATCTAACAAAATTTTAACGTTTTTCTTTACAAGCACAGTAAACTTTATCAATCGGATATCCTATTTCTGATAGTAAGGAATGGATCATCTTCCGCGAGGCGATTTCAGCAAACGTTGCGATAAATTCATCTAGGAGCTAAATAGATTTCTTTCCGATAAACGTATGCAATACATTGCCTTCTCATTGTGGATCTTTTCCGATGGTATTTAAGAATTAAATGCGATTTCGTTCCTCGACCGACTTTGATTTTTGATTGTCCCTGATCCGCACATTCCCGAACTTATATCGGAAGCCCAAGCTTAGCAATCGGTTTTCCCCGCGATAATTAGACGTATTGTTTTGGTCAAGGAACTTACGGGTATTGAAAATGTCGCTTTGTTTAAAAATATCGGAAACTCCTAAAGAGATGCTTGCCTTTTTATTCCAAAGGGTCTTTCTGAGGGTAAACCCCAACTGACCGGAAGCTTCCTGCCTTGAATTCCCGGAGACTGAGCGGGAATAATAAACAAAATCGATATATGCATAAAAACTATTGTCTTTCAAAAGATTAAAATTACTGCTCGTTTGCAATAACCAGGTCCAGAGGCTATTTTGAAGTGTCTGTGTGGTTTCCAAGTCTGAAAATGTATCCTGGCGATTATAACAGGAGAAGAGAAGGTAGGTGTCCCAAAACTTGGTAATATCGGTATTGACGATTGCATCAAAGCCATAGGAGATATCGCTTTGGAGATTTCGATGGATAAATCGCAATAAGTTCGTTTCATTGTCCTGAAAAACCTGTACTTGGTTGAGGTTCTTTTCGTTTTTATAGAAAATTTCAAAGGTGTAACTACGGTCAAAAGTATACCCCGCGGCAACATAGTGGCGTGTGGCGGGCAAAAGGTCTGGGTTCCCTTCGATGACCGAATTGTTGCTTTGAAAATATTGAAACGGATTGATACTACTGTAACGCGGCCGGTTTATCCTGCGATAATAATACAATATCAGGTCATGTTTTTCGGCCAATTTATAATCGATCGAGAGCGAAGGAAACAATTCTAAATAATTATGATGGGTAGGTACCGCTACCCTATCCAAATCCCCCATGGTTTGGGTATATTCAGCTCGTAGACCGGTCTTGAATTTCAATACATCCCATTTCGCATTGTAACTCAAATACCCCGCATATATCGCTTCGTCATACTGGAAAAGGCCAGCTTCGGTAGGATCTATTCCCGGTTGATTGCGATCGTATCCCTCTTGTGTAATTCTACTTTCCGAATTGATTCCTGCATAACGCAGGCCGGCTTCCATTTCAGACGATTCGTTTAAAGGCGAGACATAATCGAACTGGAGGCTATAGAGATTAATCCGCTGTTGCGAGCGCGTAGTAAAATCGTTCTCCCCGGTCGGGTTTCCGTTGACATCAAAAAAATCAGTGGCAATATCCTGCCCTCTATCCGAATCATAGTACGTATAATGCGAGTTGACCGAAAGCTCTTCGCCCTTCTTTTGCGATTTGTGCACAAAGTCGACATAAAATGAGGTGTTTATTTGATCTTCGTCGGAGTCATTGATGGTATTAAAGCTTGAAAGTAACATGGCGTTGGGGTCATTGATCAATGTTTTTGTATCGTAATACCGATTTGTTTTGGGGTTGTACCCATTGATCGATGATACGCTCAGGGTGTTTCTTGTATTCAACTGGAAATCAAAAAAAGTGCTAAGCGTATGCTTTTTTCGCTTGGTGATCAAGTCTTGTTCTGCATTCCAAACCGAGGTATTCATCCCGTTTTCCGAAAAGGTGGCCACATCGGTGTAGCGTGCAATATCTTTATCACTGCCAAAACTATAATTAATTGAAAGGTCGGTATGCTTGCTCTTGAAATAATGATCCGTGCCGATGGTGTTTTTCGGGAAAACCCCGAGGGAATAATTATTGGAAATGGCGCCGTTATATCCAGATACTAGGTTCTGGGCCATTTTAATGTTGATGAGCATACCCCCTTCTGCGCTATATTTTGCTGGTGGGTTGGTAATTACCTCTATAGCCTCGACATTGCTGGCAGAGGTACCCGACAGCAAATTAATAATATCTTCTTGGGGCAGGTTGACCATGCGGTCGTTGATCATGATGCCTACATTGCCATTTCCCTTTATAGTGAGTTGATTCTGGACGACCACGATACTTGGGGTCTTTTTCAATACGTCCCAAATATCCCCTTCCGATAGTGCGGTATTTTCGATATTAAAAACCAGCCGATCAATTTGTTGTTCAAGCCTCGGTTTTTGATAGCGCACTACGACCTCGTCCAATACTTGGGTGTCCTCTTGGTAGAGGAGGTCGCCTAGGTCGGTATCCGCAGAAACCGTTAGCATTTGCAAGGCCGATTGGGTTCCCATATAACTGATGGCCAGCAGGTAAGTGCCTTTAGGGACATTCGAAATTTGAAATTTCCCCGATTCGTCACTGGAAGTACCTTTGAGTATGGTAGAATCATTGACCTGGAGCAAAAGGACATTTGCAAAGGGGATTGAATCGTTTTCGGCGTTTTTTATGGTGCCGGCCAAACGATATTCTTGCGAAAAAAGTATCCCGGTCGCGAATACCAGTAAAAAAGAAAGAAAGAAATTATTTTTCACACTTAAGATCGGTTGGCCGTCAAAGCTAGACAATTATAGCGAAAAATCTTACGATAACCCTTACTTCTTGCATGAAGATGCGACCAAGCATATGCACCTTGCATCCATCCCTGAAGACCCTTTCGGTTGAATCAAAAAGAGGGCGGCCGAATCGAGGAACCTTCCATGGGAATTTTGAACCCAACAGATCACACGTACGCGCTTTAAAATAATGTATCTTTGCTGCCTTAATTGCCGTTCAAACCTATGAAGAACATACGAAACTTCTGTATAATAGCCCATATTGACCATGGTAAGAGCACTTTGGCCGATAGGCTGCTTGATTTTACCGGGTCGGTTACCGAGCGAGAGAAAAAAGAGCAATTGCTGGATAACATGGATCTTGAACGCGAGCGTGGTATCACCATTAAAAGCCATGCCATTCAAATGGACTATGTATACAAAGGGGAAAAGTATGTTCTCAATTTGATAGACACTCCTGGCCATGTCGATTTCTCTTATGAGGTTTCGCGTTCGATCGCGGCCTGTGAAGGTGCCCTTTTAGTGGTTGATGCGGCACAGAGTATTCAGGCACAGACGATTAGCAATCTCTACTTGGCCCTGGAAAATGATTTGGAAATTATCCCGGTCCTGAATAAAATAGATCTTCCCAGTGCGAGCCCTGAAGAAGTCACCGATGATATTGTAGATCTTTTAGGATGCAAACCTGAAGATGTGATTCCCGCAAGCGCCAAGACAGGACTCGGTATCAACGAAATATTATCGGCGATTATTGAGCGCATACCGCCCCCAAAAGGCAATGTAGATGAACCCTTGCAAGCCTTGGTGTTTGATTCGGTCTACAATCCGTTTCGTGGAATCGAAACGATTTTTAGGGTTATCAACGGGGAAATAAAAAAGGGGCAAAAAATTAAGTTCGTAGCGACCGACAAAAGTTATTTTGCCGATGAGGTGGGTACCCTTAAACTCACACAGCATCCGAAACAGAGTATCAAAGCAGGCGATGTTGGATATCTTATTACGGGTATTAAGGAGGCACGCGAGGTAAAAGTGGGCGACACGATTACCGATTCGGCCAATCCTACCAAAAATCCCATTGAAGGTTTTGAGGATGTAAAGCCCATGGTTTTCGCCGGGATTTATCCTGTCGATACCGAGGACTTTGAAGAATTGAGGTCCTCGATGGAAAAGCTGCAATTGAACGACGCCTCTTTGGTCTTTACGCCAGAAAGCAGTGCTGCGCTTGGTTTTGGGTTTCGTTGCGGCTTTCTTGGAATGCTGCATATGGAGATTATCCAAGAACGCCTCGAACGTGAATTTGATATGACCGTCATCACCACGGTTCCGAACGTGAGCTATCAAGCTTTTACCAGGAAAAATCCCGAAGTGCCCGTTATTGTGAACAACCCGACCGACTTGCCCGATCCATCTACCTTGGATCATGTGGAAGAACCGTATATTAAGGCGACCGTTATCACAAAATCTGATTTCGTTGGGAATGTAATGTCGTTGTGTATCGATAAACGCGGCCAAATTACGAACCAGACCTATTTGACCACCGATCGAGTAGAACTTACTTTTGACATGCCCTTGGCAGAAATCGTTTTTGATTTTTACGATCGTTTGAAAACGGTGTCAAAAGGCTATGCCTCCTTTGATTATACTCCTATCGGCATGCGCACGTCTAAATTGGTACGCGTCGATATTTTATTGAACGCCCAACCCGTAGATGCATTATCTGCCCTGATCCATGCCGACAATGCCCACAATATCGGTAAAAGAATGTGCGAAAAATTAAAGGAACTTATCCCTAGGCAACAATTCGATATTCCTATCCAAGCCGCCATTGGTGCCAAAATTATTTCACGCGAAACCATCAAGGCCTTGCGAAAGGACGTTACCGCTAAATGTTATGGAGGGGATATTTCAAGAAAGCGCAAACTCTTGGAAAAGCAGAAAAAAGGTAAAAAACGCATGCGGCAGGTGGGAAATGTTGAGATACCCCAGCAGGCATTTATGGCCGTTTTGAAATTGAACGATTGATTCGTAGGCCAGAAAATGACTATCCTTTTCCTAAAGTTGCCTGATTTTTTCTGTTTTTAACAGATGTGTCTACAATTTTATACCCCTAAATTAGTTTTAAGGTGTATTAAATAGATTACCTGAAATCGAATGAATACGTACATTGCCCACTTTCAGGCAAAACATGCTCTGATACAAATAGAACAAAATGCAATTTTTACCTGGAAACAGGAAAGTGGCGAGATTGACACATCGCTTTTGCAGGACAAGATAAAACGGGAATCGGCAAAACATTTTTTTCAATTGGTAGCCGGAGATACGCAGGCAATAGCCTTAGGGGATATTTCGGTCCGTATTATTAAAGCCACTGTTTTTTCTGGATAAGATCAGGCCTTCTTCTCGTTGGTATTATTTTTTGTCCCCTACTCTCTTGGCTATTTCGTCCTTAAACATCTTGCCAAGATACACCAAGCGAGATCCTTTCTTAATGGTATCAAAATCTTTGTTGAAGGATGAAATGATCTGTAAATCGGCTTCATCGGATATCAAGAAGATCGGCACGATATCTTGATCGGCATTGGCTATTTCTATCAACCCCTTATAATGCTCCTTGTCCTTGATCTCAATTTCGTGCATGGCCGGATATTTTCTGGAGGCCTCCATGATTTTTATAAAATCATCGGTGTGTGAAAAAAGTCCTTCTTTAGGGTTGTTCTCCGGGTCGTTGATCTCATCCCGGTTTACCAACCTGAAAGAGCCATTTTGCCCGAATTCATTTGAAAATCGGTCGATGGCGTATTTATTGATGTCCGAATTCCCGGTAAGTGCCATAAGGTAGCCGATATCGTTCAACTCGATGTTATCGGTCAGTGAGTCTGAATAAATATTGGCCGTAAAGGCCTCTAGCCCCAAATTCTTAGCTTTGCTAACATTGGTGTGGTTGTTGTCGATCAACACCACGCGCCGGTTGTTTTTCTGAAGGTAATTCCCAATAAGCCTTGAAACCCTTGAGGCGCCGATGATGAGGATACCCTCAGATTTTACGAGGAATACCCCCGCAATCTTGGCAAAAAATCGTGCGGTAGTTGCGTTGAGCAGAACGGTTCCCAAGACGATCATAAAGACTAATGGGGTGATATATTCCGCACCTGGTTCGCCGGCTTTCAATAATCTGGACCCAAATAGGGATGCTATACCCGCAGCCACGATTCCCCTTGGGCCTACCCATCCGATAAAGAGCTTTTCGTTAAATTTCAGGTTGGATCCCGCCGTACTTAAAAAAACGCCGACAGGACGAATCAAAAAGACAATAATGGCAAAAAGGATGGCCGTATTCCAGTTATAGATCAATTCCATATCCGAAATATTTATATTGGCCGCCAACAGAATAAAGAGCATCGAAATCAGAAGGACGCTGAGCGATTCCTTGAAATAGAGTAATTCTTTGATGTTGGGCAAATTCGTATTGCCCATCACCATCCCCATGATCACGACGGCCAAAAGTCCCGATTCATGCGCAAATATATCCGAAGTCACGAATACCAGTAGAACTGTAGTGAGAGAAACCACGTTCATCAAATAATGGGGGACGTAATTCTTTTTGAGAATAAAAGTAAGGGCATGGGCAAAAGTGAACCCGAAACTAAACCCAAAAAGCAATATTTTTCCAAATTCCATCATGGCCGTTTGGGTATACCCCTGACCTTCTCCGACAATAATAAATTCGAATACCAATACGGCCGCCAAGGCCCCGATGGGATCGATGAGGATTCCTTCCCATTTTAATACGGCCGAAACGTCCTTTTTTAATGGAATGTTCCTAAGGATCGGTGTAATCACCGTAGGCCCCGTAACTATGATCAACGCGGAAAAAAGAAAAGATATCTGCCAACTTAACCCAAAAACAAAATGTGCAGCAATACCGGCACCAAAAAATGTGACCAGACTACCGAGGGTTATTAATTTAGTGATAACCGGGCCTACATTTCGTATTTCCGATCGCTTTAGCGTAAGACCGCCTTCAAAGAGGATAACGCTAATTGCGAGGGAAATGAAATAATAAAGGCCTTCCCCCGGAAACAAGCCTTGATGGCCATTCCAAATGGGTTCGATCAACTTATTTCCCTCCTTCGTAAATAAAGTGGCGATAGGCCCAACAAGCAACCCTATCAAAATAAGGGGCAAAATGGCCGGTAGCTTAAGGCGCCATGCCACCCATTGTGCAATAATCCCTAAGATTACGATACCCGCAAGTTCTAACATTCGATGATTTTGGTTTAAAAATAATAATTTTGGGATTGTATAACATTCTAAATAAGAAATGCATTTACCCGTGAAATTGGCAAAAGTATGCCCATATTAAATAGGAAAGTCCTTTTCATGACAAACCTACACCTTGCTGCTAGTTACAAAACCAGGTAAGGCTCAGATTTTTATTCCTTTTAAAAAATCATTAATGGTCTTTCATGGTCAACCGCAATACCGAACATGCCGATTTCTCGGTAAACTTGTCCTTCCCAGTCCCAAACAAAATGCTGATCCAATTATCTTTTTGAGGCGTTCCTAAAATAAGGAGGTCATAACTCGCCGATTCTTTGGAAATCGCTGCAATCGGGTCATCATTTTTTAGCAATACGACCTCACTTTTGGTAGATGCTTTTTGCAAAAGCTTTTTTGAGTGGTCCTCCATTTGCTTCATGGTAAGGGCGTCGCTATTTTGTGGTACCACATGCAATAACGTCAAAGAGGCATTATAAAATTGGCAGATCCTATCAGCTATGGCAATAAAATTCTTATCCTTTCTCCCCGGCCGCAAGGCCAATAATACCTTACTGATATAGCGCACACCATCATCTTTAAATAGCGCGAAATCCGAATCGATATGGGTCAATAGCCACCCGATCGGGTTGCTTACCAAGATACCATTGTGCGCCCTTCCATTCCAGCCCATGACCAACCAATCGCAATGGGTTTGATTGCTTAATTCGTGAATCGTGTCTGATATTTCATGGGTTACGGCAGACTCGAAATCAATCGTAATTTTTTGGGAGTCTGCCAGTCTAGAAATGCGCCGATCCAAAGAATTGATTCTTGGGCTTTCATCGACCATGGCATCCAAAATGGTTTGGTTGGGTACTTCGGTAATATTGACTACCTGAATTTTGTCCCTTTTATTGATAGCAGCGGCAATTTCCACCAACATTTCAGGCGACCTTTCATTGCCTAATAAAGGAACGACCACTCCCGCGTCCGATGCCAAATTTCCATCTAAATTACGAGCCTCCAAGGCTTGATTGTTCCGATAGGTAATTTTACCCCGGTCCTTTCTTTTGTAAAATAGATATAAGGCGGGGCGGTGACCGTATTTTTTCAAAATTCCGGTTCGCGTGGCATCTTTGCCAAACTTGAAATAAATCAACGTGCCAATAACAAAAATTGCGATGATGACCAGGAACGGTCCCATTCCCAAAAATACCAATAATCCGATACCACTTAATATCCCGAACAATTGTACAAAAGGGTACATGGGGGAACGATAGGGTGGATTATACCATTGCGCGGCGGTTTCCCGTAATACGATGACACAGGCATTGACCAAAATGAAAATCATTACCATAAAGGCACTGGCGAGTTTGGCAATCTTCTCTACATCAAGGAATAAGATAACCAGGGCCATAGCGGCACAGGTCATTATTATGGTGGTAATCGGTGTTAAATATTTTGAATGGATCCTGGCCATAAATTCCGGAAGCAGCTTGTCGATTGCCATGGCAAAAGGAAACCGGGATGCTGCCAGTACCCCTGAATTGGCCATGGAAAACAAGGTGATGATACCGACTGCAGCGGCGATATAGCCGATATAGGTTCCTCCCAATACCTGGGCTATGGTATAAATCGGCTTAATGTCTTTACTTAGGGACTCCATGGGTATATTTCCAACAAGTACGAAGGCAATAAAAACATAAATGGTAGCCATAATGGTCAAGGACAAAATCATGGCCAAGGGAAGATTCCTGCCGGGATTTTTTATTTCCCCGGCAATAGCGGCGACCTTGGTTACTCCGGCATAGGAAATATACACAAAAGCAACGGTTGAGAACAGTCCCATTTGACCATTGGTTAAAAAGGGCTTGAGCAACTGCGGTGATACATTGGGGAGTCCAAAGACCAAGACCAGCCCTAGGCTTATCAGACTGATGGTAACAATAATAATCTGAACCTTTCCTACTTTTTTGACGCCCAGTATATTCAAGAACAGAATGATCAGTAAGAAAAAGACGGCGATATATTTGGTCACCCAAACTTCCAAATTGATAAAAATCGAGAGGTAGGCTCCGAAACCTACTAAGGCGAAAGCACTTTTAAAAAGTAACGATAGCCAAAGACCGATACCTGAGATAGTGCCCAATATGGGTCCAAAAGCGCGTTCAATATAAACATAGGTGCCCCCGGACGAAGGCATTGAAGTTGCGAGTTCAGATTTCGAAAGTGCGGCAGGCAAGATACATACGGCGGCCAATAAATAAGCCAACCAGATCGAAGAGCCCGTTTTGGCAGCGGCAATCCCTGGAAGTACGAAGATGCCGCTGCCCAGCATGCCGCCAATACTGATGGCAATAACCGAGGTCAATGATAAACTGCGTTCTAATTTCTTCAAAATTCTTGAATTGGGGCTAAAAATAGGCTTTTTATAATAATGGGGCTAAATTGAAAAGTAATTCCATTTGGTTTATCTATTGGTTGATGTTTTGTAGATTTGCTCCGCATGAAAATCTACCCCGTAGAAACCGGAAATTTTAAGTTAGATGGCGGCGCCATGTTCGGCGTGGTTCCCAAATCGATATGGCAAAAGACCAATCCGGCCGATGTCAATAATATGATCGACATAGCTGCCCGGTGTCTTCTGATCGAGGATGGAAAGCGTTTGATATTGATCGATAATGGCCTCGGAAATAAACAATCCGATAAATTTTTTAGTTATTATTATCGTTGGGGGAGCCATTCTTTGGACGCTTCCTTGAAAAAAATTGGATTCCATAGGGACGACATTACCGATGTTTTTTTGACCCACCTCCATTTCGACCATTGTGGCGGCAGTATTCAATGGAATGTGAAACACACCGGCTACGAACCGGCATTTAAAAATGCCGTATTCTGGTCGAATGAAAATCACTGGGAATGGGCAACCAAACCCAATGTCAGGGAAAAAGCTTCTTTTCTGAAGGAAAATCTTTTGCCCATGCAGGAGTCTGGTCGCTTGCAATTTGTTAAAAAAGGGCCCGGACCCTATCTAGAATCCAAAGAAATGGGTTTTGGTATCCTTTTTGTAGATGGGCATACCGAAAAACAGATGATTCCGCATATCGACTACCAAGGCAAAACGCTAGTTTTCAGTGCCGACCTTATCCCTACGGCAGGTCATATTCCCTTGACCTATGTTATGGGATATGATACGCGGCCCTTGCTAACCTTGTCTGAAAAAGCGGTATTTTTGGACAAAATGACACAGAATGAATGCTATCTATTTTTTGAACACGATGCCCATAACGAAATCTGTACCCTACAAGCTACCGAAAAAGGGGTGCGCCTTAAAGAAATTTACAAATTTGATGAACTATTCCCCTACTAAACCTTCCAAGATTCTTATTGGTTTTTTTATGTTGGGCTCGCTCGCTACAAGTAGCGCCCAAACTCCTACAAGTTCCGATTTTATGCCTGAGTCCTCTTTTACCGAGGGCATCGAGGGGCCGGCCGTCGATAAGGAAGGCATGCTGTATGCCGTAAATTTTAAGGAACAGGGCACCATTGGTAAGGTTAATAAAGAAGGAAAAGGGGAAATTTTTCTAAGGCTTCCTGGAAAAAGTGTTGGGAACGGCATTCGCTTTGATCGTGAAGGAAATATGTACATCGCCGATTATGTCGGCCATGCGATTTATCAAGTCAAGAAAGGATCAAACAATCCTGAAGTTTGGGTCCAAGATTCACGGATGAGCCAGCCCAATGATTTAGCGATTTCCCCCAATGGCATTCTCTATCTTAGTGATCCAAATTGGGCCAATGGCACTGGTAGTATCTGGATGGTCAATACCGATAAAAAAATCATTTTGTTGGAATCGAACATGGGAACGACAAACGGTATTGAGGTAAGTCCGGATGGCAAAAGATTGTATGTAAACGAGTCGCTACAACGCAACATATGGCAATATGATATAAACGAGGACGGTAGTCTCTCCAACAAAACCAAATTTCTCTCCTTTGATGACTATGGCATGGATGGGATGCGCTGTGATATGCAGGGCAATTTGTACATTGCCCGATATGACAAAGGCACGGTCCTCATTGTTTCCCCTGAGGGAAAGACGCTTCAGGAGGTTGTCCTGAAAGGCAAGAAACCTTCAAACATCACCTTTGGTGGGGTGGATGGTAAAACCTGCTTTGTTACGATGGCCGATCGGGGCTGTTTTGAAACATTCCCGGCCCTGAATAGCGGAAATTATTATAACCTTGTTCATTAATTAATTCAAAATATATGAGACATAAAGTTTTTCGATGCGTCTACGGTTTTTTTAGCGTCTTTTTATTATGGGGTTGTGGAGCCACGGCTTTGGTTTTGACTCCTGTTGAGAATATTGATGCGATTCCGTTAAAAGTTACCCCGCTAACCGAGACGGAGAAAAAACATTGGGGCCACTTGGATCTCGTAGCCGATACGATTCCGGGAATGAGCGTAGACAAGGCGTATACTGAAATATTAGGTTCAAAAAAAGGTGAAAAGGTCATCGTAGCCGTATTGGATTCGGGCATTGACCTAACTCATGAAGATTTAAAAGACGTCTTATGGACCAATAAGGGCGAGAAACCGGGAAATGGCCAAGATGACGACCATAATGGCTTTATTGACGATATACATGGCTATAATTTTTTAGGGGGATCCTACAATGAACAATTGGAGGCGGCCCGGATCGTTAAAAACCATCTGGGGGATGCTGCTTTACAGGCAAAAGCAAAGAAAAAAGTAGATGCCGAATATGCCGAGGCGCAAGAGAACAAACAACAATATGAACAGATTTTGCAGGTAGTTCAAACGGCCGATGCGGCCGTCAAACAGGAGCTGGGGAAAAATTCGTATACAAAGCAGGACGTTGCGGGCATAGTTCCGAAAGATGAGGCCATGCAACAATACGTGGGGATTTTAATGCAGATGTACACCTTTAAGGATTCGATCCCCGAAATAATCGCAGAATTGAATGAAGGCCTAAAACATTTTTCAGAGCAGTTGGAGTATAACGACAATGTAAACTTTGATGGGAGAAAGATAGTGGGTGATAACCCCTATGACCTGATGGATACCAAATATGGCAACGGAAATCCGCAAGCCCAATTTGAAGGCGAAGATCACGGGACCCATGTAGCCGGTATTATTGCTGCTGAACGAAATAATGGAATTGGCATGAACGGAGTGGCGAACAATGTAGCGATTATGAGTATTCGTGCGGTACCCAATGGCGATGAATACGACAAGGATATCGCCTTGGGCATTCGGTATGCAGTTGATAATGGGGCCAAAATTATCAATGCCAGTTTTGGCAAAGCCTTTTCCCCGAATGCGCAATGGGTCTACGATGCCATTAAATATGCTGCTGATCACGATGTCCTAATTGTGCATGCTGCAGGCAATGATGGTGAAAATCTAGATGATCCCAATAATCCAAACTTCCCGAACGATCAAGTTGGTGATGGTCCGGAGTTTGCCGATAATGTCATTACCGTTGGGGCCTTAGACCCCAAATATGGCTCTGAACTTGTGGCCTCTTATTCGAACTTCGGGAAAAGGAACGTTGACATATTTGCGCCAGGAACCGATATTTATTCGACCATTCCACACAACAAATACGAATTTCTACCGGGTACCTCTATGGCGTCTCCTGCGATAGCAGGAATAGCTGCACTTATCCGTTCCCAGTATCCTAGCCTGACGGCCTCACAAGTGAAGCATATCATATTAAATTCCGGTTTGTCTCCAAAAATTAAGGTAATTCTTGCTGGCGACCCATCAAAGTCGGCGAGTTTCGCAGAAATATCTACTTCAGGCAGAATAGCCAATGCCTATAATGCCCTTATTATGGCCAGTGAAGTAGCAAAAGGAAAAATAAAACTCTAAAAATACTATGCAAAAATCAAAGTTGGGATTATCGTTCCTCATGACGCTCCTTGTGAGCTTCTCCTTCGGTATTCAGGCCCAGGAAACAGCATGCTATTGGCAGCAACATGTTGATTATACCATGATGGTCGACATGAATGTGGAAAATTATCAATATACGGGTACACAAAAATTAGTCTATACCAACAATTCTCCCGATGAACTCAATAGGGTATATTATCACTTATACTTTAACGCTTTTCAGCCCGGTAGTGAGATGGACATGCGGCTTCAGAGCATACAGGATCCCGATAGTAGAATGGTTGTGAATGGTAAAAGTAGGATTGCCGGACTCTCGGAGAACGAAATCGGCTATTTGCATGTTACTTCTCTGGCTCAGGATGGCGTCCCAATTGCTTATGTGGAAGAAGAAACCATTCTTGTAGTCGACCTTTTAAAGCCGTTACCCCCTGGTGGTAAGACCACATTTGAGATGGCTTTTAAGGGGCAGGTACCCGTTCAGATCCGTCGTTCGGGACGTAATAATGCCGATGGCGTGGGGCTTTCCATGAGCCAATGGTATCCGAAACTTGCGGAATACGATGTGGAAGGATGGCATGCCGATCCCTATATTGCCCGTGAGTTCCATGGGGTTTGGGGCGATTTTGATGTAAAACTGACCATTGATAAGGACTATGTCGTCGGAGGAAGCGGCTATTTGCAGAATCCTCAGGAAATTGGTCATGGCTACGAGGCCCCTGGCACCAAAGTGAAAAAGTCAAAAAACAAAACCCTTACCTGGCATTTTAAAGCACCCATGGTGCATGATTTTATGTGGGCCGCCGATCCCGAATACATTCATGACACCTTAAAAGTAGAAAATGGTCCCATGCTTCATTTCTTCTATAAGAATAATAAGGACATTCTGGAAAACTGGAAAAATCTTCAACCTAAAACTGCCGAGATGATGCAGTTTTACAACAAGAATATCGGAAAATATCCTTATGAACAATATTCAGTGATCCAAGGAGGTGACGGCGGTATGGAATACGCCATGGGGACCTTGATCACTGGGGGCCGTAAATTTGGTAGTTTGGTCGGTGTCACGGCCCACGAAATGGCCCATTCCTGGTTTCAACACGTATTGGCTACCAACGAATCAAAATACGAGTGGATGGATGAAGGCTTCACTTCCTTTATTTCCACCTTGTGCATGAATGAGATTATGGAGCCCAAAAAAGAGAATCCGTTCGAGGATACCTATAAAAGTTATTACAATTTGGTCTTCTCGGGCCAGGAAGAGCCACAGACTACCCATGCCGACCGATATGCCCTTAACGCAGCCTATGGCGCGTCGGCCTATAGCAAGGGCTCCATCTTTTTATCCCAGCTAGGATATGTCATTGGACAGGACAAATTGATGGAAACGCTGCGAAAATATTACGCTGATTTCAAGTTTAAGCATCCTGTCCCTAACGACATCAAGCGATCGGCGGAAAAAGTTTCTGGTATAGAGCTCGATTGGTATCTCACTGATTGGACGCAGACGACCAATACGATAGATTATGGCATAAAAGCGGTTACGGCCGACGGCGGTAACACAAAAATTTCGATGGAGCGCATCGGACTGATGCCCATGCCTTTAGACATCCTGGTAGTATACAATGATGGTACCCAGGAAACCTTTTATGCGCCCTTACGTATGATGCGGGGTGAAAAGGAAAATCCCTATCCCAACGTCAAAAGAACGGTAATACCAGATTGGCCTTGGGCATTTTCAAACTATGGCTTTGTGTTAAATCGCCCTTTGGACAGTATCAAGGCGGTTATGATCGATCCTTCGCAGCTAATGGCCGATGTGAATCAAGAAAACAATGTCTGGCAGGCACCTTAATATTGGCTCTTCCTGTGGTCGTACCACCACTCATGCCTGTACATTTCGGTTTGGGCGAAACGTTCCCGATTATACATGATGAGCCGGTTTTTATCGATTATCTTTTTACGATACCCTAAAAGGTGAAAAAAGGATTCGGTAAAAAATCGTGCTATTTTTGTATTTACGAGGAGTGCTTGCTTTTGTGGTCCATTCCAGGAAATTCCTGGCAATATCACTAGTAAATTTTCCAAGCGTATCCATCTGAAAAATAATGAGGCGCGCAATGCCCACTTGGGAATTATTCTAATCAAAAAAAAGCCGTCTTCTCCCTGTTTTTGGTAGAGTGGCATAAAAAGAACGGTATCTTGCCTAGCGTGGATCTCCTTCCCATTGTGTTTGGCCAATACGGTTCCTTTTAACACTTTTTCAAAACTTTCAAACCCATTCATCATCAAAAATTCTTCCTTTTTCTTGATCTGATGGCGATAGGTGATTTCATAAAAATTTGATGTTCCCTGTGCCGCTTCAACCAATCTTCGACGATGGCCTTCGAGGAATATTTCATTGGGTTCCGCTACGATTCCTGCAAAAAACAGGAAGAGCCAAATAAAAGAGATGTTGTTTTCTACGGAGGCTTCATCGGTGTGTTGCCCAGATTCGAAGCCTACGGATACATAGCCCATTTGATTGATATAACTCAAGAGCGCTCCTTCTAAATACTCTTCAATTCCTAAAACGACCTGTGCCGGGAACAGACTCGAAAATTTACGGTTGATCATGGCGTCATTAATGGTCAGAAATGGCAAGGTCTTGCTCGAAGTGGTATGAAGATCGATAAAATAAAAGGGAGGGGATTGGACCTTTACGATGTCAGAAATAAGATGGTGCAGCTCAAGCAACTCCTGCTCCTCGATCCCTCGTGTACTCGCTTCTTTTGCTTTGATCTTCTCAATTCTTTCTTTCGTCCAAAGGCGATTGAGATCTTCGTCTAAAAATCGCTGTCCTTTTAGTTGCGCCGCCAGGTTGCCCCGTATGGCAAATAGGTTGCCCCGTATCTCTTGCGAAAGGAGATTGATTTTATTGATAACTTGGGACATCGCCTTGACCCCTGCCATTTCATTGCCATGGATGCCGCAAAAAATTATAGCGGTCGGGCCCTTTTTTGCGCCTTTTATATGGCCAAGGATTCGGCTTGTTTTTGGGGTTTTTACTGCTTTTGGTGCGAATGTCGGCATGTTCTAAAAATCCTTTGAAGTGATGATTCCCACTAGTTTTTTTCCCTTGACAACGGGAAGACAATTTATGGCATTGCCCGTCATTATAGATTTTGCTGCCATCATGGGCATTTCAGCCGTAGTGGTGATCAATTGTCGTCTCATGATCTTCGCGACTGATTGCTGCTGTTTCTTTGGCTTTTCCAAATACATTTCCACATCGGTCCAAGTCAAAAGCCCGATTAAGTCAAGTGTTTCGTTCAAAATGGGCAAATGATGAATGCTATTCCACTGCATCATTTTTAATACCAAAGCCGCACTATCGGTCTCCTGTGCCGTAATTACGTCGGTATTCATGCAATCACCTACTTGTTTGGCTGCTATATCAAAACTTAATTCGTCACCACGAGGCAGTTCCCACGCATCGACCGAATAGCCCTTTTGTTGTCGTTCGTAGGTGGTTGCCGTCAAGATTTTAAGGGCCTCTGGCAATTTATATTGCTTCTTGAGCTTTCTCCCTGCTTGTAATGCCCATTCGGCCCCATTCCTTGAATTCACTCTATGTTCAATTATCGATAGGTAGCGTTCGGCATCCTTGGGAGAAACATTCATGCGAAAAAGACCGGTGTATGCCATAGGCAATAATTGATTCAAGATCAAACTTTGGCTAGATACCAATTTACCTTCCCAATGAAACTGTGCCGCCATGCCATAACGGGCCGCATGATAAAAATTATCCTTGGCTTCCTTAAAGTCCATTTGTGTGCGAATGTCCTTGAATTTTTGCGGTCTCCCGAGCATAACCCCTGTCCAGAACATCATATTGGCAATTTCATCGGCCGTACTAGGTCCTGATGGCATGTACCTGCACTCCAAGCGAACATGGGGCTTTTCGTGGGTAATTCCGTAGCAGAGCCTGTTCCATTTATAAACGGTGCCGTTATGTAGATTAAGTGCTTTCAATTTTGGAATTTTACCGTCGCGGAGCTCCGATACACTATCGCCTTCAAAGGCGGCCGTCAAAAGGCTCCTAAAGCGAACGATTGAATCTTTATAGAAATCGATTATGGTGCCTTTGGCCCAATCGTTCCCGAATCCCACCCTAGCTTCCCGCTCGTTCAACAGATAGGAGCTGACACGGGTATCCACACTTTGGGAAAAAAGCGCTATCCGGGTTTCATTCCATAGCTCCTTCCCCATCAACATAGGGGAATTGGTGCAGACCGAAAGTATGGGGCCCGCGATGGCCTGGGCCCAGTTGTAGGTATCCTCAAAATCGTCGGGGTCGATCTGCAAATGCGATTGAAAGCTTGTGTTGCAACCTTCGTAAAGAATCGAATCGTGGTGTAAGTTAATTTCATCAACGCCTTTGATATGCAATTCCAAATCGCTTTTTCGAAGCTGCTTAATAGCATCGTTCAATTCCCGATAGCGTGGCATAGGGGTCATATAGGAAAGCTGCATATGCCGGGTGGTAATGGTGGGCAGTATTCCGGCAAGGAGAATTTTTACACCATGTTTTTCAGCCGCTGCCTTGGCCAAGGACAATAGTCGATCTAGCTGTCCATGCATTTTTGAAAAGCATTCACCCCCTAGGATAGCGTGGTCGAGATTAACCTCCAGATTATATTGTGCCAGTTCTGTGGTAAAGTGTGGGTCATCCAGGTCCTTTAAGATTTCCATGGCCTTGTTCGCAGGGTCCCACGCCTCGTTCACAAGACAAAATTCTTGTTCCGCACCGATTCGTAGGGGTGATTTTTCGAATAGGCCTTGGACCAGCATTTCTTGCATGGCCTCGATATCTTTTATCAAAAGGTCGATATATTTGGCCCTGTCAAGAGAATCCCCAAGGCTTTTTACTAGTAGTTCTCCCATATATTCGCTTTTCTAGAATGTGGTGTCAAAATAAAAACTGGTCGCCAAGATATCGCCCTCATGCCGTGATAACAATGATAAAAATCATACTCTTGGCCCGCTATTTTATCTTTACATTTATACCGTTATGGCGTATACCTTTCCAAAAAAAGAAAAGTTGAAGAGCAAAAAGTTGATTGAAAAACTTTTTGAAGAAGGAAAATACATTTCAAACTTTCCGGTCAAACTGGTGTACCTAAAGACCGTCCTACCCGAAGACGTAAAGTTTCAGGCAGCGGTCGCAGTGCCAAAAAAAAATTTCAAAAGTGCCGTCCGGCGAAATCGCATAAAGCGTTTGATGCGGGAAGCCTACCGATTGAACAAAGAGATTGTTTTTAACAATAGTGACACTAATTTTGCGTTTCTATTTTTATATCTTGGAAAAGAGATGCCCAAATATTCTGATTTGGACAAACGTATAAAAGGTATACTACAAACATTTTTAGATACGATTGACAATGAAAAAGATGCTTAAAAAACAAGTGCTCATTCCTGTATTTGCCATATCCCTACTGATATTGGGTAGCAGTTTTAAGGGAGATTTCTTCGAAATCGCCAAGCAGATTGAAATCTTCACGACCTTGTTCAAAGAGTTGAACATGAACTATGTAGATGAGACCAATCCGGCGGAACTTATGGATGCAGCAATCAAAAACATGTTGGATGAGCTGGATCCCTATACCAAATTCCTGAACGAACAGGACGTGGAGGAATACAAAATAAACAATGCCGGGGAATATTCGGGTATCGGGGCCTTAGTGCGTTCCTATAAAGACAAGCTTTTGGTTATTGAGCCATATAAAGATTATCCTGCTGACAAGGCGGGGTTAAAGGCCGGGGATGAAATTATTAAAATCGGGGATATCAATGTAGCCGATTTTGATGATAATTCAAGTGAACTTTTAAAAGGCGCGAACAATACTACGGTTACCGTTACCTACAAAAGAAACGGCGAAATCAAAACAGCCACCATAAAGCGGGAGGGAGTTGAGGTCGATGCCGTGCCGTTTTATAAAATGGTCGATGCCAAAACAGGGTATATCGTCCTCGCGAAATTCAATGCAAAGGCTTCCAGTCAGACCAAGAAAGCCCTGGAAGACCTAAAAGGCCAAGGGGCCGAAAGAATTATTTTGGACCTGCGCGGCAATCCGGGCGGTTTGTTGTCGGAAGCCATCAACGTTACCAATTTGTTCGTTGAAAAGGGTGAGCTGATCGTTACAACCCGATCAAAAGTCAAAAAATTCAATCAGGAATATAAAACCAGCAATCAACCCGTAGATACTGATATTCCCTTGGTGGTGCTTGTAAATGGCAGCAGTGCCTCTGCAAGCGAAATTGTTTCCGGTGGGCTTCAAGATCTTGACCGGGCGGTCATAATGGGTGCCCGAAGTTTTGGAAAAGGTTTGGTACAACGCCCCTTGAAATTAACCTATGGCACCCAATTAAAGGTGACCATTAGCCGGTACTATACCCCGTCGGGCAGATGTATCCAGTCGCTGGATTATTGGAACCGTGATGCCGAAGGCAATGCCGTTCGTACGACCGCCTATAAAGATTTCACGACCCGTAATGGCCGAAAGGTTCAGGATGGTGGCGGGGTACTGCCCGATGTTCAAATAGCGGCGCTCCAGTCAAATGATTTGACCGATGCCCTGTTGGCCAACAACGTAATCTTCGATTTTGCGACCGACTATTATTATTCCCATAAGGTTGCTGACCTGAATGTATTCAAGTTTACCGATGGTGATTTCCAAGACTTTAAAAAACATGTGGCCCAAAGTGATTTTTCCTTCGAGACCAAGGCCGAAAAAGTATTAAAAGATGCCTTGACAAATAGGGACGAAACCCTTTTTAATGACACCTTGGAAAAAGACTTTAGGACCCTACTGGCCGATTTGGAAAAAAGCAAACTGGCCGCAGTGGGTACCTATCAAAAAGAGATTCAAAAAAATCTGGAGGACGAGATCATTAAACGTTACTTCTACCGTGAAGGCCTTTATGACTATTACCTAAAACACGATGAAGCCATTCTTGCTGCGACAGAGCTCCTTGGCAATACGGGTAAGTACAAGCAATTGCTAAAATAAACACGGTTGCCCCAACTGATATAAATTCATTAAAAGCGCTTTTATTTATTAAAGTATCCCTAGGTAATTGTAATCGTGCCTTCTTGCGAATTGCATATTATTGCTTTTATTGGCAAAGCCTACCAAGAAAATCAATGGTGTTTAATCTATGGTTGTAGGTCATTGCCCCCATCCGGTCGTCCATGTCAAAAGTGTTCTCCAAATTGCGTACCTTCCAACACCATCAATTTTGGTCACGGTGAAAAATATTCCGATCCATAAAGCCCAATTAGTATATGATGCCAAAGCCATCCTCGGCGAAGGGCCGGTTTGGGATTGGCGCGGCCAATTTCTTTATTGGGTGGATATCGAAGGCAAAACATTACATCGTCACGAACCTTCCGTCCAAAAAAATCAAAGCTGGCATTTTAATGCAATGATTGGGGCGGCCGTTCCCAAAAATGACGGTCAGCTTTTATTGGCATTAGAATCGGGCCTGGCCTCATTCGATCCAAAAACTGCTGCCTTGACACATCATACTGTTCTGGAAAGTTCAAACCCCCTCATGCGCCATAACGATGGAAAAGTAGGTCCGGACGGCCACTTTTGGATCGGTACCATGCACAAAGAATTTGAACCCGGTTCCGGGAACCTGTATAGAGTTGCCAATGACTTAAACACCTCTATTCAGATACCTAAAACTACTATCTCTAATGGAATGGCCTGGTCATCGGATCACCGATTGTTTTACTACATCGATAGCCCGACCTTTCGGGTATCAGCCTACGACTTTGATAAGGAAAAGGGGGTAATCACCAATAAGAGAACCGTCATTGAAGTGCCGAAGGCCTATGGTAGCCCGGACGGTATGTGCATCGATACGGCGGGTATGCTTTGGATTGCACATTGGGGCGGCAGTTGCGTGCGACGATGGAATCCTAGCACGGGCAAAGTGATGGAAATACTATCAGTAGAAGCTCCTCACGTGACTTCCTGCTGTTTTGGAGGTAAAGATTTAAATACTTTGTATATTACCACGGCGCGAAGTGGTCTAAATGAAAAACAGCTCCTTGCCTTCCCATTGAGCGGGGGTCTGTTCAT
>JALHST010000271.1 GCA_022865355.1 Maribacter sp. | reverse complement strand
CGGATCAAGCCAGGTCGATCAAGCGTGGGGCACAGATCATTGTGGCCACGCCCGGCCGTATGAAGGATATGATAGGACGCCGCCTGGTCGATATTTCAAAAATCGATTATTGTATTTTGGATGAGGCCGATGAAATGCTCAATATGGGCTTTTTTGAGGATATCCAAGATATTCTTTCAAACACGCCAAAAGAAAAATCTACCTGGTTGTTTTCAGCGACCATGCCGAAGGAAGTTTCGATTATCGCCAAAAAGTTCATGCACGATCCTAAGGAAGTAACTATTGGGACGAAAAATTCAGGTGTCGATACCGTGCAACATGAATATTATGTTGTAGGTGGTGGAGACCGCTATTCCGCCTTAAAAAGATTGGCAGACACGAATCCCGATATTTTCTCGCTAGTATTCTGTCGTACCAAGAGGGATACGCAGAAAGTTGCCGAAAAATTGATCGAGGATGGTTACAATGCCGGAGCACTACACGGAGATCTTAGCCAAAATCAGCGAGATCTCGTTATGAACGCCTTCCGCAAGAAACAAGTGCAAATGTTGGTTGCTACAGATGTTGCCGCTAGGGGAATAGATGTAGATGACATCACCCATGTTATCAACTATCAGCTTCCTGATGAAATAGAAACCTATACACACCGCAGTGGTCGTACAGGTCGTGCCGGGAAATCGGGGATTTCAATGGTGATCATTACGCGCAGTGAACTGCGGAAGATCAAAGCCATCGAAAATAAGATCAAGCAACAATTTATTGCCAAAAAAATTCCGACAGGAATGGAAATCTGTGAAATACAATTATACCATTTGGCGAATAAAATCAAAGACACCAAGATAAACGAAGATGTTGAGGATTATCTTCCGGCCATCAATGATGTGCTACAAGGTATTGATCGTGATGAATTAATTAAAAAAATAATTTCGGTTGAATTTACACGGTTTTACAACTATTACAATAAGACGCAAGATTTAAATACCCCTGACGTCAGGGAACGCGGCGAAGGCCGAGGCGAACGTAATCGTGGAGGGGAAATGGCAGCTGACGGTTCAGTAAGATACTTTATCAATGTTGGTGAAAAAGATGGTTATGACTGGATGTCGCTAAAAGACTTCTTGAAAGATACGCTCGATTTTGGCAGGGATGCTATTTCTAAGGTAGATGTCAAGGAAAGTTTTTCATTCTTTAATACCGATGCGTCCGATACGGCAAAAGTGCTTGAAAAATTTACCGAATTCAAGGTCGATGGTAGGTTTGTAAATGTTGAAGTTTCTAAAAGCCCCGGGGGATCATCATCTAGTGGCGGTGGTAACCGTCGTGGTCGTGATAGGGTTCAAAACCGGGATCGAGATCGAGGAGGAAAAGATCGCGAAAGAAGTCGAGGAAAAGGACGTGAACGAAATGGCTCAAAAGCCAGTGCCAGTAATTCAGGTAATCGTCGAAGCAAACGAAGAAGTGATTTCTTTTAGTTATCTTTAGTTAATTGTATATTAAAAATACGCTGCGGCGTATTTTTTTTGTGCTGTTTGTTCGGTTTATACCTATTTTTAACGCCAATCAAGCGTAAAAATTCCGATAATTAACTGGAGTAGCTTTACGTAGAAAGAAAATATGCACGGAAATTTGTTTATAACCCCCGTTTCTTCATATATGAATAAATTAGTAACCCTTATTTGTGCCTTCTCCTGCATTTTTTCTTATTCCCAAGATGAAGAAAACACCATAGACAAGAAAATCAAGGCCGTGGTTATCAATGCACAAACGAACGAGCCCATGGAAAGTGTTCACGTATTGAACTTGAATCAGGTAATAGGGACCATTACCAATGAAAAGGGAGAATTTGCCATTACCGCAGCGGTCAATGATACCCTTTATTTTTCCTTTCTCGGATTCAAGTCACAAAAAATAAGGGTCACCAATGACATGTTCAAGTTTAAGGATACCCAAATCGGCCTTACTGAATTAGCCTATGCCCTTGAAGAAGTTATCGTGCGGCCCTATCAACTGACTGGTTATTTGGAAATAGATGTGAAAAACCTTCCAATGAATACGGCCTATCAGTACAGTATTTCGGGACTCAATGTGGGATACGAGGCGGGCAATAAAAATCCAAGTGCGGTAACAAAGGTTTTGGGTGCCATCCTGAATCCCGCTGACCTACTTCGCAATCTTTTCGGAAAAAAACCGAATCAGATGCGCAAGTTAAGACAAATGAAGGAAGACGATGAAATACGAAATCTTTTGGCATCGAAATTTGATCGGGAAACACTTATAGAGTTACTTCAGGTAGAGAAAGTCGATATCGAGGATATACTTAACAACTGCAATTATTCAAAGTCATTCATTACTACGGCCAACGATCTTCAGATATTAGATGCTATCAGTAGTTGCTATGAGGAGTTTAAAGTATTGAATCGCAATAAATAAAATTTTCTATTTCCATCTGCATTTTATAGCTTTAACCAAAATAGATGGAGATGAAAAAACTGCTCTTGGTCGTTACAATTTTCTTATTTCTTTTTTCTTGCAAGGAAATTATCAATGAACCCGAAAAAGAACTATCAAAAACAGAAGAAGTAGCGTCCAAACCGGCAAATAATACACCTTTCGTATGGGAAGGGGCCAACATCTATTTCTTACTGACCGATCGTTTTAATAACGGAAACCCAGAAAACGATATTAATTTCGAACGTGTCGATTCTACCGGCGTCTTGAGAGGTTTCAAGGGTGGCGACCTGGAAGGCATAACCAAAAAAATAGAAGAAGGCTACTTTACAGATCTCGGCGTGAACGCTATATGGTTTACCCCCGTCGTTGAGCAGATCCATGGCGATACCGATGAAGGATCGGGAGTCACTTATGGCTATCATGGCTATTGGGCCAAGGACTGGACGGCATTGGACCCCAATTTTGGAACACGCAAGGATTTGGAAAATTTTGTAAAAACCGCCCATAAAAATGGCATTCGTGTCATTATGGATGTGGTCTTAAACCACACGGGGCCGGTAACGCCAAAAGACCCCGTTTGGCCCGAAAATTGGGTTCGAACCTCCCCAATTTGCGATTATACCAACTATCAGAACACCACCAGTTGTTGCTTGGTCAAAAATCTTCCGGATATTTTAACCGAGTCTACCGAAAGCGTTGAATTACCTGATCCCTTATTGGCAAAATGGAAAGCCGAGGGCCGGTTAAGCAATGAACTTGATGAACTCCAATTGTTTTTCGACCGCACGGGGTATCCACGGGCCCCGAAATTCTATATTATCAAATGGCTGACCGATTATATCAACAACTTTGGTATCGACGGATTTCGCGTTGATACGGCAAAGCATGCCGATGAAATCGCATGGACCGAATTATCAAAGGAAGCGGCCTATGCCTTCGAGACTTGGAAGAAAAAACATCAAGAGGAAATTTTAGATGAGAATCCATTTTATATGGTTGGCGAAGTATACGGTTATTCTATATCGAACGGTACCGAATATAATTTTGGCGATAAGAAGATAGACTATTTTGACCATGGGTTTAAAAGCCTTATTAATTTCCAATTAAAAAAGGACGCACAAAAGGAAGACTATGAATCAATATTCAGTTCGTATAGTGATCTTTTGAATACGACGCTTTCCGGGAAGACGGTTCTAAACTATTTGACTTCGCACGATGACGGAGAACCCTTTGATAAGGAAAGAAAACAGGCCTATAAAGCAGCCAATATCTTACTGCTTACCCCTGGGGAATCCCAAATATATTATGGGGATGAAACTTCAAGAAGCCTGATTATTAAAGATGCCATAGGAGATGCTACCTTACGGTCATTTATGAATTGGCAAGAACTTGATAGTTTGCCTGCAATCCAAAAAGTGCATGCACATTGGCAAAAATTAGGCAAGTTCAGAAGAGACCACCCGGCCATTGGGGCCGGCAAACATCTTCGCCTCGCCAAAAGTCCATATGTTTTCAGCAGAACGTATATCGATGGCGACTTTAAGGATAAGGTAGTAGTTGGCCTCGATTTACCCCTAGGCAAGAAATCCCTTTGGGTAAAAGGCTTTTTCGGGGATGGTACGAAACTCTACGACGCCTACTCAAATACCCCTGTAGAGGTGATGAACGGAAAAGTAATCTTAGAGAACGACTTTGATATTGCATTATTGGAATTGGCCAAGTAGTTACAAATCAGTTATTCGTAATACCCTTTGTTCAATCATATTTCCTTCGTCAATTTCTTTTCAATCAAGACATGTCTTGACCAATCGGTTCATGTATAAAAATAGTAGGTCACGTTGTCATCCGCATCGATTTATTTGCTTTGCAGTCGTTCTGGGCAATTTAGCATTCATCATTCCGTTAGGCTTTCAGAATTTTATAGGTGCTTTTCAAATAAAATATATATTATGAAGACCAATAGAAGAACTTTCATAGGTACATTGTTTGCTGGGTTGCTGGGCCTAGTGCTATTGGATGCTTTTTGGTTTGAAAAATATATTATTGACTGGAAACAATATGATCTTTCACAAGGAGGAACCAATCGGTTAAAGGCGATCCAGATCAGCGATCTGCACTTAAAATCGATAGAGTCGTTTCATAACTATATTGCACAGCGCATTAACCGGGAATTTCCCGATGTCGTTTTTATAACGGGCGATAGTATAACGCGTACCAACCAAATGGGACTCTTACACAGCTTTTTGGGGCTAATGGACGACCGAATTCTGAAAATAGCAATCTTAGGAAATAAAGAGCATTCCGGTCGCGTTGATCTAGATCTTTTGAGGAAAACTTATAAAAATCACAATGGCCTATTATTGATCAATGAATCTTATGAAATTTGGTTGAGGAACAGAAAGATAAATATTATCGGTGTCGATGATTACGCACTAGGTGCACCTGACATTGTTAAATCAATTGGCGACATGAACAAATCGTACGATGCTATCCTACTAAGCCATTGCCCTGCTTTCCGTGATGATCTTGACGTTTTATTGCCAGATTTGAACATAAACCTAAAGCTCATATTATCAGGGCATACACACGGAGGGCAAATTACATTTTTTGGAATTCCCATCTTCAAGCCTCATGGCAGTGGGAGATACCTAAAAGGCTGGTACACCAATACGATTTCAAAGATGTATGTGTCCAAAGGAATTGGTACAACCATTATACCGATTCGATTTGGCGCAAGGGCCGAAGCCACAATATTTTATATTTAGAAATTTAATTTTGGGAGTGCAAGGCAATTCGGTTTCCTTCTGAGTCTTTTATCAAGGCCATGAAGCCATGGCCAT
>JALHST010000270.1 GCA_022865355.1 Maribacter sp. | reverse complement strand
TTTGAAAAAACAACGAAAGGCTACCCTGCGCTCCTACCTCTGGCCAGATCGCCGGCCTATGGCTAAATAAGTTAACTAAATAATATTCCCGGCTTACTGTTAACTGCTTACTGTCCACTGTAAACTGCCAACTCTTCATCCCAACCGCCCTTCCCTATCCTAACTATTCTGCTGCCGCGATACTGCAATGGGACTTCCTAATTTCGTTCTAAGTCTTTTTAAAATTATTCCTGTTCATCCTGATTTCATCTTCCCCCATACCTAATGCTACAGAATATATTCATGGCTTAATTTGTCCTGATTTATTCAAATTATATAATTCTGGACATTCAGATTTTGAAACGCTATTAAATTGCATTGTAATTAACAATCTAAATAAGAGCATTGTGAAAAAGTCAATCAAATATAGCCTTCTTGAGATATTAAATCGAATGGTGGCATCGAGCTGCAGTAAAAGCGGTGTTGAAGAAATCGCAAACGATGTAAATAAATTTCCGTCATTCGAAAGTAGGCAGGAATGTATTAAGGGCAAGCACCTATTGCTTAGTGTCAAAAAGGTCAAACACTATGCAAGTCCCACAGGCTTGTATTCTAGTTAAATATATAAAGAGTAATCGATTATGAAATCTTTTAAATTAGATCTTAGGATCAGGCTTTTTTTTATGGTTTGTTATATCTGTGGGGGTTACTTCATATTACAAAAGATTACCTATGACAATTCAATTGAAAGATGGCTTCCAGCTGATTCTGAAGCAATTGAAGACTATAGACTGTTTCTCGAAGATTTTGATTCAGATGCCTTACTAATTATTGCTTTTCAAAATCAAGATTCCACGTATTTTCAAAACACCCTCTTGCCAAAAGTTAAATCTATCAATGACTTTGACAATGTAATAAATGTAAGTAGTTGGCCAGTAAAATATATCCAGTACAAAAAGACAAAAACGCCAAAAGAGAATGTCTTTATAGTAAAATTCGAACCTAAATCACATGTGAATCCCAACAGGCCAGAGCTCATTGATAAGATTAAGAAGCTCTTCTCCGCAATCAAGGGTGATTATCATCTTGCTGGAACAGGAGTTATTCACCAGGCAATAAATGAACAAACCCAAAATCAATCTTCTTTATACTTTTTTATCGGACTCGTAGTTTTGACGCTTCTTCTTGTAGTGGTCTTAAAATCATTTATAGCTATCGTTCAAACGCTATTAGTAGCATTGGCCTCGGTTGTGACTATGATGTATACTTCCGTTATTTTTGGGATTCCCATTAGTATGGCCCTTACTATTTTACCTGTTATTCTCCTATTTTACAGTACATCGATCTCAATGCATGTTCTTTCGCAACGTGGCGATTTTAAAAAAGTTTTACGTCCGAGTATTTGGGTGGTAGCAACTACCGTCCTTGGTTTTGCGTCATTCCTGTTTAGTGAAATAACACTTTTAAGAGATTTTGCGATTTTGGGTATCTCCGGAGTTATGGGTGTATTACTTGCGGCCTTATGGATATTTTATCCAAAAACCCATCCTTTTGAATTGACCAATAGTTTTAAAGTATCAAAAAAGACTCGGCTAATTCCATTTAAGAGCCTCCGTATTATATTAATCATAGTGATTTTATTGACAATTCCAGGCCTATTTCTATTGAAATCGGAAATCTACAGCCTATCCGTTCTTACCGAAAAAAATCGGGCCTATATTGACCATACGTATGTAGAGTCTGTTGTTGGCCCTTATTTCCCAGTGGAATTTACCATTGATGAGTCGCATCTGGAACGACCTTTGGTTATTGGATGGATTCATGATGTATATGAACTCCATCAAGTTGGGGCAGTTATATCCTATCATAGATTTCCTTCACTAATAGATAAAACCGCTTTGGGATACCAATCAAAGTCAAACCAAAATATATACCGTGTCACCTTTTTTGTGCCCCTAATGTCGACATCCCAAGGGGTAAAACTAATTCAGGAAATTAATGATATTTCTGAAAAACATTTTGGCATTTACCAACCAAAACTTACCGGATTCATGACTTTGTACACCCAGGTTTCAAGCAAACTGCTGAGTGCTTTTCGAAATAGTCTGGGATTGGCATTCTCTTTCGTATTTGTTGTTTTTTTTCTATTCCTAAGGAAATTGAAATTGGTACTTCTCGCAATGCTGGTAAATGTCCTACCGATTGCTGCCATGCTCAGTTTAATGGGCTGGCTCGGAATCCGATTAGATATGGTTACCATACCCATAGGTTGTATGCTATTAAGTATGGTTGTTGATGATACCATCCACTTTATGTATTGGTACACAAAACAAGGAGACCTCCAAGGAGCCATATTAAAATCAGCTCCCGGCATTATACTTACATCCGCGGTAATCTGTTCTGGTTTTGTAGTCCTTTTATTTTCGTCGGCGCCACCCATACGATATTTTGGTTTTTTGAGTGTTTTTGCGGTTTTTGCAGCATTAATTTGTGATATGGTCCTACTTCCATCTTTAATTCAAAAATTTATTGGCAATGAAAAAATTAGAAAATAATTTCTTGGAAATTCAAACAGAGCATTTTGATTTTGTGCTGGGGTCTTCCAAAATAAATTACACAATGGGTATGCATAATCTTGGAGGATTATTATTTGAGGAACTACCCCATAGAATGATAAAATCTGAAATAATTTATGGTCATACAGCCGACAAATTAGTGGTCATTTCCTTAGGCCAATTGAGGGATATTGTTTGCAAGCTGTTTGTTAAGTTCGCTAAATATGATATCAAACAAGGGGACACCGTTTTATTGGCAAATATAGAAGTGAGTTGTGAAATCTATGCAGCGGTTCTATTCATCGCATTGGCAAGTTATGGTGTACAGGTTTTTTTACCCATGTATTTGGAAAAAGAAGATTTGGCCCTTTGGAATGACAAAATTGATTTCACCAAAATCATTCTGCCTTCAAGTGAACTATTAAGAGGCGGCAGAAATCAGCGGCATAAAAAGAACCTCACTGCACTAAATCAGTTCTCGCTTGATAACAATATTCCATCGCTTGACACTTTCAAAGATTTGGACATTGACGGCCTTATAAAACAAGCATCTCAATCGCCCTCTGTTGCCAGCATGGACTATGCGAAGAAGATTATTTCTAAAGTGCTTCCAGAAAACATTGCCCTTTTGATTACTACCTCTGGTACTTCTGGCACTTCCAAAATAGTGGCGTATGATCACGAATCATTTTTATTAAATATCAGTGCATGGAAAGAAGCTGGGTTATATGGGCAGGATAAATTGGGCGGCAGAGGATACACCCCATTATTTGCCCATACCATGGGAATCCGAAGTTTTTTAAATGCACTTTACACCGGCCAACCAACGCTTTTAATCAATACAGATTGGTTTGCTGAAAAACCTGAAGCAGTACACTATTTTTTTAAGACATTCAAGCCAGAGCATATCACCGCCGGTCCGGCAGTATTCAATTTATTGATTGAAATGTGCCGAGTTTTTCCAAGTTTAAAGGCCTCCTTACAAAAAAGTCTTAAAATCATTGTTTCTAGTGGTACAATGCCCGACATGGGTGTTCTAAAAAAAATAGAGGATATTTTTATGGTCCAAGTGCATAATGCCTTGGGCACTACTGAAACACAACAGATAACTTCTACTTTAATTGGTGATTCTAAACCCAATTTTCTTGGTAAACCCTTACCTGGAGTTACCATAGGCCTCATGAAAATGGATGAAACTGATCTTTATCGCCTGTATGTTAAAAGTCGGTTCGCTGCATCTTGGACTAATGGTCAAGAAAAAAGTATAATCAAGAACAAGTATATTTATTTGGGAGATCTCGTTACCTATAAAAATGGGCTGCTGGAATATTCAAAAAGGGAACGAGCAGATTTTTTCAATGATGAATTTGGTGTTAAAATACCACTCGAAAAGGTGTATGAATATTATCGGGAACTTTTTCAACAAGGCCTTCATATTAAATTGTATCCGTTAAAATTTTGTCCTGGTTTAGCTGCTTTAGTCTTTTCTGATTCAACCCATATTGACAATATTGAATGTTCACCAAGTACCGAAATAAAAAGAATACGCCACCTTTTTGAAAAAATAAATACGAGGCTATTTAAGGAATTGGAGCCAATGGAGTATAATCATAGGACCATAAAAAGATTTGCCCTTTGTGAATTGCAGGCGGTAAAAAATGGAAAAGGGATACTCTCAGAGCATAAAATAAAAAGTCTTCATGGTGAATTAGTGACAGAACTGATTAATGATAATTTATCAAAAAAAAATATTGAGGAAATTCATTCTTCAGATGATTCAGAAGACACCTATGAACGACATTACAATCCATATATAGGCAAAGTACTGGATACCTTGGAAATGAACTTGTCGTATACAAAATCTAAGGGAGATTACCTGTATCCTGCGGGGAACACTGATTTCAAAAAAATTCTTGACTTGGTTGGTGGTTATGGCACCAATCTTATTGGCCATGGAAACAAAAAGTTGCTTGAACATGCCATTCGTTTTTTATCATCTGGTCAAATTCCGCTTTCTGATCAAATGAGCAACCAGGATGCTGCCGCCAACTTAGCAGAAAAATTGGGTGAACAATTGGCTAAAAGCACTGGAAAATCATTTTATACCATGTTTGGCTCTACAGGTTCAGAAGTGGTAGAAATGGCATTACACCATGCATATCTAGAGTGGAAAGATCGATTGAAAAAATTTGAAGAGAACCAAAGGATTCAGTTTGCCCATTTAGATGGTGATCTGTTTCGCAAGGTTTGGCAAAATAATAAAGTAATTATTGAAAAAGCCCGTTTAACTTTTATCACAAATCGTGATGGCTTTCACGGTAATTCCCTTGGGGCAAGAAGCCTCATGGGCGAGACTGAATATAAAACCAAGTTCAATGGCTTATTTACCATAAAAGCCCACTATGTGGACGATACAAGGGAAGATGTAAGTCAACAAGTTGAGACAATCGTAAATCAAAATGCCATTGATCTTTATCAGCTCTGTGTACATAAAGGTGAACTGAAGAAAAAGCCGGTTCAATTCTCTTCCGTCTTAGGTGCTATTCTAGAGCCTATTCTAGGAGAAGGCGGAATACGTGAAATTAATCCACTTCTTCCAAGAGCATTGACCTTTTATGATTTTCCAATCATTTTTGATGAAATACAATCGGGATTGGGTAGAGCCGGAACCTTTTTAGCAAGCGAAAATTTTGATGGACATTACTATTTGTTCTCCAAAGCACTGGGGGGCAATATTGCAAAAATTGCTTCTATTTCCATTCAGAAAGACCGCTATATCAAAGAATTTGGCAAATTATATGTATCCACCTTTTCCGGAGGAGCATTTGCATGCAGCACAGCCTTAGAGAATCTCTGTATCATCGAAAAAGAAAATGTTCCGTTAATCGCGGCAAATAAGGGTGCAATGCTAAAGAAGCAGCTAATTGAAATTCAGCATGAATATCCGAACATTATTGAGTCTGTTCAAGGTAAAGGACTGATGATAGGCATCAAATTTGCATCCAATACCGAAAATTTATTTCCGCGCATACTGGAGCAAAGAAAAGTTTTTGGTTATTTGATGTCCTCTTATTTGCTAAAGAATCATGGATTACGACTACTGCCTTCTATTTCTGCACCGAACACCTTACGCATTGAACCCTCCATTCGCATTCGTAAAAAGGATATACGAAAATTGCGCTCAGGATTAAACGAGCTTTGTTTCTTATTACAAAATAAGGACTATTATAGTATAGTAAGACATTTGATGCTAAATGATCCTTTTTCTGATAATAAAGGTGAAATGCCTCACTTAGGGTTTATTTCCACCGAAATCGAACCTCCTGCAAAGAACGCAGTTCAAGTGGGATTCCTAGCCCATTTTGCCTATCCAACAGAAGAAATGAGAATGCTATTCAAGTCCTTGACAAAAGCTTCCGATACTGGGTTACTTCGATTATTTTCCAAATTTGCGATGCTTATGGAAATGGAGCCCTTTGTCCTCAATGCGAAAAATTTATATAATGGAAAGATACATTTAACTACTGTAGTACTGCCTATAGATTCTGCCTCCATGGAAAAATTACACCGTACGGCAAGCCGAAAAGAAATTGTCTCTAGTATACAAAAGGGTGTAAACCTAGCTGCTTTAGCTGGTTCTAAATACATCAGTCTAGGTGGTTATAATTCTATACTATCAGGTAATGGTAAAACGGTTTTAGAACCAGAAGGCACAAAAGTAATTACGGGTAACACCTTGACTGCCGTTATTGGATATACCAATTTTAAACGAAATATACTATCGTTCTTAGACCCGCACACCCCATTAACAATAGGGATTGTAGGGGCTATGGGGAATATTGGGAAGATTCTAGCCTTGCGCTTGTGCAAAGACAATAGCCTAAATGTTTCTCAACTTGTATTGTTGGGAAAGGATTTGAAAAGGTTACAAAATTTGAAATATCAAATGGAATCGAATGGCATTTATAAGAATTTGAACATCATTGTAAGCGTTGATCTTCAAGATTTAAGAAAATGTGATGGTATTTTGGTAGCCGTGAATACCAACGACCCAATAATCAATGGAAACCATATTGATATTGCAAAAAAAGTCGTGATTTCAGATTTGTCAGTGCCTACCGCGGTTTCTAAAGAATTGAGCGATTTCCGTAATATATCCGTAACACCATTTAGTGCTTCCATAAAACTTGAAAAAGACTCCGAACACCTTACTACTTCTTGTTCTCCCCGAGGAACCGCGCTATGCTGTCTTGCTGAAGCCATTTTGAACGGTTTTGAGGATATTCCCGTCCAACTGCGTGGCGACATCACCATTGAAGGATTTGAAAGGGTCGAAATGCAAGCCAATAAGTATGGTTTTATTAACAAAACAGATAAAACAAAAAGTTATAAAGTCCATTAAGTTATGAAGCACACGTATGACTTTGGTATCTCGCAAGATGATTTCCTACTAGAGGAAATGGCGCTGCCTCTTGAAAACGGCAGCCTTATGTGTATTGCTAGTGGTGGAGAGGTACCTCTTTCGTTGATAGCTAAACATAATATTCACATACTTGCCCTAGATGTTTCCCTCAATCAAATTAGATTGTGCCGCTTAAAAGCTGCTGCGGCGCAATCACTCGAACCTCCTGAATCAGCTGCATTTTTGGGGTTTATCAAGAGAAATGAACCGTTAAGGACTGTTTATTTTAAAAAGATGGCAGTGCTGCTGCCCAAAGATGATCTGGAGTTTTGGAATGACAACTTTCATTTGATAACGACGGGCGTAATTAGAAATTCTCGGTTTGAAAAGTACCTCCTTTTTTTTTGCAAACTATTCTATAATTATATAGGGAAGCGAAAGATTTATGAACTCCTCAATATGGAATCTGTAGAATGTCAAGCGGTCTATTTTGACAAGCACATCAGCAAATCATTGATTAAATGGCTATTTAAGATCGTTTTCTCATCTACGCTTTACGGAAACCGAGGTTTAGATGTTCAAGGCCTAAGACACCAAAATGGAAGTTTGGGAACTCAGTTTTATCTTAAATTTCGTGAATTTTTTACTTCCACCCCGGCCAAAAAGAACTTTTACCTACAATTTTATATGTTGGGAGAGGTTCTTTTTGAGAAAGCGCTACCTCCTTATTTGCAACAAGATTTTCATGAAAATTTTCTTAAAAACATACAAGGACTCACATTTGAATGTGGAACGATTCAGGACAAAGTAAAAAGTATTGAGTCACTTCGCTTTGCCAACTATGCCTTATCGAATATTAGCGATTGGATGGAGGAGGAAGCGATGAATTCATTAGTCAAAACCATTGTTAATAGAACCGAGGTGCCAGTAAATATTTGTGCAAGGTATATACATCGAAATCCTTGGAATGATGGAAACCAGCACCTTTTTTCAAAGTTAGAAATCGACTTCTCAAAAAAGGCATTGGGTGTGGATCGTTTTCCCTTTTACACTATGACAAAATCCATGGTCAATACTACTTCTTATGATTCGAATAGCAAAACTAAATAAAAGCCATAATCAGGAAATGCTTCATATTATGAATGCTTCGCCCATGAAGACTCCATTTATCGAAGTTTTGTTCGATAAGGGTCCTAATATTTCCTTGCTTAATGAGGTATGGGCAAAGAAGTATAGCTATTACGGGATTTTTGACAATACCTTATTATTGGGTTTTGGAAGTTGTTTGGAATATGATGGGTATTTTGATAGGTCTAAATACAGTTTTTCCTACCTGGGAAATTTCTGTATTCATCCTGATTACCGACAACAAGGCTTATTCAAAAAACTAACCGAATTTATTTTGCAAGAGGCTTATAAAAAGGAAAATATATGCTTTTGTCTGGTCCTACAAGGCAATACGTCAATTGAAAGATATTTTAAAAATAAGGATTTTCAATTTCACGGGTTACGAAATTTTACGGTGTTCGCTACCTGTGTCAC
>JALHST010000269.1 GCA_022865355.1 Maribacter sp. | reverse complement strand
TTGATTCTGCTACTATAATTACTGTATGAAAGGCCGTTGACATTGAATATATATTCCCCGGCATGGGTGACCTCAAGCCGGTAATAACCGGTATCATCCGTATATGTGTAATTTGTAATCGAAGTGTCTTCGCCTTTGGTCAAAAAAACATTTACCAAGGGAATGGGTGTATTCGTGGTATCGGTTACATGACCCGAAAGTATGATCTGCGAATGTACTTGTGCAGAGTAGGTTAGGAGTAGCAGAAAACAAAAAAGACAATTGGTCAAACCCATACCGCTAATATTTCGTGAACTCGCGCTCGATGAAATTCTCGGTTTTGCTATCTACGCTTATGCTGGTCCCCCTGGGTAGTTTTGAAGCAATTTTTTTTACCAACTCATCCGCCAGATTATTCTGACTCTCGGCATACTCCTTAAGGGTAATCGATTGTCCGGCGCTGAAAATGGCTGTCAGATCATTAATCCCATCACTTGATATTCGAATTGACTTGAAGTATATTTCCATAATGTTATCCTCTTCATGGACCTCCAATATCATTCCTGGCAAACCGTTTAATTTCCAGGGGCCTATGGCACTAGGTATTTGTTTAGAATACCAGGCCGTATAATTTCTTCCCCGAAATCTACAAATTGCTTTATTGGCCAATAATTTGCCGATATTTTTTTGTTCGTTGAGCAGCTTCCATTCAATTAGAGGTCTTTTCTCCTTTAAAACAAAAATATCCATCAGCCGAAGGCTTCTCGTAGACATGCTATCGATATGGTAGTCGACCATGTTAATGGTTCCGATGCTATCGGTAATATCAATATAAAACTTGGCGTTGCCAAAATCATCGACTTCGCTAGAAGATCTGTTTTCCGTATTATTCCAATGGTAGTATGAAATGCCGTTGCCAAATTCGAGTTGGGATACGTAATGTTTTGGCTGGTCTAAATTAATGATCATATCATATTCAGCAGTTATCGTCGTATTTTGAGATAGCACTACTTGTGAATAAATTAATAAACAAACTAGTGAAAAATGTTTCATATTATTAAGTTAAAATAGCACCTCTTTTGTAAGAGGTGCCATATTAGGATATACTCTTAGATCTACAATAAAATCGTATATAGGGATTTCGAATTTAAATTTACAAGGGCTAAATGGTATTACTTTACTCCTTTCATGAACCCCTTGACCGCCTGAGCGAGGCCTTCCCCTGCCTTGTAACAGGTTTCTGCCGTTATGCTCAATTTGAGGGCAACGCCATTGTAACTTATTTCCGCACTAAGGGTACAACTAGCGTCGGTATAGTTCGATATGGTAAGCGTGCTTATGATGCCATCTTCGAGAAGTTCAATAATATCCGGGTGCATTTCCTCGATGGAAATCGCTCTTATTTTTTGAATTGCGGAATTCGGAAATTCAAAACTGTTCGCATGCATGTTGCCAATAAAGGCAAGACTCAAGATTAAAATCGCTATTTTTATTTTCATTTTTTTACAGTTTAAAAGTTATTATCAATTTTTGAAAGGCCCTACCTTGCTTTATTGTATTATTGATTAGTAAATCCCCTTTATAAAACCTCTAATGGCATTTGTAATACCAGCATCGGCCGCTTGGCAAGTCCCTGCCGTAATACTCAGTCCAAAGCCTATGATACCTGCCTCTGTGAGGACACGTATTTTTATCGATCGGGTACAACTAAATTTTGTGTTCCAGGGGTATTTTAGAATTTCAGAGGTTATAAACCCGCTATACACTTGACAATTTGCTAAGTCCAATTCAGGATAGAGCGGCGGTCTATTTTTACAATTGCCAAGGACTTGATTGCCGCTACTGAACATCACAGCCATAAATAAAATTAGTAGTCGCTTTTTCATGGTACATTATTTAAATAAGGCCCTTAGTGCTTGAATGGCATCACGCATGGCCTCCGCCAGGTTCGAGTTACAGGCACCATAAACGGTGAGGGTCGCGGTGAAACTACCATTTGCCGTGTGAACGCGTCCAGAGGATGTAATTGAACACTTTTCATCCGCTTTCAATTTATTCAGGATTTCAAGAGCCGCATTATTCACGCTGCTGCTATTTTCCGATAACACCATTTTTTCCGGTGGGAACAAAATTCTGTCCGGTACGCCTTTATTTGCAAAAGCTAAAGTTGAATTGACCAGGAATAGTAGAATACATATATTTTTCATTTTGAATGAATTTTAGATTACTTACTCTTTTAAATAGGCTTTTCAGTTTACGCCTTACGCTGGCAAATTTTCAAATAGTGCACTCTGATCATTTACTATGGCGAATATATTGGTGTAGGCTGCATGAAGCATGCAGTACCTAAATTCTTAGATTTTTTATTGGGATAGACCTGCACGTTTTTAGATTTGAAACTTTTTTTGCCAATGGAGAGGCAAATGTCATTAGCAATTCAATCGAAAAAATCGATTTTTAGGTTGTGCCTATTTAATCGGCCGGTTTCCCTTGTTCGACCAGTGAATCGTTGTGTATTCATTACAAAGGGTAGAAAGGGGAGGGAAGTAGTAGCCTAATTTTCAAAAGTATTTTTGTGAAACACTTTAAAAATAGTGTGTTGAATAGTTTTAAAAGAAGAAAACAAGAACACCTACCTCCTTGATGTATGGCACTATGGAAAAATTTAATATTTAAGCATTGCAATGCTTAAATTAAGTCCAAATAAAAAGCCATCGGGTAGTACCGATGGCTTTTATTCTGGAATACAATCTTATTTACTTTCGAGAAACTCATCGAATGTTTGGATTTTCAATCCCTCGGTACTTTTAAATTTCTTTTTTAATTTTTGAAAATCGTCCTGGGCTTTTTGAAATCTTTCGGAAATTGCTTGAAGATTTTCAAGTTCGGCTTGCGTGGGCCGGTCATACCCCGAGGCGATTTTGCTATATAAATCGGCCATTTTTTCACGAAGTTGGGGCTCGGCCGTACCCACATAATTGTCGCCTGTGGTAACGACTAGACTTTTCTTTAAATTATTGAGAGTTGCAACCATTTTAGAATTTTTATCGGTTTCAGCCTTCGCCAGAAATTCATCAACTTCATACACCAAGTAGGCCAGTTCCTGCGACATATCGTACAATTTCATGGTAGTCTCGTACTTTAGAGCTCGTTCTTCTTCGGTCAATGGATTCCGGGGATCATAAACAAGATCAAAGGTATGTTCATAAACATCCTTTCCTTTTGTCATTATAACCTTGTACGTGCCGGCGGGTACGGTAGGCGCCGTAAACCCACCAAAACTAAACGTCTTGCCCTTGGCCACCTTGGGTTGCTTTCTGGTATAGCCCCAGTTCACGATATTGATACCTTTCGATTTTCCAGGGACCAATTCAACTACCTTGTTGCCGCTCATGTCTTGTATTTCCATGGTCATTTTTCCAAAAGTATGTCGTTTTGAGAGATAATATTTGATCTGCACGTCTTTGCTTTTATTGCGACCAACGAATTGTGTCTCGCCTCCGAAACCACCTGAAAAACCACTTTCCTCATCGATGATCGTAGGCTGGTCCTTAAAAAAGTATACCGTTTGCTCCAAAACATCCTCATTCATTTCCCGAAGGGGGGAAATATCATCAATAATTATTACCCCGCGGCCATGGGTAGCCATCACGAGGTCGTTGGTGGTTTTTTGAAGATCTATAAAGTGAACGGCCACCGAGGGCATATTATTGGTAAATTTTTTCCAGATCTTTCCACCGTCCAAGGTGATATAGAGACCAAATTCGGTACCTAAAAAAAGCAAATCAGGATTGACATAGTCTTCCTGAATATTACGGACAAAACCAGTGATATCATTGCTTATGATACTCGTCCATGTTTTTCCATAATTGGAAGTTTTGTAGGCATAAGGCGCCATGTCATTCATGGTATGGCCATCAAAAACGGCATAGGCCGTACCTTCGTCAAATACGCTGGCCTCAATATGGTAGCACCAAGTATTTTTTGGAAGCCCAGGTATATTGGCAACGGTATTCGTCCAGGTTGCGCCACCATCTTGGGTAATTTGCACATTGCCATCATCGGTTCCGACCCAAATTACATTTTCGTCGAGGGGTGATTCGGCAATTGTGAAAATCGTGGTATGATTTTCCGCCCCTGAATTATCTTTAGACAAGCCACCCGAATCTTCTTGCGCCTGTTTTGCGGGATCATTGGTTGTAAGATCAGGAGAGATGATGGCCCACGTATCGCCCATGTCCTCAGATTTATGCAAAAATTGACTTCCCATGTAAAAACGGTTCGGCTGGTGGTTGCTTATTGCCATTGGAGCGTTCCAGTTAAAGCGCAATTTTTTAACCTCCTTGGTCGGTAACGGTTGGATGGTTTTCACCAGGTTTTTGTCGGCGTCATAGCGCCATACGCTCTCGGCTCCTTGCATTTCGGAATAAATAATATTCTTTGTCGGATGCTTTAACACGCGAAATCCGTCACCTCCCCCGGCTGAATTCCAATCCCTTCCTTCCACACCGCCTAACGAAGAAGATGGCCCGTACCACGATCCATTATCCTGAAGGCCGCCATAAACGTTATATGGGGTAGCATCGTCAACGCTAATTTGATAAAATTGGGAAAGCGGTAAATTTTCTACGATTTCTAAATTGGTTCCACCATCCCAGGAACGGTATACCCCACCATCGGTGCCGACGTACATAATATCTGAATCCTTGATACTAAATGTGATATCATGGATGTCGCTATGCATATTGCCCAGGCTTTTAAACGTTTTCCCGCCATCCCTCGAAATAGATCCACTCAGACCTCCTTTAACGATGACATTTTCATCCCTGGGGTCTACGACGATCCTTGAAAAGTAAAAGGGCCTGACGGTTATTCCAAAATCATTGTTCAATTGTTTCCAGCTCTGACCGGCATCATCGCTTCGGTACAAGCCTTTACGTGCATCGGCTTCGGCTTCGATGACGGTATAGAGTACATTCGGATTCGATGGCGCAATGGCTATTCCCAGACGGCCTAAATTTCCGGAAGGAAAACCATTGTGAATTTTATTCCAACTGGCCCCACCATCCGTAGATTTATACAGGGCACTGTTTTTTCCACCAGATTCAAAACTCCATCCTGTTCTTCGAAATTCCCACATGCTGGCATAAAGTACCTTCGGATTGCTAGGGTCCATTGCCAAATCGGCGCAGCCGTTCCTCGGGTCGATGTACAGAATTTTACTCCAGGATTCTCCACCATCAATTGACTTGTAAACGCCCCTTTCCTCGCTATCACCCCATAACGCCCCTAAAACGGCAACATAAATTTCATTTGAGTCCTCAGGATTGATAATGATATTGGCAATACGTTCCGATTTCTCAAAATTTAATTTTTTCCAATTAGAACCACCATCAACCGATTTGTATAAACCATCCCCGATAGAAACACTATTACGGGTCCAAGTTTCCCCCGTACCCACATAAATGGTATTATCGGGATCATTGGGGTCTAAGGCTACAACCCCAATTGATTGGCAATAGTCATCAAAAATTGGGTTAAAAGTGGTTCCTGCATCATTCGATTTCCAAACACCCCCTCCGGCACTGCCGATATACAAGATCCTGCTGTTCGTAGGATGCATTTCAATATCATTTATACGCCCGCTCATGATAGCCGGACCAATATGCCGGGCCGTCATGTCACCAAAAAGTTCCTTACCACCATCGGTAGCCTGTGATGCCCCGAAATAGTGAAATAAAAGCCCTATTAGACAGAATAGTAAATTAAATTTCTTCATAGTAGATCTATATATAAAAAAACCCTAAAGATTAGGGTTTGTAGTATGTCGTTTTATTTTTTATCCTCTGCCATTTCATCCGGAAAAGCAAAAATACTTGCTTCGACCGTAGGGTTCAATTCAATTTTTTCAATGGTTATGGGAGCCCCGGGTTGACCTTTTACTCCTTGGGTCATTGAAAAAGGGAAATAAATTCCGTCTACGTCCTGGTAGTCGCTAAAAGTTATTTCCTGTATCATACCTTTTGCAGGGCCAGACTTGATCTCGGACTGCATGGCGATGGGAACAAAGTTTTCAGAATCAAAAAAGTAAAAGGAAACATCTTCTTCCTTTTTACCGTCTACGGTAATGGGTTCCTTTACCAATTTTATTTTGAACGCATCCGTACCATCAATAGTTTCTTTACCGATCAATTCTACCACATATCCTTTTTCTTTATAATTGACGAACGAATCAGGAAAATCGTTGGTATTGAGCTTGAAATTCTCAGTTGTTTCGGCATCGCTTTTTTCGGCCTTCATGGTCATGAAATTCGTGCCCCAGAGGGTCTCGCCATCAAATACGCCTTGTTTGATTTCCTTACCTTGAAAGTTTACCGAGGTTACTTGCCTCCCATCGCTCAATTGTGTAATTTCAAGTGGAAATTCCATGCCTTGCTGGTTCATCTTAGCGGTCATCTTCACCCCTTTAAGTGCTTTCAATTTATCTAGACCGCCAATATTCTCAAAATAATTGTTTATTATCTCATCGGCAGTTTGGGCCTGTACGGGCATACATAGCGTGAAGATAATTAGCGTCATTAGTACATTTAGTGCTTTCATTTTCTTTTTTATTAATAGATTTATAGGTAAGTATCAAAGATAGAAGTATTGTTACAAAATCATGATTGATTTAGTTCATTATCTGCTAAATTGTAGTCAACTTTTGTGAGCTTCGCGTATGCATTGCCCAGTTTAAAATTTGAAAAGTCTTATGAAAAATTCAATCAATCCGTATACTGGTGAAAAATTAAACGACTTCGAGGAATTGAATGAAAATGAATTAAACGGTGCCTTACGGCTCGCCGCTGAAACTTTTCAATCGTGGCGAAAGACCGACTATTCGAAGCGCGCAAATTTGTTGCAAAAAGTTTCGCAAATCTTGCGAAAAAACAACGAAAAATATGCCCGGACAATAACCCTCGAAATGGGCAAGCCCATAACGCAGGCGATGGCCGAGATTGAGAAATGTTCTTGGGTTTGTGACTACTATGCCCAAAATGCGTCAAAGCAATTGGCCGATGAAATTATTGAGACCGAGGCCTTTAAAAGTTATGTTTCCTATGAGCCTTTAGGTGTTATTTTGGCCATAATGCCTTGGAACTACCCATTTTGGCAGGTTTTCAGGTTTGCGGCACCGAATTTGATGGCAGGAAATGTGGGCGTTTTAAAACATGCATCGAATGTTATGCAATGTGGGGAAATAATTCAGGAGGTATTCGAGCTGGCAGGATTCCCCAAAGGATGTTTTCAGCACCTGATTATAGATAGCAGTGAAATTGCCTCGGTAATTGCCAACGACAGCATCAAAGCGGTAACCCTTACGGGGAGCAAGCCGGCAGGAGCTTCAGTAGCTTCTTTGGCAGGTAATGCCATCAAGAAAACGGTATTGGAATTGGGGGGCAATAATGCTTTGGTAATCTTCGATGACGCCCATATCGAAAAGGCACTTGAAACTTGCATTCAGGCTCGATTCCAGAATACCGGTCAAAGTTGTATCGCTGGGAAACGACTCCTCGTACAACGGGGTATAGCACTAGAATTTACACGCAAGTTTAAGGAAAAAGTTGCACAACTTAAAAGCGGGGATCCACTGGATAAAGAAACTTACATCGGTGTCCTGGCGCGCGAAGATTTGGCCATTGATTTGGAAAAGCAAGTACGCTCCAGTCGTAAAATGGGAGCGGAAATAATTCTTGGTGGTAAAAGAAAAGGCACTTATTTCGAACCGACTATCCTAGTGAACGTCGATACGAAAATGCCTATTTTTAATGAGGAAACCTTCGGACCTGTCATCGGGATCACGATTTTTGAGAAAGAAGAAGACGCCGTGAAATTGGTGAATGCGTCTGAATTCGGTCTCGGTGTTTCTATATTCACCCGTAATTTGGCCCGGGCGAAACGATTGATACCACAATTTTATGTGGGAGCCGTTTTTG
>JALHST010000268.1 GCA_022865355.1 Maribacter sp. | reverse complement strand
GTCAAGCAGCGCGACAAGCTCGACGATATTGCCCGGAAGGTCCGCGCAAGGGGGGCACTATGACCCTCCCTTACCACGCAGACTATCAGCCCAAGCGCAGACGCAAGACGGTTCCCGAATTGCTGGATGGCTTTGAGTTCATTGAACTTTAATGCCACGGCGAGTATAAATTCACCGACAATGGTTCAGGATCTTGCTGCCCTCATGAAGGAAAAAGGCATTGTCCCGGAATTGGAAGCATTTGATATCGGAATGATCAATTATGCAAAATATCTCGAGAAAAAACAGTTGATCGAAGCGCCTTATTACTTCAATCTTCTTTTTGGTAACATAGCTTGTGCTCAGGCAGATCTATTACATATCGGAACAATGATCCGCGATCTTCCGGAAAATTCCCATTTTGGCTTGGCCGGTATCGGTAATGATCAATTGATGATTAATTCACTCGCAATCGCCATTGGGGCCGGGGTGCGAGTAGGACTTGAAGATAATATTTGGTACGATGCGTCAAGAACCAAATTGGCAAGTAATGAAGATTTACTCAATCGGGTACATATCATTGCCGAGGCCAATGGAAGAGCCATAATGTCTTCTAAGGAATTTCGGGAAATCATGAACTTGGAAGCAGGTAATGGAAAATATGGTCGTGCATCCTAATTTTAGACTATGGGCATAAAGGAAGGAAAGCGGGTTCCCGCAGTCAAAAGATTTTGGATCATCATTCGAAAGGGATTATTTCTGATGGGGCTTCAAAACCGTTTGGCAAAGCTGGGCATTGATATCATGCCTTACTATTGGGTTCAGGAAGGTTTTGAACCCTGTCCAGTTCCATCGATCAAGGGCAATACCTCCGAATATATGCTCAGATATTTGAGTCTTGAGGAAATCGAGATTATGGTCAAAGACATGCCCCGCAGTGCACAAGAAGAAATGATCGATAGCTTTAAAAAGGGCCAGCTGTGCATAGGTCTGGAACATCACAATGAAATCGCCGCCTATATGTTTATGGAGTTGAACGACTTTGATTTCAAACACAAAAAGTTCAAGTTAAAGAACAATCAGGCCTATTTATTGAATATGTGGACTTTCAATGCGTTTCGCGGTCGCAATTTGGCCCCTTATTTGCGATATCAAAGCTATCAGTTGTTGAAGGAGATGGGAAAAGACACTACCTACAGCATTACGCATTATTTTAATAAATCCTCCATTAAATTCAAGGAAAAGCTAAAAGCAAAACCGTTGCAGCTATATCTTTACGTAGGTTTGTTCGGCAAGATCAAAAAACATTATTTGATCAAAACGTATTCGTAATGACCCTTTTTATTTGCCTAGTATCTGCCGAAAAATCGCCTTTCTACAAAATGCCGATTCCAAGCACTACAAAGAACTGAATTTTCCACAATTTTTGTTGATAACTTCGAGGTTAATAAAACCTTAAAACCCTATATTTCATGGGCTATTGCGTATATTTGCAGGATTCTAAAAATTAAGTCGAACAACCTATTATTTTATGAGCGAAGAAGCAAAAGACAAAGACGAAAACAAGGAAAAATATTCGGCTGATAGTATTCAGGCCTTGGAAGGAATGGAACACGTGCGCATGCGTCCCTCTATGTACATTGGGGATATAGGCATACGTGGCCTTCATCATCTGGTGTATGAAGTGGTAGACAACTCTATCGACGAGGCCATGGGCGGCCATTGCGATACCATAGAGGTCATCATTAATGAGGATAACTCAATTACCACCATCGATAATGGCCGGGGGATCCCGGTAGACCTTCACAAAAAGGAAGGTATTTCGGCCTTGGAGGTAGTCATGACAAAGATCGGTGCCGGTGGCAAGTTCGACAAGGATTCCTATAAGGTTTCCGGAGGACTGCATGGGGTAGGGGTTTCTGTGGTAAATGCCCT
>JALHST010000267.1 GCA_022865355.1 Maribacter sp. | reverse complement strand
GGATCTCCGTTTGAAGCTGGACGCCTATCTTCCAACCAACCTTTCCATCCACTTTCTACAGTGGCAATTGGGATACGTATCGAGGCACCCCTATCCGAAATACCGTAACTAAAATCATGAATAGAGGCGGTTTCATGAAGGCCCGTCAATCGTTGATCATTAAACTCCCCATATACCGCAATATGCTCCTCGACGACAGGTCGGAATGCTTCGCATATCTTTTCATATACTGCTTTTGAGCCCGCTGTACGCAAGGTGCTGTTCGAGAAGTTGGCATGCATGCCCGATCCGTTCCAGTCCATATCCTTTCCTAGTGGTTTCGGATGGTATTCAATATAATATCCATGTTTTTCGGTCAACCTATCGAGCAGGTATCGGGCTACCCATAATTCATCACCCGCCTTTTTGGCTCCTTTGGCGAACAATTGAAATTCCCACTGGCCACAGGCTACTTCCTGGTTGATGCCTTCAAAGTTGATTCCAGCGGCAATACAAAGATCTGCATGCTCCTCAACCAAATCCCTTCCATGGGTGTTTTTACCGCCCACTGAGCAATAATAAAGTCCCTGTGGAGCAGGATACCCTCCAATAGGGAATCCCAAAGGTAATTGGGTGTGCGTATCCATGATAAAATATTCCTGCTCAAAACCGAACCAGAAATCATCATCATCATCATCAATGGTGGCCCTACCATTCGAAACATGGGGGGTTCCATCGGCATTCAATACTTCCGTCATCACCAACCAGCCATTCTTTCTTTCGGGATCCGGAAAAAGGGCAACCGGTTTCAGCAAGCAATCCGAAGAACCTCCCTCAGCCTGCCTTGTTGAACTGCCATCGAATGACCATACAGGACAATCTTCCAATTTGCCTCCAAAGTTGTTCACGACTTTTGTCTTGCTGCGCATATTCTGGGTGGGGAAATAACCATCTAACCAGATATATTCTAATTTTGATTTACTCATAATACGTAGATGTTAATATTTTTAAATTTTCAGACCCACAAAAATATATTTTTTAAGAAGAATATCGAATTAATTGGGGGGTATTTCTCCAAAATATTCATATTATTATTAACACCCCTGTTGAAACGAGGGTATTTTGACTAAAATATATTTTTGTGTCACATAAACTATTAAATCGTTAATTGCTATTTTTGCGCAGAATCAGCGATTTAAAACTATGTCAAACCTAAGGTTTCAGGCTATTCTGGATAGTCAAAAAAGAGAACGGATCCATATAGAGGAAAAAGGAAGGCGATCCGAATTGTTCGGTGTCAATGTCTTTAACGAGCAGCGCATGTTGCAATATTTGACTAAAGATGCGTTAGAAAGTGTAAAGGGGGCTATAATTTCAGGCTCAAAAATTGATCGGAAAATTGCCGATCAAATTTCCGAGGCGATGAAAGGTTGGGCCATCTCAATGGGCGCAACCCATTATACCCATTGGTTTCAGCCTTTAACCGGGGCTACAGCCGAAAAGCACGATGCGTTTTTTGATTTGATGCCAGATGGCAAGGCGCTGGAGAAATTTGGGGGAGGCCAACTGGTACAACAAGAACCCGATGCCTCCAGTTTTCCGAGCGGAGGGATACGAAATACCTTTGAAGCTAGGGGGTACACCGCCTGGGATCCCACCTCGCCCGCCTTTATTTATGGAACCACCTTGTGTATCCCTACCATATTCGTTGCCTATACCGGGGAAGCCTTGGACAACAAAGCGCCCCTTCTAAGGGCTCTGGCCGCCGTAGATGAAGCTGCCACGGCCGTTGCTAAATATTTTGATAAAAATGTATCGAAAGTGAATGCCACCTTGGGCTGGGAACAGGAATATTTTTTGATCGACAAGGCTTTGGCCTATTCGCGACCCGATATTATTTTAACAGGAAGAACCCTGATTGGCAATGCCGCAGCCAAGGGACAACAACTTGACGATCATTATTTTGGGGTAATTCCGGGAAGGGTATTGAGTTTTATGAGCGATTTGGAAAAAGAATGCACCCGTTTAGGGATTCCGGTAAAGACGCGACATAATGAAGTGGCGCCCAACCAATTTGAGCTAGCACCTGTTTTCGAGGAGGCAAACTTGGCCGTCGACCATAATCTCTTACTGATGGATGTTATGGAAAAAGTATCTGACCGCCACCATTTTAAGGTATTATTCCATGAAAAGCCATTTGCTGGAATCAATGGTTCCGGGAAACACAATAACTGGTCTTTGGCAACAGATACCGGTGTAAACCTCTTGAGCCCGGGATCGACGCCGATGAAAAATCTTCAGTTTTTAACCTTTTTCATCAATACCATCAAGGCGGTCGATACCTACGAAGAGCTATTGAGGTCTTCGATAGCTTCTGCAAGCAACGATCACCGGTTGGGAGCCAATGAGGCACCACCCGCCATCATGTCGATTTTCATAGGAACACAATTGAGCCGAGTTTTGGATGAGCTCGAAGGGGTTTCCCAGGGAAAACTTTCCCCAGAGGAAAAGACTGAACTGAAATTGAATGTAGTGGGCAAGATTCCAGAAATCTTATTAGACAACACAGATCGTAACCGCACCTCCCCTTTTGCTTTTACCGGGAATAAATTCGAAATGCGGGGAGTGGGTTCCAAAACCAATTGTGCGAAGCCCATGACCGTGCTAAACACCATTGTGGCAAAACAATTAAGGGCCTTTAAAAAAGAAGTAGATCTTCTTATCGACAAAAAAGGCCTAAAAAAGGATGAGGCGGTTTTTAATGTGCTCAGGGAGTACATCAAAACGTCCAAGAGAATCCGTTTTGATGGCGACGGCTATAGCGGGGATTGGGAAAAAGAGGCAAAGAAAAGGAAGCTCAGCAATAATAAGACTACTCCGGAAGCCTTACAGATAATGACCTCAAAAGAAAGTCTCGCCCTATTTAAGTCAATGAACGTGATGAGTGAGGTGGAAGTGGCGGCGCGTAAGGAAGTAGAGTTGGAAACCTATATTCTCAACATCCAAATCGAAGGGAGGGTTTTTACCGAACTCGTTTATAATTTTATCATCCCGGCGTCCATTGCCTATCAAAACGAACTGACCAAGAATGTTATGGGCCTGAAAGACATCTATGGTGCTGCCCATAAAAAATTGGCCGATGGCCCCTTAAACATAATAGAAAAAATAGCGGAGCATCTTTTCGAACTTAAGAAGAAGACCGATGCCATGGTCGATGCCCGCAAGAAAGCCAACGTAATGACCGACAGTAACAAAAAGGCGGTCGCCTATAACGAACATGTGCGACCATATTTCGAAGAAATACGATTTCATTGCGACCATTTGGAGCGGTTGGTTGATGATCGCCTTTGGCCACTAGCCAAATATCGGGAGCTTTTGTTTATAAAATAGTTTGAATTCCTTGACTGTAGCCTGCCGAGGGTTTATTTTTTTTAATCTGCTTGTACCGGTTCGTTATTGGCATCGATTTTCTGTTTGATTAGGTAGATCAACACTTCCCTGTCTTTTAGGAATGGGAATATTCAATTGCCCTAAAGCAACGTATTGACCTCACTTTATGTGAACGATCAAGAATATGTTGCCTTTGGGATGAAGGCCATCAGTGAGATTACGCCTAATTTCGGACTTTTGTTTGGCTATGCCGGAGCCTTATCGGGGAACAATGTCCCGAAAAGGGAAGTACTCCGTTTCGGTATTTTTCAAAAATTTTAGGAGGTAAGATTACTTTTCAGGGGAATTTGGGAGTATCGCAAATTTTATATGGACCTTTACTTTCAACAGATCGTTTTTTTTGTTTTCTTGCCGCAAACTTCATTTTATGGGTTCCTCAACAAGTAAAAGATATAGCCAGCGTGGTGTTTCCGCTTCCAAGGAAGATGTACACAATGCTATCAGAAATATTGATAAGGGATTGTTTCCTAAGGCTTTCTGTAAGATTGTGCCCGACTACTTGACCCAGGATACAGACTACTGTTTGGTAATGCATGCCGATGGGGCCGGAACCAAATCATCACTGGCCTATATGTATTGGCGGGAAACCGGCGATATTTCGGTTTGGAAAGGCATAGCCCAAGATGCACTGATAATGAATATTGATGACCTGATTTGTGTGGGAGCTATTGATAATATTATGTTGTCTTCCACTATAGGTAGGAACAAAAATTTGATTCCTGGGGAGGTCATCTCGGCGATCATCAATGGTACCGAAGAATTGATAAGCGATCTTAAGGAACATGGTATAAACATCCATTCTACGGGAGGGGAAACGGCCGACGTGGGCGATTTGGTACGAACGATTATCGTAGATTCTACCGTTACCGCGCGCCTGAAAAGAAGTGAGGTCATAGATAATTCCCATATTAGGGCCGGGGATGTTATTGTCGGCTTGGCATCCTATGGACAAGCGACCTACGAGAAAAATTACAATGGGGGCATGGGTAGTAACGGCCTCACTTCGGCACGTCATGACGTATTCGCAAAGTACTTGGCGGAAAAATATCCGGAAAGTTATGATGCTTCCGTGCCAAGCGAACTAGTGTATTCAGGGAAGACCAAACTCACCGACACGGTAAAAGATACCCCCTTGGATGCTGGAAAGTTGGTACTTTCCCCCACGCGCACCTATGCTCCAATCGTTAAAAAAATATTGCAAAAATATGGTCCTAACGATATCCACGGCATGGTACATTGTAGTGGCGGGGCACAGACCAAAATACTCCACTTCGTAGACCAGCTGCATATCATAAAAGACCAGCTATTTCCAGTGCCCCCTTTGTTCAAGTTGATCCAAGCGCAGTCGAACACCGATTGGAAGGAAATGTACCAGGTATTTAATTGTGGCCATCGTCTCGAATTATATGTAGATGAAGCCATTGCCAAGGATTTAATACAGATTTCGGAACATTTTGGCGTCTCCGCAAAAATTGTGGGCAGGGTGGAGGAAAGCCTCACTAAAAAACTGACTATAAAAAGTACGTACGGCACCTTTATCTATTAAGGCATACGATTACCCCAATTACTTCGTTTTCTATAATAAACATGCGTGTTATGGAAAGAAAGGAATTTTTAAGGACCCTGGGCGCAGGTGCGGCATTTGCATTATCCTTTCCTTGCTTGCAAGGATGTTCAAAAGAGGATGGAAACGGGGGAAATATCCCTATTCCCACGGGGGTTGATTTTACAGTAGACCTCAATTCGGCGGAGGCGGCCAAATTGGCAACGGATGGCGGATTTATTCTCAAGGACTGGGTGGTGGTCGTGAGAAATTTGCAAGGTAGTTTTGTGGCCGCCAGTCAGGTCTGTAGCCATCAACAATATGATCAAGTGCGTTTTATCAGCAATGATGGCGGCATATTTTATTGTGATGTGCATGGCTCCAAATTTGCACAGGATGGTAAACCACTGAATCAGGTCGATAGTAGCCAGCCAAAACCTTTAAAAATATTTAATACCGAACTCACTGGGGATTTGCTTCGCGTATTTGAGTAACTCGTAAATGAACTAAGCCCCATACCCCCCATGAACAATGCTGCCTATATCGCTATATTGATGCCTGTGATAAATAGGTTTTTTGTATATCCTGCATGGGGATTCGAGCATTTAAGGCGTTTGAAGTCAAATACACCTAGCGGGGTAGTTACCTTTTGCGATTCCGGACATCTTTCACTTTTTAATCCTGTTGTCAAGTGAAAGTACTCCTTCCACTTTTCTTTTCTTTTCTTGCCCTTACTGTTTTGGGGCAAGAGCGAAAATACATTACCGTTACGAAAGCGATGACGTTGATGGGGTCCCGGTTTGATATTACCGTCGTAGCCGTCAATGAAGAGATCGGGTATATCAACATTGATGAGGCAGTTGGCGAGATACGTCGTATAGAAGATATGATTTCTTCTTGGAAACCTGATTCGGAAACTTCTTTGATCAATAAAAATGCGGGGGTAAAGCCAGTCAAGGTGAGCTATGAACTTTTTAAGCTTATTGAACAATCAAAACAGATTTCGTTGATTACCGATGGGGCTTTTGACATAAGCTTCGCTTCAATCGACCAAGTCTGGAAATTTGATGGATCCATGGAATACAAGCCTACGGCGGCGGAGGTGAAAAAGTCGATTGCCAAAGTAGGCTATGAAAAAATTATTCTAAATGAAGAGAACCAGACGGTTTTTTTAAGGGACAAGGGAATGAAGATTTCCTTTGGTGCCATTGGTAAGGGGTATGCCGCCGATAAGGCCAAAGAGCTTTTGGTCTCTAAACAGGTAGTCGCCGGGGTAGTCAACGCCTCGGGGGATTTAACGACCTGGGGGACAAAAACCACCGGAGAAAAATGGTTGATAGGCATTGCCAATCCCTTGAACAAAGGCAAGATTTTTACTTGGATGCCGATTGTAGAATCTTCGGTGGCAACCTCGGGAAGCCTTGATAAATATGTGGCATTTGATGGAAATAAATATTCACATATCATAGACCCAAGAACAGGCTATCCGGCCACGGGTATCAACTCGGTATCGGTATTTGCGAAAGAAGCGGAGATCTGCGATGCCCTTGCGACGGCGGTCTTTATCCTAGGTAAGGATGCTGGCCTAGCCTTGATCAACCAACTTCCGGACACTGAGGTTATTTTGTTCGATAGCAATAACAAGATGTTCGTGAGCAACGGGATTCTATTTAATAATTAACCACTACTTGGAACTCTTGCAAACCGGTCATTACAATAATAACTATCTGATTGCCTTATTCAAGAAGGTAATTTTAAGTCGGGAAAGCCCCATGGCCTGACTCTCGAAATCCTCCCAATATCTAAATTTCTTATGCAAAAGCGAAAGGTTGCTTCTCGCTTGATCAAATCTATAAACCCAACCCATAAAGTGGAAGGTAAATGCTTAGCAAGGAGATTTTCCAACAGCTATGAAATGTACAAATTTATCGTAAATTCGCAGTCCTATAGCAGGAATGACCATGATAGATAAATTGAATATTGTAAAGCAGCGTTTCGATGAGATTTCCGACCTTATCATTCAACCCAATGTAATCTCGGATCAAAAACGCTATGTGCAATTGACAAAAGAGTATAAGGATCTCAGAAGCTTAATGGAGAAAAGGGAGCGTTTCATTGAACTTACCAATAATATTGAAGAGGCCGCAGCAATAATTTCAGACGGTAATGACGCCGAGATGATTGAAATGGCCAAAATGCAACTGGAGGAAGCCAAAAACGCCTTGCCAAAATTGGAGGAGGAAATAAAATTCATGTTGGTACCGAAAGATCCCGAGGACAGCAAAGATGTAGTCGTCGAGATTCGGGCGGGCACTGGCGGGGACGAAGCGAGCATTTTTGCGGGCGATCTATTTAGAATGTATACCAAATATTGTGAATCAAAGGGTTGGAAGACCAATGTCATTGATTTGAACGAAGGCACTAGCGGTGGCTTCAAGGAGATCCAATTTGAGGTTACAGGCGAGGATGTCTATGGCACCTTGAAGTTCGAAGCGGGGGTGCATCGCGTTCAGCGCGTACCACAGACCGAAACGCAGGGGCGGGTACATACCAGTGCGGCAACCGTCATGGTACTTCCCGAAGCAGACGATTTTGATGTCGAAATTGACCCGAAAGACGTACGGGTCGATTTTTTCTGTTCCTCCGGGCCGGGTGGTCAGTCAGTAAATACGACCTATTCAGCGGTACGGTTGACCCACCTCCCGACCGGATTGGTCGCCACTTGCCAAGATCAAAAATCACAACACAAGAATAAAGAGAAAGCATTTCGGGTATTGCGATCTCGATTGTATGATATGGAACTTGCCAAAAAACAGGAAGAGGATGCGGCAAAGCGTAATTCACAAGTAAGCAGTGGGGATCGTTCTGCAAAGATCAGGACCTATAATTATCCGCAGGGCCGCGTTACGGACCATAGGATAGGCTTGACGCTTTATGATCTGCAGAATATCCTTGATGGCGATATTCAACGGATCATCGATGGGCTAAGCCTTGTGGATAATACCGAGCGACTAAAGGCCGCTTCTGAAATTTTTTAGACCAATGACCACCGCACAACTAGTAGAACAGATCCATGCCAAGCAATCTTTTTTGTGCATTGGCCTCGATACCGATTTAGCCAAAATACCGAAGCACCTCCTCAGTGAAAACGACCCAATATTTGCTTTCAATAAAGCAATTATAGATGCCACCCAACATTTGAGTGTCGCCTATAAACCCAATACGGCTTTCTATGAAGCCCATGGCATTTCGGGCTGGAGATCATTGAAGAAAACGATTGATTACATAAACAAAAAGTATCCCGAACAATTTACGATTGCAGATGCGAAGCGCGGGGATATTGGGAATACATCGACACGTTATGCCAAGGCATTTTTTGAGGAATTAAAATTTGATGCAGTTACCGTTGCCCCCTATATGGGCAAGGATTCGGTCGAACCTTTTTTGGCCTTTAAGGACAAGCATACCATTTTACTGGCTTTGACCTCGAATGAGGGGGCTTTTGACTTTCAAACAAAACAGGTCGATGGGAAGGAACTTTATAAAAAGGTTTTGGAAACATCCCAAACCTATCAGAATGCCCAAAATCTAATGTATGTCGTTGGTGCCACAAAGGCCACTTACCTAAAAGACATTCGAAAGATAATCCCACATAATTTCTTATTGGTGCCAGGAGTGGGGGCACAGGGCGGAAGTATAAAGGAAGTTTGCGCAAATGGCATGACCTCGGATGTAGGATTGTTGGTGAATTCTTCCCGCGGCATTATATATGCCTCAAATGGGCTCGATTTTCAGGTTGCTGCTGCCAACGCGGCAACTGCCTTACAGGAGCAAATGGCTATTGAACTAGAAAGACTGGGCTGATTATTGTACCAAATTTTCTAGCATCTTCTTGATTTTTTTGGCTTTTTGCTCAAAAAATTCAGCCAATTTGGAATCGGCATATTCCAAGTTACTGGCTTTTTCCAAAAAGTTTTGATATTGATATTCCAAGAGGCTTATAAAATTCGCTTCTGTGGTAATCGGGGTGACTGATCCTACTTTACAATATTGATTTTCCATAGTCATGCGATTTGTTATAATAAATATACGGTACAGAGTAATTTTTGGATGTAGGCTTTCGTTGAATTTAATTGAAAATCGGTTCTTTTGATGTTTTATTAACAATTTGATTACAATGAGGTTGCGAATTCGATGGATCTGTTGTTAAAATTATGTGATAGGGTGTTCGGCGCGTTAAAAGATTTAATACATTGCGTTGCTGCCTTTTTTGGGTGGCCACGAGAACACTTTGTTAAACTACGTTACACATCTTAATCCCAGTTCCCGAACCTGGGTAACCTTCGTGCATGGTGCCGGGGGCAGTTCTTCCATATGGTATAAGCAAGTCCGCGAATTTAAAAAACATTTTAATGTGCTTTTACTGGATCTCAGAGGTCACGGGGACTCTAGGCCGAGTTTGGTGAATACCTTTGATGAACGGTATGATTTCGACAAGATTACCAATGATATGGTAGAGGTTTTGGATTTCTTGACGATTAAAAAATCCCACTTCGTTGGAATTTCCTTGGGGACCGTATTAATTCGCAATCTGGCCGAAAAATATCCGCTTCGCGTAGAGAGTATGGTGATGGGAGGCGCCATCATGAAATTAGACTTTAGATTTCGATTGATGATGGGGGTAGGAAGCATTTTTAAATCCTTGGTACCGTATATCTGGTTATATAGGTTCTTTACCTTTATGATAATGCCAGATAGCAATCATAGGGAATCTAGATTGCTTTTTGTTCGCGAGGCCAAGAAACTGTATCAAAAAGAATTTATCCGTTGGTATAAATTGGGATCCCAAATTAATCCGTTGCTTCGGTTTTTTAGGACGGTTGATATGAAGATACCCACCTTATATGTGATGGGCGGTGAAGACTATCTTTTTCTTCCTTCCGTTCGGAAGATGGTTCAAAAAAGCACAACTTCAAGTTTACTGCTAATTGAGCACTGCGGCCATGTGGTCAATGTGGAGCAACCCAAACTTTTTAACGATATGGTCATCGGATATCTTTCCGAGCCAAATTGAATGTAGACCAGCGATTAATGCAATAATTAAGTATCTGAAACATTCTAGGATTTTGGAATACTCTTTTCAATGCTTTTTTCAGTGTTCAACTTCTCGATAGCACAGAATGAAAACGGCCCTTGTTGTAAATTTAATCATCAAAATTTTGATTTTTTGGTGGGGGAGTGGAAGGTTAACGATGCCTCAAGGAATCAAGTGGGAGCCCATACCATCGAGAAGATACAGGAAGGTTGTTTACTTCGTGAGAATGGAAATGGCATTGGGAAAATACATGCAACAGTATCAATTTTTTCAATTTGAAATCCAAGCAATGGGAACAAATCTGGGTCGACAATTCAGGCGCCCATCTGTATTTAAAAGGCGATCGAACATTAAATCAGATGCTTCTTTTTTCCGATGAATTCACCCATACCGGCGGTTAACACTATGTAAATAGGAATACATGGACCTCAAATGACGACGGTGCGGTTCGGCAACTTTGGGAAATACTTTAAAATAACAAAGTAGTCAATGTGGCATTTGACGGCCTGTATAATAGAACCCTTTAGATAAAGGCCCTTATAAAGTGCTATTCACGCTATTGGCAAAATGTTTGACGCCCTATATTGTGGTAATTTTTAACCTACGAACAAAAAAACCGGCGCTCCCACCGGTTTTTTAATTAACTAACTAACTCAAAAATACTAACTCAATTAATTTTTTTATTTTTTCGACCCCCCTTATAATGGAAGCTTTCAAAAATTTTCGAACGTATCGTCTTTCCATATTTTTAACGCAGCAAAGCGCCATTTATTGCAGATAAAATATAGAAATATTTAAAAATCAGTCCTGTAGGCCAAAAACCTTTTTTAATAGAGTTGTTGTCCTGGATGCAATATTGGTGCGAATTTCCCTTTCTTCGACGCCGATCATGGTATATACCCCTTGTAATGCTTCCTTGGTAACATAATCGGTTAAATCGGGATTTACATTTTTGGTCAAGGGAATGCTGTTGTATTTGGTTATCAAATTATTCCAGATGATATCGGCTTGTACCTTTTTAAATGAATTTTTGATAACGGGACTAAATTTTTCATAGAGCTTTGTTTCGGTCTTGACCTCCAAATACTGGGTAGCGGCTTGATCGCCGCCCAATAAAATTTTTCGGGCGTCATCAAAAGTCATTTCTTTGATTGCAGATACAAATATGGGGGTCGCCTCGCCTACGGCGTCTTCCGCTGCCCTGTTTAAAACCTTCAGACCTTCATCTGCTAAATTGCCAAGCCCAATATCACGAAGGGTCTTGTCTACCTTTTGTAATTCTTCCGGTAAGAGAATTTTGACCAAGTCGTTCATAAAAAAGCCATCGGTTTGGGTCAACTTATGTACCTGTTTATCAACGCCCATTTCCAACGCTTCCTTGAGTCCGTTTGCAATCTCATAGTTACTTATTCCTTCTTGGGGTACTTGGTTAACGACCTGCTGTAACTCTCCACAGGATACTAATTGAAAGGCCGCCAGAAACAACATCACTTTTTTTATCATTGGTTGTGTTTAATCGGGTTGTGAATTGAATTTGTGTGATAGGTTAAGAAAAAATCACTGTTTTATTGTTATAGACCATGGTTTTTCGCGCAACATGTAGTTGTACGGCACGCGACAGGACGATTTTTTCAAGGTCTCTGCCCTTGGCGATAAAATCATTTATCGTGTGGGAATGGGTCACCGTTGTCACATCTTGTGCAATGATTGGTCCTGCATCCAATTCTTCGGTTACGTAGTGACTTGTGGCACCTATGATCTTCACACCTCTTCGAAAAGCGGCATGATATGGTTTCGCACCAGCAAATGCAGGCAAAAAGGAATGATGAATATTTATTATTTTATTTGGGAATGCAGCGATTAACCTTGCACTGACAATTTGCATATATCTGGCTAGAACAACAAAATCAACGCGGTTCTCCTTTAAAAGCCTTAATTGAACATCCTCGGCACTTTGCTTGTTTTCTTTGGCAACCGTTATATGATGAAACGGAATTTCAAATTGGTCGGCAATAGGTTTTAACTCAAGATGGTTGCTAAGGATAAAAGGAATTTCCACGGCTAATTCGCCGGAATTGAACCTGCTCAAAAGGTCATAAAGGCAATGGTTGTATTTTGAAACAAACACGGCCATTCTTGGTTTTGTGGTATTTAAGTGAAGACTCCATTGCATTTGATAGGGTTTGCCCAGCATAGTCTCAAATTCTTCCTTAAAAATGTGTATTTGCGGCTCATCATAATTAAAATCGCTCTCAAGACGCATGAAGAAAACGTTCGCCTCTTGATCTACATGCTGATCCAAGTAAACGATGTTACCACCTTTACCATGAATGAAGCCCGTAACGGCACTTATAATACCCGACTGATCTGGGCAGTGTATTAAAATGATCGCTTTCAAAAGGTTTTAATTTTACCTGCCAAAATTATGACAATTATAATTGATAGAACTTATAAGGGTATATTTTTGTTTAATCCGAATTAGAACACATTGTTCTTTGTGATTTCTGTAAATTGCAGCTATTAAATAGCACATATATTATCGATGGAACAAATTAAACCTTACAAGCCCAAAAGCAAAATTAGGATCGTCACGGCAGCCTCCCTTTTTGACGGACATGATGCCGCCATCAATATCATGCGCCGGATTATTCAGGCTACGGGCGTAGAGGTAATTCATTTGGGGCATGACCGAAGTGTTCAAGAGGTTGTAGATTGTGCCATACAAGAAGATGCAAATGCCATTGCCATGACCTCGTACCAAGGAGGTCATAATGAATATTTCAGGTATATGTTCGACCTGTTACAAGAAAGAAATGCAGGTCATATCAAAATTTTCGGGGGCGGAGGCGGCGTAATTCTGCCAAAAGAAATCGAGGCCTTGATGGGGTATGGCATTACGAGGATCTACTCCCCGGATGACGGTAGAAAAATGGGGTTGCAGGGCATGATCAACGATTTGGTCCAAAAAAGCGATTATCCGGTTCCTTCCTTAGCTATTTCAAAAGGTGATGCGGTTGAAAAGGCCTTAAGAAATAAAGATAGCAACGTTTTGGCGAAAGCGATTACCATGGCCGAAAATCGCCCGGAAGCTTTTGAAAAATTTTTTAAGACGTTAAACAAATCGAAAAAAACAGTGCCCGTTATCGGAATAACGGGAACCGGTGGGGCTGGGAAGTCAAGTTTGGTAGATGAAATAGTGCGCCGCTTTTTGGTCGATTTTCCTGAAAAATATATCGGTATGGTATCGGTAGACCCTTCCAAAAGAAAAACGGGCGGGGCCCTTTTAGGTGATCGTATACGAATGAATGCCATAAACGATGAGCACGTTTACATGCGTTCGTTGGCGACCAGACAGTCAAACCTGGCCTTGTCAAAACATGTGAGAGAAGTTGTGGGCATTTTGAAGGCTGCCGAATTTGATATTATTATTCTTGAGACTTCGGGCATCGGACAATCCGATACCGAAATCGTAGAACATAGCGATGTTGCGGTGTATGTCATGACCCCCGAATTTGGGGCAGCTACCCAATTAGAGAAAATCGACATGCTCGATTTTGCAGATATCGTAGCCATCAATAAATTTGATAAAAGGGGCGCCTTAGATGCCCTTCGCGATGTCAAAAAACAATTCGTCCGCAATCATAATCTTTGGGAGGCTAACCAAGCCGAGCTCCCTGTATTTGGGACCATTGCCTCACAGTTCAACGACCCCGGAATGAACCGATTGTACAAAGCAATCATGGATGTTCTCGTCGATAAGATGCATGTTCCGCTTCGTTCAAAAATGAAAGTAGATGACGATATGACTGAAAAACAGTATATCATTCCGCCATCCAGGACCCGTTACCTTTCAGAGGTCGTTGAAAATAATCGGCAATACGATGCTAAAGTAGCTACTCAGTGTGAAATTGCGCAACGCTTGTATGGAATCTACAAAACTTTGGAAAGTGTCAGTGGAAATGCGTCGAAATTATCGAAAAGCGGATTACAATTTAAGCGATTAGTCGCTTCGGGGAAGAAAATTGAAGATCTACAAAGTCTTCTGATAAAAGAGTTTGATCGCGCCAAAACAGATCTGGACCTCAAGAATTGGGATACTATTTTAGCGTGGGAAGAAAAAGTGGCGACCTACAAAGACCCTAAATTCACATTTAAGGTCCGCGGAAAGGAGATAAAAATTGAAACCCACTCGCTATCCCTTTCGGGAACCCGGATTCCGAAAGTGATATTGCCCAAATACCGTGCCTGGGGCGAAATATTGCGATGGATACTTCAAGAAAATGTCCCAGGAGAATTTCCCTATACGGCTGGATTATATCCATTTAAAAGAAAAGAGGAAGACCCTACCCGCATGTTTGCGGGAGAAGGTGGGCCGGAGCGTACGAATAGACGATTCCATTACGTAAGTATGGATATGACTTCCAAGCGTTTGTCTACCGCCTTTGATTCTGTGACCCTGTATGGTAACGACCCGGGAATTCGCCCCGATATTTATGGAAAAATCGGCAATGCCGGTGTTTCGATATGTTGTTTGGACGACGCGAAAAAACTGTATTCAGGATTCGATCTCTGCGATCCCATGACATCGGTAAGTATGACAATAAATGGTCCTGCTCCCATGCTGTTAGGATTTTTTATGAACGCCGCTATTGATCAAAATTGTGAAAAATACATTGTCAAAAATGGATTGCAACAGATGGTGGAAGAAAAAATAAAAGCTATCTATGAAAATAACGGAGGTACGAGACCTAGATACCATGGTAAACTGCCAAAGGGAAACAATGGACTCGGATTGATGCTTTTGGGCATTAGCGGGGACGCCGTATTGCCTAAAAAAGTATATGATGAAATAAAAAAGAGGACGTTAAATCAAGTTCGGGGCACGGTTCAGGCCGACATATTAAAGGAAGACCAAGCACAGAATACCTGTATATTTTCAACCGAATTCGCCTTGCGGCTAATGGGTGACGTGCAGGAGTATTTTATTCAACATGACGTTCGCAAGTTTTATTCTGTATCAATTTCGGGCTATCACATTGCCGAAGCCGGTGCCAATCCGATTACACAACTGGCCTTTACACTTTCCAACGGATTCACCTATGTGGAGTATTATTTAAGCCGGGGGATGGACATAAATAAATTTGGGCCCAATCTGTCCTTCTTTTTTTCAAACGGAATTGATCCGGAATATGCGGTCATTGGAAGGGTTGCCCGAAAAATTTGGGCCAAGGCCATGAAATATAAATATGGCGCAGACCCCAGGGCACAGATGTTGAAATACCATATACAGACTTCCGGTCGAAGCTTGCATGCCCAGGAAATCGATTTCAACGATATACGAACCACTTTGCAGGCACTTTATGCTATATATGACAATTGCAATTCACTTCACACGAATGCCTATGATGAGGCCATCACCACCCCGACCGAGGAATCGGTTCGCAGGGCTTTGGCAATTCAACTGATCATCAACAATGAATTGGGACTTGCAAAGAATGAAAATCCGATACAAGGGTCGTTCATCATCGAAGAACTGACCGATCTGGTAGAGGAGGCCGTTCTGTTGGAGTTCGATAGAATTACTGAACGGGGTGGGGTCCTTGGGGCTATGGAGACCATGTACCAACGTTCAAAGATACAGGAAGAGAGCCTGCATTATGAAATGTTGAAACATTCGGGAGAATATCCCATCATTGGGGTAAACACTTTTTTAAGCTCGAAAGGCTCGCCTACTATCTTGCCAAGTGAGGTAATCCGAGCGACCGAACAGGAAAAGAAGATACAAATCGATACGTTGAAAAACCTACAGGATGCCAATAAAAAAGCCTGTGAAGCACAATTGCAGGAGTTGCAGGCGGTGGCGCAGCGCAATGGCAATATGTTTGAAAAACTCATGGAAGTGACCAAAATCTGCTCCTTAGGCCAGATTACAAAAGCCTTGTTCGATGTTGGAGGGCAATACCGCAGAAATATGTAAGCAATCTGACCTTGAAACAAGACCCAGTCGCAGTTGAATGGTACAGATTGGGTATGCCGCGCCTTTCGCGGCATTTGAATAATAAAATGGGTATTTATTGCGTGGGATAATCGGTTTTTAAATGCCCGATGGAGCTTCATTCAGCCCCCAAGAGCCATCACGGCTATCAATAATAGATTTTCGCCATTCCTTAAACGATTTCCTAAAGTTTTTGATTTCGCGACGCAATAAGTTTATATATTCCTTTTCCCTGACGCCGTCATATTCGAGACCCCTGCAATAGGAATTTATGTTGCGAATCATGATATTTATGTAGGTAGCGCTTTTCAATCGTTCAGAGCGTGATTTGGAATACTCTGCATTCGCAATTTGCTGAGGAATCAGTATAGAGTCGGTCAACAATGCCTCGGCAATTATATCCCGAAGACTCTGGGAAGTGTATAACTTCAACAAATCTTTATTAAAAGAGACGTACGAAGCAATTTCCCTGCTCATATGACAGAGTTCGAGCGCTTTTCGATAAATGGGTAACGAACTTAGGTGTTTGTGGGACATTTTCTTTTCTAGCAAAATTAGTATTATAAAGTTACGTCCGAATCTAGATTTATTTCTTTATAATCAATACTAAATTAGTATATTTACTTTAGTTTATAAATTTTTTAAGCTATAAAGCATTGAATGTAAAGATAGATGATTTGAACTGGAGAATCTTGGAATGCCTTCAGGAAAACGCTCGGGAATCTTTTGCCAATATTGGTAGAAAGATCGGCCTTACACCTCCAGCAGTAGCCGAACGGGTCAAGCGAATGGAAGACTTGGGCATTTTACAAGGATATAGGGCCATGGTATCCCATGCGCTCACCGGACATCAATTGAAGGCCATTATAACCTTACGTGCGTTTATGGGGAAATTGAAACCTTTTTTGGAAATGGTCACTACCTTAAAGGAAGTTATCAATTGCTATCGTATCACCGGAAATGAAAATATTGTGATGGAGGTTGTGTTGATGGATCAGTTTCATTTAGAAAAATTCATAGATAAACTTATTCAATACGGGGAAACTAGGACACACATTATTTTGTCAAATGTCATTACCAACGCTCCGATTGGGAGGGCTAATTCATAATAGGATGAAATTACTGGGTACCTGAAAATATTTTTGGGCACTTTTTATAATCATCCCAACGGACTAGACGTTTTGAGTAAATATTTCAAAGATATTAAGTATCTTTTAGCTTTAATGAGGGCCGTTAAAGGCTAGATGATATTCGTTTGAAAATATGGAAGACGAGAAGGCGATGCCCTTGCTACAAAATATCTGAAAACTAAATCTTGGACATACCCAATCCGTATTAATTTTGGCCGGATTTTTGATGAATCGAATTATATGAATCGAATTTTAAGTGTTTTTGCCTTAGGCGTTTTCTTTTTTTCCTCAGCGCAGGAAATCACCCTAAAGAAAGGGGCAATTACAGAGTCGGTGAAGGTAAATGATTCTACTTCCGAAAGTTTTGCGCTCTATCTTCCAACGAATTTTGATACAAGAAGACCGTGGCCTGTTGTATTCGTTTTTGATATGAATGGCAAGGGCGTTCAGGCAATTAGCATGTTCAAGGGGGCGGCCGAAGAGCAGGGTTATATATTGGCGACCTCGAACGATATCGCCGATAGCCTTTCGCTGAGCCAGAATATGCTGATTTGTGCCCGAATGTTCAATAGCGTATATAATTTGTTGCCCATTGGCAAAAATAGGACCTATACGGCCGGTTTTTCAGGAGGGGGGCGTTTTTCCTCATTGGTTCCTTCATTTATAAAGAATGTGAAAGGAGTCATCTCCTGTGGTGCCTCCATAAGTAATACCGACGTGCTGAGCGTAAAGACGCCATTTCATTTTATAGGTATCGTCGGTCGCGAGGACTACAATTATCCAGAACTGCTTTCGTTGGAACCAACCCTGGATCAATTGAAATACCCTAACCAAATCTTGGTATTCGAAGGGGGTCATGAGTGGCCGCCCAAAAACTATCTGTCGAAATCATTGGCAATAATGTCCTTAGCTGCAATGGCCAATAATGATTTACCGCGCAATTCGATTTTTATAGAAAAGACCTATGCCGAAAACTTGGGCGAAATAAGTACCTGGATGACCCTGAACAAACCGCTACTTGCAGAAAATGAAATTTCGGAAATGATCGAAGTCTTTGCGCCCCTTAAAAATATCGATTCCTTAAAGTTAACAAGCAAGACCATTAAAAAGAGTGCTCTTTTCAAGCCATACGCCCGAAATGAAAAAGCCGTTCTCTTTAAAGAAAGTCTTATTCGGGAAGAATTTAACTATTATCTCTCCGAAGATATTATTACCTACAACTATAATAATTTGGGATGGTGGCAATATCAAATGGATCAGCTGGAGAAATACAATAAAAGCAATGACCCTTTTGAACAACAAATGGGAAAACGTCTTCATGGATATATCAATGCCTTGGTCGAAGATAATATCGATGTAATCAAGTTAGAAACAGCCCCACTTGATCTGGAAGCATTAAATTTCTTATATATGCTCAAGACCATAACGGCGCCGAACCAATATGACGCTTATTTAAAGGTCATTTCCAATAGTTCCCTAATGGAAGATTATGGTACCGCACTTTATTATTTGGAGGAACTGTTGAAAAAAGGCTATGCAGATCGAACTGCGCTCCAAGAACTGGAGTATGCCGGATTATTGAGGATTACACCGGAATACATGGCCCTTTTGGAAAAATATTGGAAGTGAACCCTGTGATCATTTGACAATCAACTTTGGTACTCGTGATAAATCCCAATCGATGACCAGACCTTTTGCAATCGAATCCGCGATTGCCTTCCCGTATAGATATTCACATAGATAGAGAGCGGCCTCGAAGCTTTTAGCACCTCCGGCCGAAGTAATATATTTTCCATCATGTACGAAAAGTACACTGTCTTTGACATTTAGATGGGGAAACATTTTTTTATAGGTACCAATATCGCTTGGAAAAGTGGTTGAAACGGCCGAGTTCAAGACGCCTGATTTGGCCAAGATAAATGCCCCGTCACAATGACTGGTCATAAATTGTGCTAGTTTATCTACTTTTTTTACAAAATTGATCAAGGCCTCATCTTGCAAGTCGGTATCGAGATGATGTTCGGCACTGGGAACTACCAGAATATCGATTCGAGGTATTGAATCTTTTGTATAATCAAAATCAGGTAAAATTCGAATCCCTTCAAAAGTGGTAATCGGGTCAGACGTATTGGCCACCAAAAAAGTGTTCATAGCCTTGATGCCTTTTTTGTATTGGGTGTGCTGAAAAATGTCGAATGGGGCGGTCAATTCCGTATTATAGGTCCCATTCATTATCAAAAATGCCACGTTGTACCTACCTTGTACCAATTTTGGAGATACCTTATCCGTTCTTTCAATGGTTTTGGGCTCATTTTGTTTTTGTGTACATGACAACACAATGAGCCCTGCGATGACTTGAAAGATTAATTTTTTCATTTTAAAACATTTTTATGGTAACATCGGATGGAGGCATTCTAACCATGCAAAATAACATTCCAGCTAGCCCACACGGATCGATTTTGGAAAAATGCGTCGCACTATCTACGAATACGCGTTATTTAAGCATGCAACAAAGTAACTAAAATCCTATTGACCATACCGTAGTTTAAATTGTATTTTTGTTTCAAAATCGGTATATGAGGTATCTTTTAATTGGATGTATATTTTTGTGCCTATCCTGTAAGGAGGAGAAGAAATATCACGATGTAGCCCAGAAGAAAATTGTGAACACGCGATCGGAAGCCATCCTTGAAATATTGGAATTTCAAAGGGCGATGAATTCGGAATTCAAAAACCCAGAGACTTCCCCCTTGCCCGATAAATATCGAAAGGATTTTGAAATTCTTGATTTTTTTCCACCGGATACCAATTACATCATTCATGCCAATTTAATAAGAACACCGGAAGCATTACCTTTTATGATGCCGACAACGACCGATCGAAAATCGGAGGAAGTAGTATATGGTGTTGCCTCCTTTTATCTGAACGGCATGGCACATCAATTGGAAGTATATCAAAATAAAGAGCTCATGCTTCAAGAGAAGTATAAGGAGTACCTGTTTTTGCCATTTACTGACCAGACAAATGGAAAGGAAACGTATGCCGGCGGGAGATATTTGGATCTTTCGATCCCAAAAGGTGACACGATTATATTAAATTTCAATCGAGCCTATAATCCATATTGTGCGTACAATAAAAAATTTTCTTGCCCTTTGGTCCCTAGCAGCAATCGCCTAGAAACAAAAATTTTGGCGGGGGTAAAAGCCTTTAATAAGTAATAAATTAGGACCCCGCCAAAGGGCGGGGTCCTAGAACTACTCAACCAAAATAAACCAAACAAAACAATTTTTAGAAAGAATAAATAGCGGCGATCAAAAAGGAAGATAGACTTTTTGATGCGGCCAGGTCATTGTCAAAGAAAGCATCATCCGATGCACTATCCAATCGCAATTCAGGCTTTATCATGAAGTTTTCAATACTGTAACTTCCCGTTAGGGTTACAGCAAAAACACTTGAATCATCGACGCCGGTCCCAATGGCTCCGTAATCTCCCATTTCTGAGAAGTATTCGCCCCGCAAACCAATTTTAAAACTATCGGAAGTCGCCAATTGCGGATATACGGCAGCTCCATAGAAGCCGATCCCATCATTATCCTGGTACGCCGCGTTCAGGCCTAAAAAGAACGTATCGGTTATGTCAAAGCCACCCGTGTAATCTATTTCAAAACCCAGCTTGGCCTTTCCATCATAATAGAGATTCAAGAATTGCCCCGAATACCCCAATTGGGCACCGAGCGAATATTCGCCGGTCAGGTTGCTGTTTTCATCGGTTACGTTCATCACGGCCAACATAAGGCTAAAATCATCGGATACCGCAAAATCGGCTTTAACCCCTACATGTGAAAAAGGGCCATAGGAAAAAAGATAGGAGGTGCTATAATTGAAATTAGCGACAGGCGAAATAACTTCATATCCCAAATAGGTATTAAACCGACCCATAGTCAATTTGGTCCCTTCCGAAACCTTCCAATAGGCATACAACTGGTTTAAATTGTAACCGCCGGTAGCGGCATCGCCCCTTGGGCCAAAAACAACATCGGCCACGGCACCGACTTTTTCACCTTCATAGCTGGCAATTAGATTGGCCATGCCCAAGGCAAATCCGGTTTCATTGGCAAACGAGGTACCTGGGGCCAGAAAGCTATTTCCACCTCCGAATATGGCCCGGTCGGTAGCACTTAAATTGGTCTTGTAATAGGCATCCACACTACCACCAAAAGTAAATTTTGGTTTAACCTCCTCGACAATTTCGACTTCTTGGGCAAAAATTCCGCTTGAGATGAGTGTAAGGGTCAGAAAAAATATTTTTTTTACGTAATTTGTATTTGAAATCGTTTTCATAAGTTTAGATTTTAGATATCCCGAAGGGATGGTTTAAGCGCTGATTTAAATTTTTTGAAAAGGTTATTTTAAACGGAGCGTTCTGTAAAACGCCCCGTTTTTTTATTTAGTCATTGATAAAATCTGGATAAGCATCCATACCATGTTCGTGAATGTCAAGACCTTCAATCTCTTCTTCTTTTGAAACACGAATACCGAAGGTTTTCTTCATTGTAAATAGGATAATAAAGGCCGAGATGCAACAAAAAGCACCAATCGTTCCGATTCCGGTCAGTTGGTACAACAACTGATCTGCTCCTGCCAGCGATCCCAATAGTCCGACGGCGAGGGTACCCCAAATGCCGCAGATAAGATGCACCGCGATGGCACCCACTGGATCGTCTAGCTTTATCTTGTCGACCAAGGCGACACCCAACACGATGATTATCCCGGCTATGACACCGACGATTATCGACTCAAATGGGGACATTAAATCGGCCCCAGCGGTAATACCGACTAACCCGCCTAAAATACCGTTCAGGAACATAGTAAGATCTAAATTCTTATAGAGTATGGTTGAAAAGATCATGGCACTAACACCACCGGCTGCCGCTGCCAGACAGGTAGTAACCAAGACAATGGATGTGGCCGCGGGGTCTGCGGAGAGTACCGAACCTCCGTTGAATCCGAACCATCCCAACCATAGAATGAGCACCCCGCCTACAGCCAACGGAATGTTATGGCCCGGGATCGCATTGGGTTTACCGTCCTCGCCGAATTTTCCGATTCTAGGTCCTAAAAGATAAACCGCAATCAGGGCGGCCCAACCACCAACGGAATGTACCAAGGTAGAACCCGCGAAATCATGAAAGCCTCCTTCGTCACCGCCCAATGTGGAAAGAAATCCTCCGCCCCATTGCCATGATCCGGCAATCGGATACACTAGGGCCACGTAGATCACGGTGAAAATCATAAAAGGAAGGATTTTAACGCGCTCGGCGACGGCTCCTGAAACTATAGTAGCGGCTGTAGCGGCGAACATACCTTGAAATAAAAAGTCTGTCCAATAGGTATAGCCTTCGTTATAAGCCAGATCTAAGGTACCCTCCGCGTTTAAAGGAGCTTCAAGCCCAAATCCCGCGAAACCCAAAAAGCCGTTGAATTCGCCGGGATACATAAGGTTAAAGCCACATATGTAATATACCAGTAACCCGGCACATATAATAAATACGTTTTTAAATAAAATATTAATCGTGTTTTTCTGTCTGGTAAGTCCGATTTCTAAAAATGAAAAACCCAAATGCATGAAAAATACCAGTGCGGTACAAATCATCATCCAAACATTGTTTGTTGTAAATAATCCTGCGTCCATAATATATTGAATTTGTTAGTTGGTTCTTAATTAGTTGATGCCGGCATGGCCATTTTCCCTCGTGCGAATTCGATACGCCTCGATTACTTCGGAAACAAATATTTTTCCGTCTCCTACATTGCCTGTATAGGCCGTATCTAAAATTGCATTTACCGTTCTTTCCAAGAATTCATCGGATACAACGATTGAAAGATACCTTCTCTGAATGTCTGTGGTACTATAGGAGATACCCCTATAAACATGTCCTTGCTTTTCGTTTCCAACCCCGGTTACATCCCAGTAGCTGAAAAAATTCACCTCAATGGCGTGCAAGGCCTTTTTGACCTCGTCAAATTTTGACTTTCTGATAATCGCTTCAATTTGCTTCATCTTTAATTTGGTTTTTGTTAGTCATAAATCTTAAAATGAACTTTGACCGTTTTTATTTTGAAGGAATTGGTCCCCGTTCATTTCATGATCTTTTTAATTGTTGTCGCGGCAAAAATATGCTAAAGAAAATTAGACCCAATAAAATTTAGGGGTATCAGTGTGATTTTTATTATATCTATAATATATACCCTAAAAAATTTAGGGTATGATCTAAATAAATATCTAATTTTGATTATTTACAGTAAAAAAGAAGGGATTTTAACACTATTTTTTGCCGAGTATGATATTTTAGGGCATTGTAAAGAAGAAAAACGATGCAAGAACACGATAACAAAGAAATGGGTTTCCCACTTATTTCTAGTAGTATGCGGCTTTTATTGCAATTTTGCAAGCCAAAGCCCTAAGAAAACGGCTAGTAGACCGGTTACAACGCTCGCGAGGGCGTAGATCGAGAAATTTAAAAATTCCCCGTCTTTTAGTAGGGTGTATTCTTCAAAAGTGAAGGCGGAAAAAGTGGTAAAACCACCACAAAAACCAGTAGCCAATAATAAGGTTTGATTCTCTGTTATATAGTTGCCTTTTAGGGAAAAACCAATGTTAAGGCCGATGAGAAGACAACCTATGATATTTACCATGAAGGTCCCAAGGAAGAAATGATGTAAGTAGGAATTTAAAGTTTTGGAGATGCCATAACGCAACATACTGCCAATGCCCCCACCCAAAAAAACCAATGCGAAGTGCTTCATACCCTAAAGGTATAAAACTATACCGCTTTTTTGTACTTGGAAGCTACTAAATCTATTGGATAAATATTGGAAGAATGGTCTTCGAGGAAGGAGTTTGAAGACTGCCTTTCCCTTTGGCCGAAAACGTTCAGACTAAAAATCATCATAATGGCGTTGACGCCTATCAGAATAAATAGTATGCTTATAAAAGTCATCATTAATTTGCCCCCTTTAATAAAGTAACGCGAAATTACGCTATTTGTTTTATTATACGTGAAAAATTAAGAAATTGTTGTTAAATGGTAAAGTTTTATGGCAACCGTAATTTTTGCCTTACTTTTTTAACAAATATTTAATGCAGAAAAGGATAGCTAGGAATATAATGAAGAAAATGCCGACCCATTGAAAGCCTTTATAGTTTTTGTCGTGCAATTTTTTATCCTTTCGATAAGTCCACGTGACGATTATTACAAAAACTAGGGCAAAAATTATGGCAAAAATGATTTGTCCTGAGCTGAACATATTGCTTATTTTTACGCAAAACTAAGGTAAAATAACATAGTATGAAAAGCAAGATAGTTGCTGTCGAACAATTCCATATTTCTTTTGGCCTAGGGGTATCCGATTGTATGAAGGCAGATCTGGGCAAGGAAAAGAATAGGTTGCGTTTTAATTTGATGGACGAGGAGAACAAAGAGTATTTGGAGGCCTCCAACAACAATGATCTAGTCGAGGTGGCCGATGCCCTGGGCGATATGCTCTATATTTTGTGTGGAACCATTCTTGAGCACGGGATGCAGCATAAAATCGAGGAAGTTTTTGAGGAAATACAACGCAGCAATATGAGTAAATTGGGAGCCGATGGCAAACCCATCTATCGCGAGGATGGCAAAGTATTAAAAGGACCCAATTATTTTAAACCCGATATTCAAGCCATACTGAATAAATAAAATGTGCTTGGAAACTATCTATTGGTTGTTGACAACGTATCCCCAAATTAAATACCTATCATTTTTTTATGAAACTTTCAATCGCCATCCAAAAGGATCTTCTGAACGGTTGTATTGAATATCGGTAACCTTTTTCTTAAGCAAATCGGCATAGCTATCGGCAAGTTCAGGCAAGTCATAATCGGTACCTTGATATCCAAAGGAAGAAATTGGCGAAACGACGGCCGCGGTGCCTGCCCCGAACATTTCTTTGAGGGTACCTTTTTTTGCAGCTTGTAAAACTTCTTTTACCGAAATTTTGCGAACTTCTGTTGCGATACCTTCCCTGTTGGCTATCTCAAGAATACTTTTTCGGGTAATACCATCCAAAATCCGGTCACTGGTCGGCCCCGTGATCAAGACATCGCCGATACGAATGAAAATATTCATGGCCCCGGCCTCCTCGATATATTCGTGCGCATGGTCATCGGTCCAAATAACTTGGTTGTATCCTTTTTCAATAGCCAGTTTGGTAGGATAAAACTGTCCGGCATAATTTCCGCCGGTTTTGGCGAAACCCACCCCGCCATTGGCCGAACGCGAATATTTTTCTTCGATCAAGACTTTTACCTTTCCCGAAAAATACGCTCCAGAAGGAGCACAGGCAATAATAAATTTGTATTCATCGGCCGGTGAAGCATGAAAACCCTTGCCCGTAGCGAACATAAAGGGCCTAATATATAATGAACTGCCCGCCTTTTTAGGAACCCAAGCGGCATCTACTTGCAATAGGGCGGTGAGTCCGTCCATAAAATATTCCTCAGGTAATTCGGGCATGGCCATACGCCTGGCTGATATATTGAGACGTCGATGGTTTTCAATAGGTCGGAAAAGCCAAATAGCATCCTTTTCATCCTTATAGGCCTTCATGCCTTCAAAGATTGATTGGCCGTAGTGAAATATTTTTGCCGACGGATCTAAGGACAGTGATTGATAGGGCACAATTTTAGGCGCCTCCCATACGCCATTCTTATAATCACAGACTAGCATATGGTCGGTAAAGACATTCCCAAACGATAAATTATCAAAATCGATTTGATTAATTTTTGACATTTTGGTCCTTTCAACACTAATTTTTTGCAGCGTATTGCTCATATATGCTTTCGTTTAAAGGTTAAAATTAACCAATTATACCAATGATTTCTTCTTTTTTCGGCCAAAATTAGGCAGTTTTGCAGTATTATTTTAATTTTTAAGAGTTATGAAAATTTTTAACATTTTGGTTGTGTTTTTGCTAGTACTTGCAAATGGTAGGGCCCAAGAAACACTAAAAGACGACGTAAATACGAAAGAATCAACAATTGCCTTTCAATCGTACGGGGAAAAAATCGATGCCATGGGAAGTATTTCGAGTGGGGCAATGACCCAAAAGTTTGACGAAATGACGATTGCCGATACGATTCAGACCAAGTTTAATGCCCGTGTAATCGATGTTTGCCAAGCAAAGGGCTGTTGGATGAAATTGCAATTGGCCCATGGGAAGGAAGTGATGGTCCGATTTAAGAATTATGCTTTTTTTGTACCTAAGAATATTGCCGGAAAAGAGGTGGTCGTGAACGGATTGGCCTTTGTTGAGGATATGAGCATTGAAGATCAAAAGCATTTTGCAATGGATGAAGGCCGTACTTCGAATGAAATCGCTCAAATAATCCGGCCAAAGCGCACTTATAGTTTTGAGGCCGACGGCGTACTCTTAAAAGAATAGGTTGCGACGCGAGATAATAACCACCGCAGATGGCTCAAAGACCATTCATTTAAAGGATTGGGACGAACAATACCATTCTAAACATGGTGCTATTCAGGAGGCGTACCATGTTTTTATTAAAAACGGACTTGCTCTTTTTGAAAATAGACACCTAGCCATCTTGGAAATTGGATTCGGAACAGGGCTGAATGCCTTGATTACTTTACTCGAAGCACCGAAATACAAACTTGATATTGAGTACCTGGCAATTGAACGATATCCCGTAACCCTTGAAGAACTTGCACAACTCAACTATATTTCTATACTCCGGGCAGAAGAAGTATCCACCGATTTTGAAAGAATGCACAGTTCGCCCTGGAATCTTGACATCGCGATTACCGAACGATTCAAACTGAAGAAACAGTTGATTGAATTTCAAGACCTTCGGTATGTAGAATCGCATGATCTGGTCTATTTTGATGCTTTTGGTGCCCGCGTACAGCCCGAGTTATGGACTGAAGAGATGTTTGCCCGAATGTATACCGCCTTGCGGGTGAATGGTGTCTTGGTTACCTATGCAGCCAAAGGCAGTGTTCGACGTGCCATGCAGACCGTGGGATTTAGGGTCGAACGCTTGCCAGGTCCTCCCGGTAAACGTGAAATGCTTCGCGCAATTAAAATATAACGGTTATCACTTTACCAAAAATCATCTCTGCAATATCTTTAATTAACATTAGTTTAAGTCACTGTGTTAAATCGGAATTAAATGCCGTGCACCCGTTGACTAGATCACCTACCTTTGGCAGATGAAAGTATTGATTACGGGTGCCACCGGCTTGATTGGAAGTGAGATTGTCGCCGTATGCCATCAACGGAACCTAGAAGTGAATTTCTTGACCACACGCAAGTATAAACTGATTCAAAAGGAAAATCTAAAGGGATTTTACTGGAATCCGGCTACCGCAAAAATCGATTTGGAATGTTTTCAAGGAGTGTCGGCTATTATTAATTTGGCAGGTGCCGACATTTCCAAAAGATGGACAAAAAGTTACAAAAAACAAATTTTGTCCAGTAGATTGGATTCCTTGCGAACCTTGTATGGCGCTTTAAAAAAAGTTGGCACAGGTGAAATAAAATCGTTCGTTTCAGCTTCGGCCATTGGAATCTATCCGAATTCTTTGACCTCTTTATACGATGAGGATGAAATTAAGGTAGATGACAGTTTTTTAGGGGAGGTAGTCGAAGCATGGGAGAAAGAAGTCGACCTCTTTACCGAGTTTGGGTTTTCTGTGGCGAAGATTAGAATTGGGCTTGTTATGTCCTCAAATGGAGGTGCTTTGCCCGAAATGTCCAAACCTATAAAATATGGTCTAGGGGCGGCATTCGGCAGCGGGGAGCAATGGCAATCATGGATTCACATCTCCGATTTGGCCCACATTTTTATTTTTGTCGTCGAGAATGAACTTCAGGGAATTTACAATGGTGTGGGACCCAATCCTGTTACAAACTCAAAGTTGGTCAGGGAAATTGCAAAAGTATTGGACCGGCCTTTGATCTTACCAAATATTCCTAAATTCATGATGAAAGCGCTGCTTGGCGAGATGTCGTATGTTTTATTCGCTAGCCAGCGGGTTAGCAGTAAAAAAATAGAGGAGGAAGGATTTATTTTTACATATAGGAATATTTGTTTGGCATTACAGGAAATTTATCAATTGCGACCGGAGGAAGAGTCTATCGAACCTCCTTACTCTCAGGAATACACTTCATTAAAATAATCTATAGT
>JALHST010000266.1 GCA_022865355.1 Maribacter sp. | reverse complement strand
ATTTTTTGGTGTTGATATTCCCCTTGACCAAGTTGATGAGATACTCCAATGCATATTCCTCAGAGATCAATCCTAAATTGATACCATCCTCGAAATCGATGATGGTATAACAAATGTCATCGGCAGCTTCCACCAAATACGTCAAGGGATGTCTACAGAACGAAATGTCTTCCCCAATTCGCGTGGGCAACAATCCTAGTTCCGCGGCAACTTCCTTAAAAAATTCGCGCTCGGTTTGAAAAAAACCGAATTTTTTATCCGCGATATGGTTGGTCGACCGTTTCGGTAGTGATTCCTTTGGGTATTTCATAAAGGCGCCGAGGGTTGCATAACTCAGCCGTAGCCCCCCATCGACCCCCTTCCGGGATTCATTCAAGAGCTTAAAGCCATTCGCGTTCCCTTCAAAATCGATGATGTCCTGATACTCCTTTTCACTTAGTAGCGACTGGTATTGTCTGCCATTTCCTGTTTTGAAATACTCCCCTATGGCCTTTTCACCACTATGGCCAAAGGGTGGGTTGCCAATGTCGTGAGCCAAGGCCGCGGCGGCAACGATAGCCCCAAAATCATTGAATTGAAACCCATGTACCTCGCCGAGATGAGGATGTTTTTCCAAGATTTTTTTGCCGGCGATCCTCCCCAGACTTCGTCCTACAACAGAAACCTCCAAACTGTGCGTTAAGCGGGTATGCACAAAGTCGGTCTTGGAAAGGGGAATTACCTGGGTCTTGTCTTGCAGACTACGAAAAGCCGTCGAAAATATGACCCGGTCATAATCGACCTCAAACCCGAGGCGTGTCTCATCCTGTTCCTTGCGAAGTCTTTTGTGCGAATCTCCATGGCGTTTTAGAGACAATAATTGCTCCCAGTTCATAAAATTCTGTATAAAACGCAAGATACTTATTTTGGCATTCAGAAGTTAGGGCCCAGGGAAATACCTTGGGCCATCGCCAATTAATAAATGACCAATTTTTAATCTGTACATAACTTTAACTTAACCTTTCTTACTTTCCTTTGCACCAGCAAAATAGCTATTTGATGAAAAAAATAATTTTTATATCCCTACTTCTTTTAAGCGCTGGTCTTTATTCCCAGGATTTTGGCACTATCAAGGGGACCATCACCGATTGGGAAGTCAATAACGAACCCCTGCTATTCGCAGATATTACTATCAAGAATACCCCATGGCAGACCCGCACAAATTTTAGGGGCAATTTTGAATTGGCCGATGTGGTGCCCGGCACCTATACCTTGTCCATTAGCTTTTTGGGTTATGAAACCCTCGAAGTCCCCATTGAAGTTGCCGAGAATGGCACTACGACGATACAAGAGACCCTAAGGGCAAAAACGATAGCGCTTGATGCAATTAGCTTTTCCGATAAAAAAGTAAGTGGGAGCCCAACAGCAAGTATCGACAATGGTGATAAATAACAAATTAATACCATAGGAAAGACAAGACCTCAAATTACCTGTAATATATATTATATCAAAAAAAATATCCGCACATGTGCGGATATTTTTTTATTGAGGCGGTTTCCGGAATCATCACTCCTTGATAACAACCCTATTTGAAGTGTCGACGCTCTTGGTAATACTAGCTATCGAATTTTTATCAAACTCTACTTCCTTTATTATCCCATCAGCCCAAAATGACCATTTTCCAGTCCTCATACCCTTGTTATATTTTCCGATGGCCGTTTTTTTACCATTCTCATCGAAGCTTACCCACTGTCCTTGAAGTTTACCGGCCAAATCAAAAGTTCCCTTTTGGCTTATTGCCCCATTATCGTAATAATACGTTGCTTCAATTAAATTGGTTTCCTCATTTAATTTCAGTTGTTCCTGCTTCTGTGAAAATCCAACGGCTGAAGTAAATACAAAGGACAATAGTACTAGTATAATTCTCATAATAATTCTAAATTAATTCCAAGCAAATATAATTTATTTACACTATAAAAACTATTTCTTAACATTAAATTTACATTAAAATCTTCTTGAATTCGGTTTGTAAGTTCTTACCCGTTCTGTTTTATTCAAAAACTATTTTCACGCCTCTTTATTTCAAATTACCCGTGCTACTTTTTTCACCCATGCATTAGTTTTCGACCGTTTTAAGGGGCATTGATCAACAACTGATACAATTATGACACCTATCACCTTGTTTACAATAAAAAATCTATGGAATCTATCATTTGGTTGGCGTACGCCTACTTTCATAACCTTATTTTAACTTAGTTAATAAATTATTATGGCATTTTTGTGCATATTTAAACTTAATGGGCGAAAATATTTATGTTTTTATGATTGCCGCCTTGGCAATCCTAGCAATAACAGATTTGGTTGTTGGCGTAAGTAACGATGCCGTAAATTTTTTAAATTCAGCAATTGGTTCAAAAGCCGTTTCCTTCAAGACAATCTTGGTGGTTGCCAGTATTGGCATTGCATTTGGCGCAATTT
>JALHST010000265.1 GCA_022865355.1 Maribacter sp. | reverse complement strand
TTTCCCCTTATCGGATCCCACGTTCTCCGAAAGATTCTTTTCTTTTACTTGATCTGCCTTTAGGACTAATTGGACATACTTTCGGGCGGTTCCTTCAACCGTTCCTTTTTCAACATACCCCCGATTTAAAATTGTGGATATTGTCGGGGCATAGGTCGAAGGCCTGCCAATTCCCAACTCTTCCAATTTTTTTACTAAAGATGCCTCCGAGAAACGATACGGTGGCCGGCTGAATCTTTCAGTTGCCAATATATAATTATTCGTTAGGTCTTCACCGACCTGCATGGCAGGCAACATGCCATCTTGCTCTTCGGATAGGTCCTCATCATCCAATCCTTCCATATACACCTTTAGGAAACCATCGAATTTGATTACTTCACCATTGGCCGCAAATTCGTCGCCATGGGTGTTCGCCTTGATCTTAACATTGGTCCGCTCCAATTCGGCATCGCTCATTTGGGAGGCTATGGTCCGTTTCCATATCAGGTCGTATAATTTTGATTGGTCCCGTTCCAAAGAAGGGGATTGATTGGTGATGTCGGTCGGGCGGATGGCCTCGTGGGCTTCCTGGGCCCCTTTCGATTTTCCGGTAAAATTTCGAACCTTACTATAGACTTTCCCGTAGTTGTTGGTTATGGCATCCTTGGCCGCGCTTATAGCCTCCCCCGATAGGTTGACACTATCGGTCCTCATATAGGTAATCAATCCCGCTTCATACAGACGCTGGGCGACCTGCATGGTGCGTCCGACCGAAAAATATAATTTCCGAGAGGCCTCTTGCTGGAGGGTCGAAGTCGTAAAAGGTGCCGAGGGGGATTTCTTTGCAGGTTTTTTATCCAATTCGGAGACTGAAAAATTCGCCCCGATATTCCGCTTGAGGAAAGCTTGGGCCAGTTCCTTGGTGTTAAACGACGTATTTAATCTTGCCGTAAAAACGCCCCCCTCTTTTGTGACAAACTCTGCAGTTATTTTAAAGGTGGCTTCAGGGGTAAAGGCCTCGATTTCCCGCTCGCGCTCAACAATTAGGCGCACAGCCACCGATTGCACCCTGCCCGCCGATAGTCCGGGTTTTATTTTTTTCCAAAGTACAGGCGACAGTTCGTATCCTACCAATCGGTCCAATACCCTTCGTGCTTGTTGTGCGTTGACCAGATTATAGTCGATCTCCCTTGGATTTTCAATGGCCTTTTGAATCGCCGCCTTCGTTATCGAATTAAAAACAATGCGTTTGGTCTTTTTTTTGTCTAGCTGCAATGTTTCTGCCAAATGCCAGGAAATGGCCTCCCCTTCCCGGTCCTCATCACTCGCCAACCATATTGTATCGGCTTTCTTGGCCAGGTCTTTCAATTTTTTTACTAGTGCCGCCTTGTCTTTGTCTACAATATATTTGGGCAAAAAATTATTCTCTACATCTACACCGAGTTCTTTGGACGGTAGGTCGGCAATATGCCCATAACTGGACTCTACCTTGTAATCTTTCCCTAAAAACTTTTCAATTGTCTTTGCCTTTGCAGGTGACTCTACAATAACTAAATTTTTGGCCATTCATGGTTTTTTAATGGGACAAAAGTAGTTGAATTTTTTAATTTGATGCTATACCTTATATATAGGCATAAAAAAACGCCCCGTGAATTAGGGGCGTAGAATACTTTTAAAGTACGTATCTAATCAAGTTCCAAAGTGCTTAAGAGACGTATTGTATCATTTAAATATTCGTATTGATAAAGTACTTCGTCACCGACCATTAGCAACGTATTTTCCAACGGAATCACATCAAAAGTTTGAATGTCTTTGAAATGATTTAGTTCGATTAGATTCATGACATCCGACTTGTCGTATACTTTTAATCCGGATGCTCCATCGCATACAAATAGTTTTTCGTCCTTCACCCCAAGTCCATAAGGCCCGTCCATTGGGTATTGCGTCTTTAGGACGGGATCTTCGATATTGGAAATGTCGACAATGAACAAGCCGCTTTCCGTTGCACCGCATGCATTGCCGCCACGTAGGGTCACATAGGCGTAATCCCCATCGACGACTACAGGGTCGCATGCCGTGCCATGCTGAAATTCAGAGACGAAGACTGGAGTAACCGGCGATGAAATATCGTAGATGTACATACCCCGCATACTGCCCAAAAAAAGATATTGTCCGCGATTAAAAATGGTCTCAATATCAAAACCCGCATATACATCATCCAAATCCTTCGGGTTTTCCAGATCTTGAATGTTGAAGACATTAAGGGTATGACTATCGACGGCATATAAAAAATCGTTAACGATCTTAAATCGCGCCAAAGAACCGCCCTGACCTACCGAAACGTCATTTGCGGCGGCCTCCATCATAAATATTTCCGGGCCACCTATTCCTTTATAATTTTCATAATCAGATATCAACCTTTGCTCGGTCACCGTTTCCCAGCCTACAATCATTTCAGTTTGATAATCAATGTTATCCGATTCTATTATGTCTGCATCGAAAGGCCAAATGACATAGCCATTGAGCACATTTTCCAATCGGTTGACCTCGTGAATATTAGCCATATCGGAAATGTCCAATACCACCAAATCGGTAAGACTATCGGCATAGAGATAATCACCCTTGACCGAAATGTCGACATTGCCTGGTATCTTAATAAATGCGATTTTTTTAGGGGAAGCAGGATTTGAATTGTCTACCACATGTATCCCCATACTCTTATCGTTTATGAAGATGTAGTTGTTATATGCATAAATCTTACCGGACACTTGGACTGGAACCGGGGCGATAATTGCTACGCCGTTCTTAAATTCGGACAGAGACATTTTAAGGGGTCTGGCCACCAAGTAATCAGCGTACTTGCTATCATCGACTTTTTCGCAGGATAAAAATCCCAGCGAAGGAATCATCAAAATCGCCAAGAAAACATTTTTCAGATTCATAATAAGTTTTTTACGGGTTGTACTGATTAGATGAAATTGAAATCGAATAGTTGCGTTGAAATCGTAAAAACTCGTTCAAAAACATTTAAGGCTGCGCAGAAAATCCGATACTGTCCTTATATATATAATATATCGGAATTTTGGCCAGCATCGCCGTGAAGAGCACGCCGACAATGCACAGCAAAATCCCCAATTCGGCCAAGATGCCTACAAGAAAAACCAGTCCGAAAATCACCAACCAGTTCTTATTGCCAAGCGCAAAGCTTGCCTTAACAATATCACTGGCGCTCAATTCTTCGTTAAAAGCCAAAAATGCCGGTATAAGTGCCAAGGGCACCACCATATAGATAAGGCCGACCCCGCATGCCAACATGCCCAAAAGGCTTAAGCCGAACATCATCACTGAAAGCAGTGCCATCTTGCCTAAATAACTCTTTTTAAAATAAAAGAAATACGCTTCACCGATCGCCTCGTTATAGTCCTTTTGTTTACATATTCTTAGAAAGGCAGCGTTAAAGGCAATACTGATTACCATCGACGCTATCAAAAGAAAAGGGGAAAAAATAACCAAGGGAATGAAAACGGCGGGTGGTAGATCATCGGATGCCGGGATCATTCCGGGATCGGTTATTCCCGCCAACAAAAAGGGGACACAAAACAAGGCATAAAAAGGCAGCATTGATACGAAAGTGAGTAACAAGGTTATGAAACCTTGTAACCAAACTTTTTTGAACAAGTCGATGGATCTATTAAAGATGCTTCCGAACTCCAAGGAGGCACTCATTATGATTTTTTCAGAAAGGACCGTGTAATTCCTTTCCGTTATTTTTATCGTAAGGTAATGATAAAGCTTGAATCGCTAAAATAGTACTAAAATATACTGTCATATTGTCACGATTTTGATTATAATGTTATCTTTGCAGACCTAATTTATAGGCAAGTCAAGCCATATGGAGAAAATTATTGACGAATCGTTACAGGGCACGGCATTAACAAGGGAAGAAAATAAGGAGAATACCCGTAATCTTTATATAGAAAGTTATGGGTGTCAAATGAATTTCTCGGACAGCGAAATCGTTGCTTCGATTTTAGTGGGGCAAGGTTTTAATACTACCGATAGCTTAGCGGAGGCAGACCTGATACTGGTCAATACCTGCTCGATACGCGAAAAAGCAGAAGTCACCGTACGCAAGCGCTTAGAAAAATTCAATGCCCTAAAAAAAGAGCGGCCCCATCTGAAAGTCGGGGTTTTAGGCTGCATGGCCGAACGTCTTAAAAGTCAATTATTAGAAGAGGAACAAATCGTAGATATGGTCGTCGGGCCCGATGCCTACAAAGACCTTCCGAACCTTGTACGGGAAATCGATGAAGGGCGCAATGCTGTGAACGTCATTCTCTCAAAAGATGAAACGTATGGGGACATTGCCCCGGTCAGATTGAACTCCAATGGGGTTACGGCTTTCGTGTCAATAACTCGCGGTTGCGATAACATGTGTACTTTTTGCGTGGTTCCTTTTACGAGGGGCCGGGAACGAAGTCGTGATCCCCATTCAATTGTCTCGGAAGTGAACGATTTATGGCATAAGGGGTTTAAGGAAATAACCCTGCTTGGGCAGAATGTCGATAGTTATTTATGGTACGGAGGGGGGCTGAAAAAAGATTTTGGGCTGGCATCTGAGATGCAGAAGGCTACCGCGGTCGATTTTTCAGATCTTTTGGAGATGGTGGCTTTGGCCCAACCAAAAATGCGCATACGTTTTTCAACGTCGAATCCGCAGGACATGACATTGAAGGTTATACATACGATGGCCCAATATGAGAATATTTGCAATTATCTACATCTCCCTGTTCAAAGCGGGAGCAATCGTATTCTGAAAGCGATGAACCGCCTGCACACCCGTGAGGAATATTTTGAATTAATCGAAAACATTCGAAAAATAATCCCGGATTGTGCCATATCACAAGATATGATCACTGGCTTCCCTTCCGAGACCGAAGCAGATCACAGGGACACCCTTTCATTGATGCAATATGTGAAATACGATTATGGCTTTATGTTTGCCTATTCCGAAAGACCGGGTACCCTAGCGGCCCGAAAAATGAATGACGATATACCCCAGGAAAT
>JALHST010000264.1 GCA_022865355.1 Maribacter sp. | reverse complement strand
ATGCCATGACCGTGCAGAATGAGCCCTTACATCCGGGGAACAATCCCAGTCTTTTAATGTTAGCCGAGCAGCAGGCTGATTTTATTGAGCATCATCTGGGTCCTGCTTTTATTTCAAATGCAATAAAAACCAAAATCATCATCTATGACCATAATGCCGACCGGCCAGATTATCCCTTAGCTATTTTAAACGACCCGGATGCCGCGCGCTATATCGATGGCACGGCCTTTCATCTCTATGGCGGCACCATCGACGCACTTACTCAAGTACATACGGCCTTCCCTGAAAAAAATATTTATTTTACGGAGCAATGGATCGGGGCGCCTGGGAATTTTGCAACCGATTTCACGTGGCATATTGAAAATCTCGTAATCGGAGCCCCGAAAAACTGGGCGAAAACCGTGCTGGAATGGAATTTGGCGGCCGATGAAAACGAGGAACCGCATACCGATCGGGGAGGATGTGTAGGATGTTTAGGCGCCTTAACGATCATCGGGGACCATATCGTTCGAAATCCGGCCTATTACATCATAGCACAAGCTTCGAAGTTCGTGCCTTCGGGCTCGGTACGTATCGGATCGACAGAGGTGCCTAATATACCGAATGTAGCCTATAGAACGCCTACCGGAAGCTTGGTCGTCGTTCTTCAAAACAAGGATACACGTGATAAAAATGTCGTGATAGGTTTCGACCAAAAGGCAGTTTCCCTCCAAATGCCCAAAGGTGCCGTGGCAACGCTTGTATTGCGTTAAGGTATGGGTACCTCAAATTGTAAAAAAGGCATTCTTGTGATTCATTGGATAGTTTACCTATCGGATGACGATTGCTTAGACCATAAAAAATGGGTCGACTATTATACGGGTAGATAATAAAAATAGTTGAAATTCAAGGTTATACACATGATTTTGTTAAAAAAGTATCATTATTTGCGTAATGATGTTTAGGAAATGAAAATCTTTGAACGTAAATTTAACAATGATTCCCCCTGTTTTCCAAACACGAATTATTTGAGTTAGTTTTAGTTTTCAAAATGGCCGCTTAATTATATAAGCGGCCATTCTTTTTTAAAGGCTCTCTTGAAATTATTAGCATTTGAAATTTTCCCCTAACTTTATAAAATATTAGACCAAAACAACGCTTTAATTGTATACCATAGTCGACATAGAGACCACCGGAAATGGGATAAAAGGAAATAAGATTACTGAAATATCCATTTTTAGATTTGATGGTCAAGATATCGTAGACGAATTTACCACCTTGGTCAACCCAGAATGTGAAATCCCTTTTTTTATAACGCGCTTAACTGGAATCGATAATGCCATGGTGCGGAATTCCCCTCGTCTTCATGAAGTGGCCGATCAAATTAAAGAAATCACACAGGATACTATCTTTGTTGCCCATAGCGTGAATTTCGACTACAATGTCATCAAACATGAATTTAAGGGGATCGGCCTTGACTTTACACGAAAAAAGCTGTGTACCGTTCGTCTTTCCCGTAAATTATTTCCAGGCTACAATTCCTATAGTTTGGGAAAACTGTGTTCCGCTTTGAAAATCCCTCTTGTAGACCGCCACCGTGCAAGGGGTGATGCCCACGCTACCGTTTTATTATTCAAAAAATTGTTGGGTCAAGAAGGGGCGAAAACGGTGGTCAAAACATTTTTAAATTCCCGTTCCCAAGAAGCGACATTGCCCCCGTCGTTGCCCAAAAAAGTATTTGATGCCTTGCCAAATCGGCCAGGGGTCTATTACTTTAAAAATAATCTAGGGAAAATTATCTATGTTGGGAAGGCCATTAACATCAAAAAACGGGTGCTTGGCCACTTTTATGATAAATCGACGAAGGAGATTCAGCTCTGCCAAGCTACTGCCGATATTGACTTTGAATTATCAGGAAGTGAGCTTTTGGCGCTTTTAATGGAGTCGAATGCCATAAAAAAGCACTATCCGCTTTACAACCGTGCCCAAAAAGCAACCTTACAGCAGTACGGTATTTTTAGCTACGAGGACAGAAACGGCATTTTGCATTTGGCGTTCAATAAGTTAAAATCAGTACCTCATCCGTTGATCACTTTTCACAATACGACCGATTGTCGTTTGTATTTGGAAGAAATCTGCAAGACGTATCAGCTTTGCGCCAAATATTGTCATTTACAGGAAAATGTTGTCGCATGCTCCCATTATCGCATACCAATTTGCCAAGGTGTTTGTCGTGGTGCCGAATCTCCGCTAATGTACAATGAAAAAGTGCTAATAGCCATCGACGACATGCAGACCAGAAAAGAAGATTTCATCATCAAGGAAAAGGGACGACATTTGGAGGAGCAAGCATTTATACTGGTCCGGAATGATGTGTACCTAGGATATGGATTTATCCCGATCGATCAAGAAATAGGCTCCACTGACGATTTAATGGGATACATGGTCTCCACTAAAAATAGCGTAGAGGCGCGGGGCATTATTCGCTCATATGCCAATAAATATCCTGATCGTATATTGACGCCCGATAAGATCGATTATTTGACCTATTAATCCTTCAATTTGCGATACATCCGAATTACAAAAAGCAACCATACCATGAAAATAATGGTTACGAATATGGAGTAAATCAAGATGAAGTCCACTACTTTTTGTATTTCAAATAATTCATCAAACCGAGAATCGTCGGGGCCCAGAAAGCCACGAAAATCGCATCCAACCTTTTTCCACTTAGAAAAAGATATTCTGAGACTACGATGATCGAGAAAACTACCAAGAGTAATATGCAGTTCATCACTCCTACTCTTTCTATAAAATCCTTAATCATACTTCGTGCAGTAATTCCTTTTAAAAGTAGGTAATAAAAAGTGAAAGCAAGCGATTGTAGTTATGATTTTTTTAACATTTTTAGAACTGCCAAAAAAAGAAGCGATTTTTTAATTATGGTAGGCGAAAACTATCTAAAGCCTGGTGTTGTATAATGAGATTTCAGCGTATCGAGCGCTGTATCACGCTACTGGTCTTTCTTTCCACTATTCATAAAAATCACAAGCGTAGTGATTAAAGTCACACATACCGCAGCGAAAACGGCAATCATTACGATTCCATCGCTCCAGTTGACCAAAGGTAATATCAATAGGATGCTTTCTTGTTTAATAGTAATCAATGGTAACCCAAAGGCGAGGACAAAACATGATAAACCTCTCCGATTTTAATTTTTGGCCTTAGAGGTACTAAGCCCGAAAATGGCATATAATGGGCAAAAGTTTATTAAGCTCGTAAATATAAAAATAGCCGCAATGGCAATTAGTACATATGCCAATGTTCCTTGGATCACATCAAAATAATATAGAAATCCTATAAGGATTGCCAAGGCTATGCGTACCATCCTATCAGTACTTCCAATGTTTTTTTTCATCATTTATAATTTAATTTTTAAGGTATTCAACCAAAAGAACAATACCCGTAATCATGCCTATACAAACCATACAGACCATGATAAGTTTTAGGCCTTTTGTAAATTTCATCCCCAAAGATATTGTTTGAAAATGCCTCAAAATATGACATATATCATTCTAGAGCGTTGAAGGGCAAACATATTCCGTTACTGCCACGCCGGCTTCCTTGAGGGCGTCAAAACCGCCCGTTACATCGATTACGTTATGAATCCCACGGCTTTTCAGTATAGAGGCCGCAATT
>JALHST010000263.1 GCA_022865355.1 Maribacter sp. | reverse complement strand
TGACCGGCTATAAATAGATCGGTCACCTTGGCAAACCGGAAGAAGTTGGATCTGTATTCTTGCGGGTGTGCAAAAAAATCGACCTTATTACCGCGAACGCCATCTTTGCGTTTGTTGTATTCGGAAGCATCGATCTGGCAGTAGACCGCTTCGTCAAAATCGTCTTCAAGATACTCGGCTACATTTACGCGCTTCAGCCCCATCCCATCCAACATTTCCTTAGCGCCATTGCCTACCCGGCCTTTCCCGGTCAATAGGATTTTAATGGCAGGAAGTTTTGTTTTTTTAAGGGCTTGGATCAAAGCCTGTTGGTCTGCCAGTGCCTCGGCCTTGGGCGATTGAAACAAGTTGAATTTGAGTCCGTATGCCCGTATCCCATTATAGGCCCCCACAATACCGGCATACCTTCCGAAGGCGACCAAGCGTTGTTCCTTGGCATTGGTAATGGCCTCATGATCATAGAACTCAATGTGCTTTTTTAATAGGGCCTGCAGCAACTTTTGGTTATAAGGTTGCTTTTTCATGGTATGCGAAAAGAAGAAATATTTTTTGTTGGGAATCAACGCCTCGATCGGCACTTCCTTGATGCCAAGGAGAATATCGCATTCCTCCATTTTGGGGGCCACTTCAATGCCTGCCTCTTTATATTCCCTATCGGTATAAACACGGATTGGTGAGGGTTCAACGATCATTTCGGCGTTTGGGTGTTTTTGAAGGACTTTTTGACAGGCTGTCGGAGACAGTACTACCCGCCTATCCGGGGGGTTTTTGCGTTCCCTAATGATTCCGAACTTCATATGCTGGTTTGGTATAAATTTTGCGCTAAATTACGCGGAAATACCGCTTTGGACAAACTTTTTGGTATCTTCGCAATCCCCTTTTTTGGGAAACGTTCTTTGAAAAAAAATATGAGAGAATATCCCGCCGTTGGCGGGATTCAATTCGATTACGGTAAGCAAAGCTTACCTATCTCATTGAAGGGGCCGACTGGTTTTGACAGCGAGACCAATGGCAATGTAAGCATGTCGAGCGCTGGGATACAGCTCGTTAATCTCATTTTCCACACTTTTAATTGGCGAAAATAATTACGCTCTTGCCGCTTAATCCGAATCACAGTAGGATTTAGCCTCGTTCCGACTAGGTCGGAAAGCGAGATGTTCCTGAACAGCCCTTGTTGGCGGCGGTTCATTTAGGAGCACCAGAAATGTCAACATAAGGCCTTTGTTGCTTCGGCAAAGGCACCAAAACGTAAGAAGCTAAGTGTGTATTAGGCCGTTTCCAGTCAGGTGCGCATCGAAAATCAATTGGAAACTCAACATGAAGAAAGCATTGTAATTGCTTGTTTGGACGAGGGTTCGACTCCCTCCGGCTCCACGACACTCAAAAATACGCAGCAACTTAAGGCATTCAAAAATGCCAAGCTTGTTTGAGCATTTTTGAATGCCTTAAGATGCCCATCGCGATAGCGATGGGCATTTTTATTTGCAACCATGCGAGCCAATTGGGAGCACCGCAAGGTAACCCCTCCGGCTCCACTCCAAAAGCCACCTTCGGGTGGCTTTTCTCGTTTATTCATTGATTTTTATTTTTTTATGAAAGAATTCATGAACCTCCTCCGTCGGTTTCGCCTGCGGGAGTCGAACGCATGTCATGTAGTGATTTCCCATGATTATATTATCATAAAGAATTAAGCCCCAAACTTCATGTTAATATTATTGATCAGAAGGTGGAGGAGGATATGGCGGTTTTGAGGGAGAAGTTGGGCCATTTTTCTTAATAAGTTGTTCAAAGTACTTGTAGCTAGTCTTATAATTAGATATTCTATTCATCGTTTATTTGAAATTTTATGTATTGGACTAGATTTTTAATAGGAGGTTTGGTTCATTCTATAATTTCATAATCAATACTAAGTTTTCGTAAAGCTCTCAAAGCAGAACCAGAGTTTCTGTCTTCTAGCTCAATATCTACAGCGTCTCCTTCTAAGAGTATCTCGGTAAGTTCATTCGACAATGATTGATCAATGTTAGATGAAATCTCTGAAATACATTTGGCTATTCCTCTTCTATCTGGCCTTTGAGCATCACAAGACAATAAGTTTAATTTCATAATGCTAATTTATTAATACTATGAATTAGAGTTGAGATCGTTTATTTAGACTTTATCATTCTTTTCCTTGCCAACTCCGGCAGTAAATGTTACATCTATGCCCCCTTTGGCTGGATCAAATAGGGACTTATCTCTATTTTGACCCTTTCCTAAATCTAATCCCCATTTTCTTTCTATTCGATATAGTTCATGGAGAATCCGCGCATTATATTTAGAAAACAAATTACGACTGCTTACCTCAAAATATAATTCATGACTTTCCAGATCGTCTATTAACTTTGAGGATAAAAAGGGCCTAATTTTAATATACATGTAAGATTTCAAAAAATCATGGTTTTGTACACTATTATTTAGAATTAAGCTCCTCAACTCTTTGATGAGCTTAATTCTTGCTTTTCTCTTGAATTTTCTTTTTTCTATACCCCAATGTATCCAAGGAGCAACTAAACTGCCAATCGCCCCAGTAAGTAATCCTATTAAAGCACTAATGATGATTGGAATTGTGTTACCTTCCTTTACTTATTTTAACTTTCAATTTTTGGTTCATTTTAGCTAATTGTTCTGTTTGTAAGGCCTTAGTTTTCCATCAAGCCTCCTATATCTTAAATACTCATAATAGGTAACCCTAGAAATCTCGAACTGTTCGCAAATCTCGGATACCGAAAGCATGCCTTCATTGAAATACTGTTCACAAAGTACAGCTTTTTGCTGATTTTTCTTATTGATGCCCTTTTGGTACTCTTAAAACATTTCGAAATCACCAAGCTGATTCGAAGCCAGGTTCTTTCCGTTCAATAATTTTCAGTTTGGAAAACTGCAAAACAGTAAGTGGCATTTTAGAAATGGAATAATGCTCCAAAGACAAGTTATTTCAAGTCCCAAATCCACCATAACTTACTTGCGCCGTCCCGATAACTATCGGGACTGTTTCGATTTTATAGCGTTCCGGTAGATAAGCGTGAAGTAAAATCGAAATAGGGCGCATTACTTATGGCAATTGGCTGAACTACCCTTATTATTATTTTTGTAGCTCGATTATATTAATAGTCAGTTTCCAAAACAAAAAATTTTATCTTTACTTAAACACTATAGCAAAAGTCTATTCACAATTTGTGCTAAAAATTATTTTTGACGCAAATTCGTTCCAGTTTATGGGGTTTCCGGAGCTATTTGACTCAAATCAGCAAAAATTCCACAGACTTTTCAAGAATAGCAATTGCCGCAAATTTTTGCGATTTTACAAGGGTTCCCAGGCCATTTGCCGCAAATTTGCTTTCCACACCTACCGTTATGTCTTTATAAAATACTGAATGCCAATTATATAAAAAACGTAACACCGCGTAAGCGTGTTACCCTCTTGCTATTCCCCCTTAGTTTCCCTCACAAAAGTTCGCCCAAAATGTAAACCAATTACCTTTTGTGCTTGATATGATAATCAGTTCCAATAAGTCCGGTCTTCAACAGCCTTTATTAGTCTTCGAAAGTTCTATATCTGGAAAGAAAGATAAAAAACAAGCCATACGAAATAAACCCCACCGAAGTGAAAACCATCAAAACCGTGCCGAAGTCCGATTGGTCTAAGAACGAAAAAGCATCTTGAATGCCCTTTATTTCATGGCTTCCAGAATACAATCCGGCCCGTAAAAAGAAATAGGCGATGATACCCACAATAAAAGCCCGCGAAAAAAAGCCGAATTTGCCCACAAGTCGAATAATATATGATCCCTTGCGACCTTCAAGGTTAAATTGATCCAACAGACCGCCTTTAATGACGCCTACTACTAGGATAATGGCTTGAATCACCAAAATGACGCCAATACCAATGAAAAGAATCGATATTAGGGATGGTCCCAATAGATTGATATAACGAGAAACCGAACTTCCTTCCGGAGAATAAGTAAACAAGTGGTAAAAGCAGAGGAATGCTAAAAAGGTATAGACCAGCCCAGTAATAAAAATCCCGAAACGCATCATTTTGCCCTTTTTATCATTGCCAATATTTTCGGGGTCTTTGAAACATCGTACAAACATCCAAAATGAATAACACAGCAAACCTGTGCCCAAAACCAACAGCAGCACTTGGCCAAAAGGTTGTTTTTTTAGAAACTTCAGGGCTTGATTGGTGCCCGAGCTTTCACCACCCATATTTAAGGCTGCCAAAAGGGTAAGCACTCCAATCACCAGATAAATAAAGCCCTTTGAAATGAAACCTATAACAGCTGTGGTTTTAAACGATTTTTTCAAAGGTTCTGATTTTTTTTAAAGGTCGACTTATAATTATTCATCTAAAATTATTTTATAAGGTTGGTAACTTAAACACATTTTATTTATAGAGTTTTGGTACGTTTTATCTGAAATGTTCAACCTGATTAAATTTTGAGCCGGCAATGAACAAGTCAAGATACAAGCATTGGCACCTTATATAAACTTTATCAAACATAATAAAACGTGAATACTAGATAAGAAAAAAGTGTGATTTTACTAGATTAAATTATTGTTTTATAGTGATTTAAATGTACAATCACACCCTTATGCTTAGATATAAAGTTACGGGATTCCATGTGGAAATTGACGGTTTTCACAGGGAATTTGCTTCACAGATTTAAACTCGTCCGTTTTTTTATAATCCGAAGATTAAAAGATAAAATGCTTACGAAAGTTCAAAGCGAACTCCATTCATTTTTATTTTTCTTAAAATGGATGGGGTTCAAGACCTTGCAAACGATGCGCTTTGACCGATCCCGATAGCTATCGGGAGGAGGGCAATGGGCGGAGTTTGTGCTTCCTGCCAAAATAAAAGCACATATCTACTTTTAGAACAATTCCAAATATTTATTAAAAACAAATAATCGGTTCCTACTTTGACCTGTCATTTCAATCAAAATATCGGCTTTCATAAAATCACTAACGAGCTCATTGGCTGCTTTATAACTTAAACCTGTAATCTTTTCAACTTCCCTAACATGCACAATAGGCTGTTTAAAAAGCGATTGCAATAACACACTCGCACTTTGTGTTTTTCGGCCGAAAATTTGATGTAACCTATTTTCCAAATCACTTTTAAGAAGAAGAATATTGGATAGGGTTTCAGCAGCTTTTTGAGCTGTATCCGCGATGCCGACAAGAAAATATTTTAGCCATTGAACCATGTCATTTTTTGTCCTTACAAAAGTCAAATTATCGTAGTACAAACCTTTATTCTTTTCAAAATAGGCCGAAAGATATAATAATGGTTTGGTCAGAATCTTTTGATCAACCAAAAACAGGGGTATCAATAATCGTCCGATTCTACCATTCCCGTCCAAAAATGGATGTATAGTTTCAAATTGATAATGCGCTATCGCTATGCGTATCAAAGCCGGGACATTCCCTTCATTGTTATGGATAAAATTCTCCAAATCTCCCATCAAATCTTCCACAAATTGAAAGTGAGGGGGCACAAAAACAGCATCTGTCGGACTTGTTCCCCCGATCCAATTCTGGCTCTTTCTAAAAGTTCCGGGTTGTTTATGTTCTCCTCTAACGCTGTCTAGGAGGATGGCATGGGTCTTTC
>JALHST010000029.1 GCA_022865355.1 Maribacter sp. | reverse complement strand
TCAACTATCGATGGGAAGAATAGACCTCAGGGCCACCAAGAAAATATTATACTTTGACCGAAACAGGCAAACTATTCCTAAAAGAATTGGATAGTACATGGGATGAATTAAGAAATGCCGCGAATTTGGTAACAAAAAACAAATAGCCTAGAAACTAACAGACCGCGAAATAAATTTGAGGTAAAAAACAGTTAACAATGAACAAGACAATAAATATAAATCTCGCAAATACACTTTTTCATATTGATGAACAGGCGTACAATAAAATGCGCCGCTATCTCGAATCAATAAAACGTTCCTTTGCCAATACGCCCGGGAGCGATGAGATTCAAGCTGATATCGAGGCACGCATTGCCGAGCTTTTTTATGAGAAACTAGAGAACGAACGCCAGGTCATCACCGAAAAGGAAGTTGATGAGGTGATCACCATTATGGGACAGCCCGAAGACTACATGGTGGATGAGGATATTTTTGAAGATGAACCAAAAACACGCCAAACTTCCAAGGAACAGGTAAGGTCTAAAAAATTATACCGTGATACCGAGACAAAATATGTGGCCGGAGTATCCTCAGGCCTAGGCTATTATTTTGGTATCGACGCCATTTGGGTCCGGTTGTTATGGATATTTCTGACCATTGGTTCCGGAGGAGGCTTTATACTCTTGTATGGTCTTTTATGGATACTCATTCCCGAGGCCAGGACCACCTCCCAAAAACTCGATATGCGCGGCGAAGCCGTAAATATTAGCAACATCGAACGAAAAGTAAAAGAAGGTTTTGAAGAGGTGGCGGATCGTATAAAAAACGTTGATTATGAAGGCGTTGGACAAAAAGTCAAGAGCAGTGGAAAGACTTTTTTCGATACGCTCGGCGATATCATCCTCTTCTTTTTTAAGATAATCGGTAAATTTATCGGCATCCTCTTAATCATCATCGGAGCATCTGCTGTAATTGGTTTGTTTATCGGACTTTTCACGGTGGGTATCCTAGACATGATCCATATACCGGGCATCGACTTTTACAACATCGTCAATTCGACGAATACCCCCGTTTGGCTGATTTCTTTGTTGAGTTTCTTTGCCATTGGGATTCCGTTTTTCTTTCTTCTGTATTTAGGGCTGAAAATTTTGGTAAATAATCTTAAATCAATTGGCAATATTGCCAAATTCACCCTACTTGGTCTTTGGTTGATCTGTTTGATATGCCTGATCGTTCTCGGATTCAGGGAAGCTGCTGCCCATGCGTACTCCGGAAGCACGACAATAGAAAACGAATTGGTTTTCGAACGACCGACCGATACGTTGAACATCGTTATGAAGTCTTCCGACACCGATGAAGATGGGAACCATATTGGGATAAATGGCATCATTCTGGATCATGACAAGGATGGGGGGGAATATCTTGTTTCGCGGGATGTGCGTATCAATCTTAAAAAATCAAAAGATTCGATCATACGGATAGAAATTAGGAGGAATGCCGATGGCGGTTCATTTCAGAATGCCCGTGAGACAGCCCAAAAAATCAACTATTCCTATGAAGTAGAAGGAAATACCCTTGTCCTGGATGACTTTTTGACCACCGCAAGGGAAAACAAAATCAAAAACCAAGAAGTTCGGGTAAATTTATATGTTCCGGTCGGAATGGTAATTGATTATGACAAATCGAATGGGCGCTGTTGGACCCTTCGGTCAAATAACGATCGGGACATGGACGGTTGCGAATTGGGCGATTATTTATGGAAAATGGGCGATTCGGGCGAACTCGAATGCCAAAATTGCCCAGATACGATAGAGGACCAGGAGGATGATACCGGGAACAACCGCGTAATCATCAATAAAGACGGCGTCGATATCGACATCAAGGACAATGGCGACACCTTTAAATTAAAAATCGATGAGAAAGGCGTCAAGATAAAATCCAAGGACAAGAATAGTAGCGACAATGTTAATATAGATATCGATGAAGACGGACTTCGTGTGGACCATTAGACCCGCGAACGACACAATTTACGATCCATCGTATCAATCCAACAATTGAGAATCTAAATTTATTAAACAAAAGCTATATAGAACAATTTTACGGGGAAGCATATTATACCATCTTACGGATCATTAATCAATCGCTGGGCTTCGATTTTACAAAGATCGGGTTCTGCACATAAAACAACTATCATGACAACACTAGCAAGAATTACCATCGCATTTTTACTGGCACTCATTTTATCATCCTGCGGGTTTGATATCAATTTTGGGGACTTTGGAACCGGAATAAAAGGAAATGGCATAGTAGTAGAGGAAAATCGGGAAATTACCGATGACTTTACCGAAATATCCGCCTCGGAGGGCCTAGAGGTAACGGTAACCCAAGCGAACGATTTTGAAATTACGGTCGAAGGCGATGAAAACATCATCGATCTCATCGGCACCGATATCAAAAATGGCAAACTTCGCATTCATGCGATTGAAAATATTGGCAGGGCCACTAAAAAAGTACGCGTTTCCTTACCCCAAATTACGGCATTAAGTAGCTCAAGTGGAGCCAACTTAAGGACCGAAAACGAAATTAAGGCAGATTACCTTGAAATCGACGCCAGTAGCGGGGCTTTGGTACAGCTGAATGTTTCCGCCGAAGATATAGATATCGATGCCAGTAGCGGTGCCAACCTAGATCTATCTGGGAGTGCCCAAAAAGCCTTTATCGATGGAAGCAGTGGGGCCAATGTCAATGCCAAAAAACTATTTACCACAGAATGTAATGCCGAAGCCAGTAGCGGCGCGAATATTGGCATTCACGTTTCGAAATCTTTAACGGCAGATGCCAGCAGTGGTGGTAATATTTCTTATTCCGGTGACGCTACGATACAAAAAAATAAGTCGGTTTCAGGGAGTGTCAATAAGTATTAAGGCCCATACGATTCATAAAGCCATACCTCAAAACCACCCGACGCGTAAAGCCCTGGCTCCACTGCCAGGGCTTTGATTTTTGAGTTCTTTGATTTTGGAAACCAAGCCGGTCTTTCCCTATCTTAGTAAAAAGAATTTTACGAATGCAGTTACGCCTTAAAAAATATACCCTTCCTTTAAAACATACGTTTAGTATCTCTCGTGAATCCCACGATACACAAGACACCTTGATTGCCGCCCTCTCCTTAAATGGTCATACGGGCTATGGGGAAGCTACATCAAACCCTTACTATAAAATCACATTGGACAGTATGATTGCGGAAATCGAACAGGTGCGCGATAGTATAGAGGCCTTTGATTTTACCACCCCTGCGGTATTACATCAGTTTTTGGTTGATCAAAAGTTAAGCAATTTTGCAATCTGTGCCATCGACCTTGCGGCCCACGATTTATATGGAAAACTTTTAGGCAAACCCCTCTATGAAATTTGGGGAACTACAATCGATAAATATCCTATCACCAATTATACTATCGGCATCGATACCCTTGGCAAAATGGTAAAAAAAATGAAGGAAGTACCCTGGCCTATTTACAAAATTAAATTAGGTACCAAGGATGACATTGGCATCGTAAAGGAACTGCGCAAACATACCGATTCGGTGTTTAGAATCGACGCCAATTGTGCATGGACTGCCAAGGAAACGGTTTTAAACGCGCCCTTGCTCAAGAATCTAGGGGTTGAGTTTTTGGAACAACCTTTGAAGGCCGATGATTGGGAAGGCATGGAAAAAGTTATACACAAAAGTGTTCTGCCCATAATTGCCGATGAGAGTTGTATCGTTGAAAATGATGTGGAAAAATGTGGCCTTCATTTTAGTGGCATAAATATTAAACTTACCAAATGTGGCGGTCTGACCCCGGCCTTGCGAATGATCAAAAAGGCCCGTGGACTAGGCCTGAAGGTTATGGTAGGGTGTATGACCGAGAGCACCGTAGGTATTTCCGCCATTGCCCAACTACTGCCACAACTCGATTATGTAGATATGGATGGGCCCCTCTTAATCAAGCGGGATATTGCTGACGGGGTACAAATCTTGAAAAACGGCGAATTGATTTTTCCCTCGTTGGGAGGAAGCGGAATTACCTTACGAACATGATCCATTATATAGACCGTTTCCCGGATCGTGAAATCCTTGATACTAACCGAAAATACCTGTATTTCGGTGGAACAGCTTATTTAGGACTACAGACCGATAATGAATTTCAGGCTTTTTTGATCAATAATATAAGGAAGTATGGCAGCAGTTATGGCGCTTCAAGGAATTCGAATGTGCGGTTTTCAATCTTTGAGGAAGTCGAACACTATTTGGCAAAGTTGGTCGGAAGCAGCGCCTGTACGACCATGTCTTCGGGATACTTGGCGGCACAATTGTTGGTTCAATATTTTTGCTCCCCCACGTATAAACTATTTTATGCACCCCATACCCACACTGCCTTATTTTCCACCAAACAAAAATCATATGCAACCTTTACGGCGCTTAATATCGCCATAAGACAACATCTGGAAATAAAAAAAGGGGGAATACCGATTCTTTTAATGGATTCAGTTGACTTCTCAGGAGGTAATTATCCTGATTTCAGCGGACTTCGATCATTGCCTTTGGATAAAATCGTCCTTGTCATTGACGATTCGCATGGCATTGGGATTCTTGGGGAAAATGGGAGAGGTGTATACGGCCTGATAAAAAAAATGAAGCCCAAAGAACTTTTGGTTTGTTGTTCCCTGGGGAAAGGACTTGGTATTCAGGCCGGTGCCATCTTTGGCAATCAGACAAGAATTGAGGAACTTAAAAGAAGCGAGTTCTTTGGAGGGGCCAGTCCGCCGAGTCCAGCTTTCTTGGCAACCTTGATGGACAGCAAAACACTAATAAACAAAAAAAGGATACAATTAATACAAAATATTTCATTTTTCTGGTCGCATTTACGATATAAAAAAGAATTTATTACTATCGATGGCCATCCGGGATTTTCCTTTATGAACACGGGCCTAGCCGATTATTTAGAAAATCAGGAAATCATAATTACCAATTTCAATTACCCGACCGACCATAGCGGTATGATGCAACGAATCGTAATTAGCTCGAATCATGCCGAGCATGATATTTTGCGACTTGCCGCCTGCATAAATGAATATTATTCCAATTCAGATCACGGTTTAAGAGACGCGAATCGGGAGGGCAATCATTAATTATTTTTGAATTAGTATTACAACATTATTTTTTTGTAACTTTTGATGGATAAATAATCATTAACTCTAAAGTAAAAGACCATGAAAAAGTTACTTGCACTTGTTTTCTTGATGCTCATGCTGGTTTCTGCCACCGATTACCCTGAGCCAAGATCAAGAGCCTTTCAGAAATCAATTGAGGGTACTTGGGAACTCGTAAGCTTCTACAATTATCGGGATGGTGTCAATGTTTCAGATACAACCCCAACGGCCAACGGCTATCGACAAATAAAAATGTACTACAACGGCAAAGTAATGTGGACGCGTTACGTACCCACAGACTCCATTGAATGGTTTGGTTATGGCTCCTATAAAGCCACCGACAGTACGCTGGCCGAAACACTCGAATATATGTCGACATCCATGAGAAGAATATCAGATACGCTGAGCGTTTACAACTTTGAATTAAAGTTGGGGGATGATTGGTACAGCCAAATTTCGGTAGATGCCGAAGGACAACGCACTTTTTCGGAGAATTACAAACGAATCGACTAGGTCATTCAAATAAAAAACGCCACTTCCGTGGCTTTTTTTAACGTATCTCAAGAAGTATTATGCTACTACTTCCGGAGTTTCTATGGTCGCCAAATACCGCTCCGCATCCAAGGCGGCCATACAGCCGGTTCCCGCTGCGGTGACGGCCTGGCGGTATTCTTTATCTTGTGCATCCCCACAAGCGAAAACGCCTGGCTTATTGGTCTTTGTAGATTTTCCTTTCGTAAGTATATACCCCACCTCGTCCATATCCAACTGTCCCTTAAAAATATCGGTATTGGGGGTATGTCCGATGGCAATAAAAAGTCCGGTTATTTTAATATCCTCTTTTTCACCAGTCTTATTGTTAACAATTCGTAAGCCTTCAACGACTTGATCACCCAAAACTTCGTCAATTTCGGAATTATATCGAATTTCAATATTTGAAAGACTGCTGACCCGATTCTGCATGGCTTTGGAAGCCCGCATATGATCTTTACGCACTAACATGGTTACCTTCTTACATATATTCGCCAAGTAGGAGGCTTCTTCCGCTGCGGTATCCCCAGCCCCCACGATAGCCACATCCTGACCTTTATAAAAAAAGCCATCACATACCGCACAGGCCGATACACCTCCACCTCTCAGGCGTTGCTCACTTGGTATGTTCAGATATTTCGCTGTGGCACCGGTAGATATAATTATGGTCTCGGCTTCAATTGCCGTTGTATCATCAATGGTTACTTTATGGATTCCGCCAACTTCATTGCTCAATTCAACCGCAGTTACCACACCAAATCGTACTTCGGTACCAAAGCGTTCCGCCTGTTTTTGAAGCTGAACCATCATCGCCGGACCATCTATACCATCTGGGTAACCGGGAAAATTATCAACCTCGGTGGTTGTAGTCAATTGGCCACCCGGCTCCAGTCCGGTATACACGACCGGTTTTAAATCTGCCCGCGCTGCATATATTGCCGCGGTATAACCCGCAGGACCTGATCCTATTATCAATGTTTTCAATCGTTCCAATTTCGCTGCCATATGTATGTTCTTCATTGTATTCATCTAAACAAAAGTAGGATTTTTGTAAAAAAACTTACATTAAAAGTTATCAAAAGTTATATGTTTTCTAAATAGCTCTATTAGAAAGTAATGAAAGGGTATTAGGCTTTTGGGTAGTTTCATTCCCCGGATGTATCGAGATGATACCGCTCACTCATCATCTCTTTTATAAACCATTCCATCCTATGTGACCAAAATAGATTAGGGCTACACAAGTTCTGAATAAGGATACCTTCACTGAGGTGAAAATTACTGCTTATCTAACAATATATGAGTGATTTACAAATGTGATTCGCAAATACCTACTATCTTTGTAAATGAATTAGTACTATACCCCACAAAGATTCAAAGAGTATATACACTTCGACTCAGGTTGCTTTTTTAATTTCAATGGTAATCGGTAAACTATGAATACTATTACGCCCCTATTAAAATGCATGGTAATCGATGATTCAGCGGTTCAGCGTGCGGCTCTGACAGCGCTCATAGAAAAGCATCCCAATTTAGCATTGGTAGATGTTTTTGAAAATGGCATCAATGCCAGGGCAAGTATCAAGCGAAACGAGGTGGATCTTATTTTTCTAGATGTAGAGATGCCTGTGGTCAATGGATTTGAATTAATTGAATCACTTGAAATCACGCCTCAGATTATTTTGATTACTAGCAATCCTACCTACGCGTTGCGAGCTTTTGATCATAATGTAACCGACTATTTGCTAAAACCAATTACAAAAGAACGATTCAACGAATCAATAAAACGGGCGCTGCTAAACTATGTTAGATCTGAGAATATTGATGTGGATAATGATTATATCTATGTCAACAGTGATCTTAAAAAAGTAAAAGTCTTCCTGAAGCATATTAATTGGGTCCAAGGTTTTGGAGATTATATAAAATTGATCACCGAATATGGTAATATATTGGTCCTTTCGACTATGAAATCATTTATGGCCCTCCTGCCCGAAGATAGGTTCTTGAGGATACATAAATCGTATATCGTCAATTTGGATAAAGTTGAGAAATTTAATTCGGCTTTTGTTGAAATCGAAGGTCATGAAATTCCCCTTAGTAAACATAAAAAAATCGCATTGGAAGAGGCCCTAATGCAAGGTTAAACATCCCTTATCCATGGTGGGGGCTTTAAGTCCTATTTATTGGCCTACGAACGATATCGATGTTCCTTTGCTTGGAGAAACTTCGAAAGCGGTAAGTTGTATTCCAAATTGCTTTCGATATTCATGGGTTGCCTCGGTTATAAATTGAGAAACCGCTTCCTGATGGACCAAATGCAAAGTACAGCCCCCAAAACCCCCACCGGTCTGACGCGCGCCTAAAACGGCCGTATACCCTTTTGAAAAATCTACCAAGAAATCAGATTCCTTACAGCTTACCTCGTATAACTCGCTGATACCCGTATGTGCTTCATATAATAGGTTTCCAGCCGCTTTAAAATCATATTTTTTTAAGGCATCGGCCATTTGCAATACCCGTTTGTTTTCCTGCAGTATGAAGGAACATCTTCTATAAACCACCTCCCGCATCTTGTGCTTATTGGCTATCAACATTTCGGGGGTCACTTCTCGAAGGGAATGTATCTGTGGATAGGTTTGCTTTATGATCGATACCCCTTCTTCACATTCAAATTTCCGCACATTGTATTCACTGGTCGCCAAATCATGCGAAACGCCCGTATTCAATAATATGATTTTATAAGGGGCAAGCACAAGTGGTATCAAATCATAGCTTAAACTTCTGCAATCCAATAGAATACCGTGGCCCGTTTCACTCATTACCGACGCAAATTGGTCCATAATACCGCATTGTGTCCCTACATACGTATGCTCCGCAGTTTGGGAAAGCTTTACGATATCCATTTTAGAAAGTCCCAGTGCAAAAAGTTCATTGAGGCCAAAGGCTAGGCCGCATTCCAAGGCTGCCGAAGAGCTCAGCCCGGAACCCTGGGGTAGATTGCTTTCTAAAACACAGTTAAAGCCCCTCAGCTTATTGGTTCGTTTTGTGATTTCGAACAGGACCCCCAGAACATAATTTTCCCACGTTACGGAACTTCTTGATAGCTCTTTCAAATCGGCTTTAAAACCAACATCCCAGCCTTTACTGAAAAAGTTGCAATCACTTATGGAACCATTTTTCTGAAATGAAAACGTAATATGTTTTTCAATGGCAGTCGGAAGGACATACCCTAGGTTATAATCGGTATGCTCGCCGATTAAATTTATTCTCCCTGGCGATTCGATAATCAATTCTGGTCTAAAATTCTTTAAGAATTGCATCCCTATTAGTTCTGATTATTTTTTGATTGAATCATTGCGACGGCAGCAACGGTTCGAAACCCCAAATGTTCAAGCGAAGAATCCAAACTGGTGGCCATTCGTGCAGAGATGCGATAACTGGCACAATACGATGCGCTACATAAAAAAGAGCCTCCTTTCATTATTTTCTCCCTAGCCAATGGATCTCTTTCGTTATTGGGGCTCGCGGCGCCCAAGGGATTTTTGGGGACCTTAGGTTGGAGGGCCAGTTCATTATAGTAGTTTGAATTATACCAATCACTGGTCCATTCCCACACATTTCCAGCCATATCATAGAGCCCATATCCATTTGGGGGGTACGATTTTACTGGGGCCAGAAACTCGAAACCATCCATCAACGTATTGGTCACAGGAAATTCACCTTCCCATGTATTGGCGTTTTGATGCAAAAGTGACGCATCGTCCCCCCAAAAATAGATGTTATTTTTATTATTTCCCCGCGCAGCCCACTCCCATTCGGCCTCGGTGGGCAATCGTCTGCCGGCCCAATCGCAATAGGCAATCGCATCTTCATAGGCAATTTGCACGACCGGGTAGTCCTCTTTTCCTTTTATCGAAGTACCGGGTCCTTTGGGGTGTCGCCAATTCGCTCCAATAGTCCATTGCCACCATTGCGAAAAATCATATAAATTGGGAACGGAGGTCTCTGATTTTTTAAAAGTCAAGGCTCCCGGTTGCATAATACTATCAGGAGGTTTGGGAGTGCCTTCTGGAAGCTGTTTTTTAATCTCCTCCCAATCTATTGCCCTCTCGGCAATCGTAACGTACCCTGTTTCTTTTACGAATTTTTCGAATTGCGCATTGGTCACCTCGGTAAGGGCCATAAAAAATCCATCTACAGCTACCCTATGGGCGGGCTTTTCATGCGCCATGGCGAGCTTGTCCTGAGCAACGGCACCCTGTTCAAATACGCCTCCAGGTATCCACACCATGCCAGTAGGTACCGATAGATTCTCGGGCATCGTCGTAAGAATGCCAATTGAAACCTCGCTGTCCGATCTGTCAATTATTGTAGGCGTCCTATTTTGTACACGGCTTTGCTGCCTGCACCCTGACAAGGCAATTGCAAATACCGAAAAGAGACATAGTTTAAAAAGGGAGATCCGCATTTTGCTTATATTCGGTCTAATTTGTAAAGTTATTTTATATCTTCATAAACCTAAGAAAAAACAAATGAAAATTACCGTATTACCTAAGCTTCTTGTCGTATTGCTACTTTTAGGCGCTTTCAGCTGCAAGGAAAAATCAGCAAAAAATGAGACCGATCAAAACACCGCCCAAAGTCTGCCCGATACGACCCATTCGGGAATCGCAAAAGCTGATTTTGAACGTATGGTCGATGACAAGCCCGTTTCACTTTATGTCCTGAGGAACAAAAACGGAATCGAAGCAACTTTTACCAATTACGGACAGCATTTGGTTTCTTTACTGGTGCCGGATAAAAATGGGAAAATGGAGGATGTCGTTTTAGGGGCCGCTACCCTTGAGGGGTATGAAAAACCCAGTGGTAAATATTTCGGTTCGGTCATTGGCCGGTATGGCAATAGGATCGCCAATGGCCAGTTTACCTTAGATGGAACCACCTATGAGTTGGCAAAAAACAATGGCAAGAATCATTTGCATGGCGGTTTAAAAGGATTTGAATCAGTCGTATGGGATGTAGATTCGATTGCTCCCAACTACATAAGGTTTCATAGAATTTCACCCGATATGGAAGAAGGCTATCCCGGGAATCTGGATGTTACCGTTGATTATACATTGAGCGATACCAACGAATTGAAAATAAATTACTTGGCCACCACCGACAAGAAAACCCCCGTAAACCTGACCAATCATTCTTTTTTCAATCTGAAAGGCGCCGGAAACGGGACCATCGATGATCATATAGTACAAATAAACGCCGATCGTTTTAATGCCGTAGATGAAGGTTTGATTCCTACGGGAGAACTCATGCCGGTGGTGAATACGCCCTTCGATTTTAGAACACCGAAAACCCTCGGTCAGGATATTGGCGCCGATTTTCCACAACTTAAAATAGGCAACGGGTATGATCATAATTTTATCCTGAATTCTGGACCAAAAAATGAAGACGGACTCGTTTTTGCCGCAAAGGTAATTGAACCTAAAAGTGGCAGGGTTATGGAGGTCTTTACCAGTGAACCCGGAGTTCAGGTCTACACCGGAAATTTTTTAGATGGTACCACCCTTGGAAAAAAAGGAAAACCGTATGTATTCAGGGGATCCATCTGTTTGGAGACGCAACATTTTCCCGATTCTCCCAATCAAAATGCTTTTCCGAGCACAATTCTTGCCCCTGGTCTGGAGTATAAATCGACTACGGTCTACAAATTTTCAACGCAAGAGTAGGTCGAAGTCATGGCATGGAGTTGCCTAGTGCCGGGCTTCACCGAGCAGTCCGTTTTCGATTGACGGAATACGAAATCGCTCAACTTCGGCATTGGTATGTTGCTGCTTGAAAATTTCGACCGCTTTTTTTATAATTTCTGGATGGACATCCGCAAGATTTTTAGTTTCCAGAGGGTCATCCAAAAGATTATAAACTTCAAGAGAGGGTATTTCCTTCTCATTTTTCAAGTTTTGCCGTATCACTTTCCAATCCCCGATCCGAATAGCCACCTGCCCCCCATATTCCGGAAATTCCCAATACATGAAGTCATGCTCTTTCTGGTTCTCCTCCGAAAAAAGAGTTGGCGAAAAACTGATACCGTCAGTTACTTCAGGAATTTCAAACCCGGCAATATCAGAAAGCGTGGCCAGCATATCGTACTGTGCCGAAACATGTTCGGTGCGGCTTCCTGCTTTAATATGTCCCGGCCAAGAAGCGATCATGGGTACCCGTATCCCGCCTTCATATACAAAACCTTTCCCTTTGCCATAGATCCCAGCAAAAGGCCGCGCACTATTGAAAAATTCAGGGTCGGCTCCACCTGCATAACTGGGTCCGTTATCAGAGGTGAAAATAATAACGGTTTGGTCGTAGATGCCTTCCTCTTTGAGTTGTTGCACCAATTTGCCAATATTTTCATCCAAGTAGGATATCATCGCGGCGTAGCCTGCATGTGGATTTTTATGAGGAAAATAGCCTTTGTCCCCCAAATAGGGCGTTTCTTCGCCAAACTTGGCAATATAATGATCTACCCATTTCTGAGGGGCTTGAATGGCGACATGTGGTATGGGGGTAGCCCAATATAAAAAGAAGGGATGGTCTTTGTTTATCGCTACAAAATTAGAGAGTTCCTTGAACATCAAATCCGGTGCATAGTCTTTTAAGGTGTAGGCCAAATAATTTGCCGAATCATGAATATCGGCCCCTTTGGGCAATTTCGTATTCGGGGCGACCGTATCGTTGGCCAGGTGTACACGATTCTTATTTTTATAGAGATGCAAGGGGTAATAGGTATGGGCCTGCCGCTGGCAATTATACCCGAAGAAGAAATTAAAGCCCATTTCGTTGGGTATCGATTGTGTTTGGGGCGCCCCCAAGCCCCATTTTCCGATCAGCGCGGTTTGATAACCGACTTCTTGGAGCCGATGGCCTAGTGTAATCGTATTTTCGGGCATCGGTTTTTGACCTTCCAAGGTAGAATCTTCTGCCATGGCAATATAGTTCCAAACATCCCCGCGCTCCCCCCATTCATCATTCCCACGTATATAGGCATGCCCGGAATGCTTCCCCGTTAAAAACATATAACGTGCCGGGGCACAGACCGGGGCACTGGTATAATGTTGGGTGAAAAGCATACCATTTTTGGCCAAGGCATCAATGTTGGGGGTCTCTATTTTTTCCTGCCCATAGGCCCCGATTTCCCCATAGCCAAGATCATCGGCAAGTATATAAATGATATTGGGTTTAACAGCATCAACAACATTCGCAGCACCGGTCCGATGGTCCTTACAGGACCAAATAAGTGTCCCTGCAAGGAGCAGGGACAAAACTTTATGCTTTGGCAACATTTTACTCTTTTTAAATGACCACTGTCTGACCAGGCATCGGTATTTTATAAGTTCCATCGGCATTGGGTTGCACCGGTGCCGGGGAATCCCAGGTAAGTCCGTCTGGGATCAAGACGATGTTCGAATTCATGGCCTCGTCCCATTTGATGACCTTTCCCGAATAGGTGGCCATTCTTCCCATAATGGCGGTCATTGTACTTCTGGCACCATTTTCAGCATCTGCGATGACGCCACCGTTGCGAATAGACTCGAACAAACGAATATGTTCGACTTCATACGGATTGGGATCGTCCTTTCCCCGATGTTCAAAAAGGGTATTGCCATTCCAGTCGACTAAGGTCGCATTGTCTCCTTCGGTGGAGACCGTTCCTTTGGTTCCCTGGAAAAATTCGGAAACTCGATTCATCGTATCTGGCTGATGCCTACACTGACTGGCAATTACCGCCCCACTGGGATAGGTATATTCAACAAAATGGTGATCAAAAATCTCGCCATGGTCCTTGCCTACACGAACGGCTCTCCCACCCATCCCTTGCGCAGAAATCGGGTATTCCCCTACGAACCAATTGGCGACATCAATGTTATGTATGTGCTGCTCCAGAATATGGTCGCCACACAACCAGCAGAAATAATACCAATTGCGCATTTGGTATTCGAGTTCGGTCTGCCCAGGTTGTCGCTCACGTACCCAGACCCCGGCACTGTCCCAATAGATCTGCCCGGAAACGATCTTTCCGATCTTGTCTTGCTTTAAGTGTTCCAAAGCCGCTAGATAACTATCTTGATAATGTCGCTGAAGGCCCACCACCACGTTCAATTTCTTTTCTTTGGCTATTTTTGCCGCTGCCAATACCCTACGAACGCCGGGAGCATCAGTGGCCACCGGTTTTTCCATAAAAACATGTTTTCCATTGTTTACGGCATATTCAAAATGTTGTGGTCTGAAGCCAGGAGGAGTCGCTAAAATTACTACATCGGCCAAATCGATGGCCTTTTGGGCAGCATCAAATCCTACGAATTGATTTTCATCCTTAACGTTCACCTTTTTACTATCACCACTTTCCTTGCGAATATTGGCCAAGCTGTCCTTTAATCGGTCTTCAAAAGCATCTGCCATGGCCACCAATTCAACATTGTCATCGGCCATCAAGGCTTGCAATGCGGCACCGGTTCCCCGACCCCCACAACCAACCAAAGCTATTTTCAATTTTTTGTCATTGAATACATTGAACATTGAGTTCATCTGCATTGACGGCAAAATCAAGGCTCCAGAAAGCAAAGCCGTATTCTTGACAAAGGATCGGCGGGACTTCTCAGAACCGATATTCGTCGGATCGTTCTTCTTTAGATTTTCCATGATAGGATATTTATGTGATGGATTCGTTAAAAATTTACTATTTATGGTGAATATAATTATAATTTATCATATTTAATTGATGACAACCCTGCTTTTTCAATAGGTATCCGCGGCAATCGATCCTGGGATAAATACCCTATGGTAATCATGTTCGGAATTTCATCCTATAAGGATAGTGTACTAAACGATATCATGATATACAATACAATCACAATGATGGCTACCGAGGCGAATATATCCCAGAAGTTGTAACTGGCTTTGTTGGTCGCCTTTTGTTCGGCAGTCACCGTACCAAATGTCAATCCGGCCAATTGTGCCTGTGTAGGTGCCGGATAAAACATACTCACGACCACGGCAATGGCAACGCACATTGCAAAGAAATAGGCCCCAAAGACCAGCCAATTGATATGGGCGATATTGTATAAGGTACTGCCCTCTTCAAAACTTGACTTCATAATTTCTAGGCTGAGCTTTGTAAATCCGATTAGAAAGCCACCGACCAAGGTAGCAATGGCACCATTGGCATTGATGCGCCTGTAAAATATGCCTAAAAGAAAGACGGCGGCAATAGGTGGTGATATATAGGCCTGAACATTTTGTAAATATTCATAAAGGCCATCGGAGAGCTTCGTTATAATCGGAATCCATAATAATCCCAGACCGACAACAAAGAAAGTGGCAATCCTTCCTGTTTTTACCAATTTTTCTTCGGGCTTATTGGGTTTTAATTTTTTATAAATATCCAGAGTAAATAGTGTTGAACATGAATTAAAGACCGAAGCCAAGGAACTCATCAAAGCCGCTAGCAAACCAGCCGCTACCAGGCCGCGAAGTCCGGAGGGCAAAATGTTGCTCATTAAGACTGGAAAGGCCTGATCCGGACTATCCCAATCCAGCTTTCCTTGCATTTTCAGACCCAAGGCGATAACCCCCGGTATCAAAAAAAGAAACACCGGCATCAATTTTAACAGGGCTCCGAAAATAGATCCCCGTCGCCCTTCTTTTATGTTTTTTGCACTAAGGACCCTTTGAACGATTACTTGATCGGTGCACCAATACCAGATGCCTACAATGGTACTAGTAATAAATAGGGGTAGCCAAGGATAATTGGGATCCGAATTGGGCCGCCACATATTAAAATAGTCGGTGCCGATCGTATTTTTAAGCTCAGCCCAACCCCCGACGGTTTCCAATCCCATAAACGTAAGTATGCCCGCTCCCAAGACCAAGATAACGGCTTGGATCGTTTCGGTATATACGACGGCCCGCATTCCGCCGAGTACCGTATACAAGCCTGTCAGGACGACTGTTGCCACGGCACCTATCCAGAAGGGTATGCCCAATAAGGCCGAGACGACGACTCCGCCGGCATAAATGGTAACCGATACCTTTGTAAGAATATAGGCTATCAAGGAAACGATCGAGAGTACCCAACGCGAGCGTGCATCGAATCTTTTTTCCAAAAATTCGGGCATGGTAAAGACACCGCTTCTAGCATAAAAGGGCAGGAATACCCAACCCAACATCAAAACGATCCAGGCATGCAGTTCATAAATTAGCAAGGGCATCTTATCCCCGGCCCCATTTCCTGCCAGGCCCACCACGTGTTCGGATCCAATGTTCGACGCAAAAATCGAGGCTCCGACCATGAACCACCCAATATTCCGACCGGCAAGGAAGTAATCTTCGGTATTTTTTTGTTTTTGTTTGATGACCCACCAGGCGACGCCAAGTAAGATCAAAAAATAGGCTATGATTACGGCCCAGTCGAGTGCGTCAAGTCCTTTCATGGTTGAATATTTGGTTGGTTATAGCGGTAAAAATATATAAATTTTTTGGGCCCAAAAGGGCTTATTTCCTTACGCTTTTCGATATGCCCATGGCCAATCCACGTATTTCGGCAAGGCCCTTTAAGCGCCCTATGGCGGTATAACCGGCATAGGAATCGTCCGAATTCAAATCGTGCAACAATTGATGCCCGTGGTCAGGCCGCATTGGGAGTTCTACATTCCGTTGATTTTCTATTTCCAAAACTGCCTTGACAATGGCATACATATCCGAAGATCCTTCCAAGTGGTTATCCTCATAGAAGCTGCCATCGTCTTCACGTTTCACATTGCGCAGATGTAGAAAATGGATCCTTGCGGCAAACTTCCGAATCATTTTTGGTAGATCATTTGCCGGATTGGCGCCTAAGGAACCGGTACAGAAAGTTATGCCGTTTGAAGGACTATCTATAAACGCTACCAAATCTTCGAGATCGCCTTCCGATTTAATAATACGCGGGAGGCCCATAATGTCAAAAGGAGGGTCATCGGGATGGATAGCCATTTTTATGTCGTGTTCCTCGGCTATAGGAACAATCGCATTTAAAAAGTAGGATAGATTTGATTTAAGGTCCTGGTGTGTCAAGCCCTGGTATTGGGAGATCATCTTTTTGAATACGGGAATGGTGAGATCATCTACGGTTCCCGGAAGGCCTTTTAAAACATTTTCCTGGAGTTTATCCCGCTCCAGAACGGTCATCTTCGAAAAGCGAGTCGCCGCCACTTGCAAGATCGCTTCGGTATAGTCCTTCTCAGCCCTATCACGTTTCAGGTGATACCGTTCAAAGATGGCCATGTCGACCTTATCGAAGCGCAAGGCCGTACCCCCATGATTCAATTTCCAATGAAGCTGTGTACGCGTCCAATCCAATACCGGCATAAAATTATAACAGACATTTTTGACGCCGGCCTGCGCTATATTGAGGAGACTTTGTTTGTAATTTTCAATACGTTGTAGGTAGTCGCCCGATCGTAGCTTGATATTCTCATGAATTGGAATGCTTTCAATAAAGGTCCATGCCAGACCGGCAGCTTCAATTTTATCCTTGGTTTTTTTGATTTCCCCAAGCGGCCAAATCTCCCCATTGGGAATATGGTGTAAAGCGGTTACTACCCCCGTTGCCCCGGCTTGCCGTATATACGCCAAAGACACCGGGTCATTGTTGCCAAACCATCTGAATGTTTCCTTCATTTATTCCCCTATTTATACCCCACTAAAGGCACTGAAACCACCATCGACAGGTATCACTACCCCGGTGATAAATTTTGCGGCATCACTGCATAAGAAATGGATCACCCCATTGAGTTCTTCCGTTTCTCCAAATCGACCCATGGGGGTATTATTAATGATAGTCTGTCCCCGCTTTGTATACGTCCCATCCTCATTGATCAGGAGTTTCTTATTTTGATTACCGATGAAAAAACCAGGAGCTACCGCATTCACCCGAACCCCATCCCCGAATTTTTTGGCCATTTCGACCGACATCCAGCGGGTAAAATTTTCCATGGCGGCTTTTGAGGCGCTATAGCCCGCGACACGCGTAATTGCCCGGTCAACTGCCATCGACGAGTAATTAATGATGACGCCGTGTTTCTGGTTGGCCATCTCTTTGCCAAAAACCAGGGAAGGAATGACGGTGCCATTTAAATTGAGTGCCACCACCTTGTTAAAATCGTCCAGGGCCATGTCAAAAACCGTACGATCATCGGCGATGGTAGCCCCGGGCAGGTTCCCGCCTGCAATATTCAAAAGAATATCTATGCTCCCAAAATCGGCGATGATGGTCTTTTTCACCGTTTTTAAATTGGTTTCGGATAAAATATCTGCCTTATAGCCCTTCGCGATTCCGCCATGCTGATCAATTTCTTGAAGTAAACCGGCAATCGCTTCAGTATTTCTGGATAACAATGCCAATTTCACCCCGCTTTTGGCTAGTGCTATTGCCACGGTACCTGCCAGTGCGCCTGCCGCTCCCGTTATTATGGCAACCTTACCGGAAATATTGAAATATTCGTTCATTTAAAAAAATTGGATATCACTAGATTACGAAATTATTAGTTCGGTCACAAATTTAGTTCGGGTGATAACGAGAATCTACCATTTTGGACCAATAATGCCCCACCATAGATCGGTAACAACCATCGGATGCGGAAAATTGCTTTTCATAAAGATTTCAGTAGGAGGAAACTAAAAAAATATATGCTTAAATTATTCACTATTTTAGTTGATTGCAGTGGCTATAGGATACTCATTTTATTTTAGGAACTTTCAATATTTCAATCCATGTCGATACCCGCCAAGACCATTTTTATATCCTTCGTACTATGTCTTCTCATCTTTCAAACGGCATGCCATCGTGTGGGGAAAAAAGAAACTTCACAAAATACCGTCGTAACAAACAATAACTATTTGAGGGATGAATTGTCGGTACAGCATGGAATGGCGTTATTTAATCAGCATTGTGCCAGCTGCCATAACTTTAGCTCGGCCGAAATCGGTCCGAATCTGAGCGGTGTTACGTCTGCAGTAGAAAAGTCGTGGTTGGTCGCCTTTATCAACAACCCAACGGCCGTAATACAAAACGGGGACGAGCGTGCCGTTGCACTTTTTGAGAAGCATCATCTCTATATGCCCGCATTTCCCATGATCCAGGAGAAGGACCTTGAAGATCTTTTGGGATTTATACATAAATTTTCAGAAGGGGAAAAGAAAAGCAAAAATACCCGAAAAGATGGCCTTTTGAATCCCATTCCGGACCAAATCAAGCCATCGGGCCTTTCTTTGGTAGTTGAAGAGGTGGTCACCGTACCACCCAGTGCAACCTCGGGTCCCAAGGCACGCATCAATACCCTTTCCGCCTTAAAAACCATGAACGGGGAGCGACTCTTTATCGCAGACCTACGCGGAAAATTATATGAAATGGTCGCGAATACGGTTCGTGTGTATTTGGATATTAAGGAGGAAGAACCCAGTTTTATTGATCAACCCGGGCTTGGTACGGGATTGGGTAGCTTTGCCTTTCATCCGGAATTTGAACATAACGGACTATTCTATACTACCCATACCGAACCGGCCAAAACAGCACGGGCCGACTTTTCGATCAATGACAGCATCCCCGTTGCCCTGCAGTGGGTATTGACCGAATGGAAGGCAGTCGACCCTGCAGCCGATACATTCTCAGGCGTTAGACGCGAACTCATACGGGTTGATATGGTCAACGGTATCCATGGTTTCCAACAACTCACATTCAACCCCTTAGCCAGACCTGGTAATCCCGACTATGGCCTTCTATATTTGGGGATCGGTGATGGGGGTGCTGGATTGGGTGGCTACCCGTTTTTATGTAATACAAACAAAACTATTTGGGGAAGCGTACTTCGCATCGATCCTAAAGGACATAATAGTGCCAACGGCAAGTATGGGATTCCGAACGATAACCCTTTTATCAAAGAAGCTGGGAAAGTAGGGGAAATATGGTGCCGGGGTTTTAGAAACCCCCATCGCATTTCCTGGGATGAAAGTGGATCTGGCAAAATGTTGATTTCAAATATCGGGCAGCATAGTGTTGAAGAAATTAATTTGGGAAAAAAAGGGGCCGATTATGGCTGGCCGAACCGGGAAGGCACCTTTTTATTCGATGTGGAGGCGAATACCGAACTGGTATATCCGCTACCTCCCTACGATTCTGGGTATTCGTATCCGGTGATTCAATACGACCACGATGAAGGCAATGCGGTTTCGGGCGGTTTTGTGTATGCCGGATCGAAAATTCCGGCATTAAAGGGCAAATATATTTTTGGCGATATTCCCCGTGGCACCCTATTCTATTCGGAAGCGTCTGAACTTATTGATGGGCAACAGGCACCCATCTTTTCCCTAGGCCTTGAATTAAACGGCATAGCGACCCACTTTTTGGAAATTACCCCAAATGACAGGGTAGACCTACGTTTTGGAGTCGATAGTTCGGGAGAGCTGTTCATTTTCACCAAGAGCAATGGCAAGGTATATAAGGTGGTGGGGGTAAGAATCTCGGTGTTATAATGTCTATTGCTATAGTTATTTTTTGAATTCAATGATGCCAGGTAACAACTCTTCAGCATATAACCTTTGCCAGAATGGTTCCCGGTTCGATAACACCGCTTGCTGATTTATAGAGCCTTTATCGGTTACTTCTCCCCTTTCGATCAAGGGTAGGAAATCGGAGAAAATGGCCCTCTTGATCAACGTGGAACTGCCGGTACTGTTTTTGCCCAGTATGTTTAACACTTCCTGCAAAGCCAATAATACCATATCGGCATTGATTACCTCTTGTATCTTAGTGCTGTCATTCAGTTCGGCAAGCTTGGCACAATAGTGTAGGTCCGGAAAAATGATCGCACCCAAATACGCGCGATTATGGCCCGTTATCACTGCATCCTTAATCAGCCCATTACCCATTTCTATGAGACGTTCCCGCAGCAATCCCACATTGACCCAAGTACCAGAACTTAATTTAAAATCTTCCGTTAATCGGCCATCAAAAACGAGACCTGCATTCGCATTATCGTTATTGACAAGTCTCAGGGCATCGCCCGATTTAAAAAAACCTTCTTCATCGAAGGCCTCCACTGTGACTTCCCGGTTTCTCCAATACCCTGGGCTTACATTTTTTCCGCGGAAACGCGCTTCAAATTTATCACCATCCGGCACCAATTTCACCTTAAGCCCCGGAACAGGTACCCCAAGACTGGCGGATAAACTTCCGAACACCGTATTAAAAAGTGCGGAAGGGCTGGTTTCGGTCATACCATATCCTGATGCAATGAGAAGTCTTTTTCCTATTGATTTTTTCGCCAAGTCATCCAAATCGTGCCATATATGTTGTGGCAAACTTGCTCCTGCAAAAAACAGCATTTTCAATCGACTAAAAAACAGTTTACTGAGTTCTTTGTCAGCTTTTAAATGAGGAATAAGCAAGTCGTATCCTCTGGGCACATTAAAATAAATGGTCGGCGCAATCGACCTTAAATTATCAAGGGTTTTCGAAAAACCTTCTAGGGTAGGATTTCCTTCATCTACGTACAGGGTGCCCCCATTATAAAGTGTAATGCCGAAATTATGATTCCCACCGAAGGTATGGTTCCAGGGAAGCCAATCGATCAGGGTAAGGGTGCCGTTGGCGATAAAAGGAAAAGTCTGGGTAATTTGTTGCCAGTTTGCAGTAATGTTGCCATGTGTATTTATGACCCCTTTGGCCTCGCCTGTCGAACCTGAGGTAAAAAGAATTTTGGCGACGGTATCAGGGCCTACTTGATCATAGGCCTTCATTACTTCTTGAGTGGCATCGACCTTCAGTAATTCTTCAAAACGTATATTCCCCTCAATCGGATTCGACACCGCTATCACCGGAACCGATGGAGCGATTAACATGAGGGCCGTTTCAAATTCTTTGGCATTCTGTACGAAAATTAACCCTGGTGACAAAAGGTCAATACATTGCCGTACTTTTCGAAAATCAGTAGAACGTAAAGAATAGGCCGGACTCAAGGGCGAGTAGGGAATGCCAATGTGCATCGCCGCCAAGGCCATCAGGCCATGTTCCAGACTGTTGCCTGATAATATAACGACGGGCCTTTCAGAACTGATGTCATTATTCAGCAGATACTGCGCGATACTCTGGACTTTAGCCCAAACCTCCTCATAGTTAAGCGTTTGCCATTGTCCATCGAGCCCCCTTTGGGCCAAGAATACCGTTTTTGGGGTTTTTTTGGCCCAATACACGAGTCGGTCGGTAATCCGATCAGGATGCTTTTCCAGTTCTACCGCAGTATGAAGGTAGATGGTACCCTCAGGCCGTACTTCCTTTTGGATATCGATTTGAATCGTAGGTATTTTTAATAATGGAATGTCCTTTTTCATAAAGCTGCCATACTCCCTTCTCCACTGAAACCTGGTTCAGGCGGGATTTTATCAAAAATCCTGTTCAAAAAAGTGATAATCCTTCTCATTTTTGTTGGTTGGTGAACTTCAGCACTATTTGCCTGCCATGCGAATGGCGCCATCCAAACGGATGGTTTCCCCATTCAGCATTTGGTTCTCTATAATATGTTTGGCCAATGCCGCATACTCATGGGGCCGGCCTAACCTGGAAGGAAATGGGACCTGCATCGCCAAAGAGCTCTTTACTTCTTCTGAATACCCCATTAATAAAGGGGTTTCAAAAATACCAGGGGCAATGGTCATCACACGGATGCCAAACCGTGCCAGTTCCCGGGCAATCGGCAGCATCATAGCTACTATACCCCCCTTGGAAGCTGAATAGGCCGCCTGCCCTATCTGCCCTTCAAAAGCTGCTACGGAGGCAGTATTAATGATTATCCCGCGTTCGCCACTTTCCCCGGGTTCGTTATGTTGCATATGTTCGGCTGCCAAGCGGAGTACATTGAAGGTGCCTACGAGATTTATTTCTATCACCTGCTTAAAAAACGACAAGCGATGGATGCCATTTTTTCCCAAGACGCGTTCGGCGGGCCCGATCCCGGCGCAATTCACCACGCCATGTAACCCACCGAAATGAGATACCCCTGTGGCAATGGTCTGTTTCACATTTTCTTCGTCGGTAACATCGGTCTGCATAAAAAGCGCCTGTTTACCAAGTTCTAGCACGGCCTTTTTGCCGACCTCCGAGTTCACATCGGCTAGGATGGCATTGCCCCCGGCTTCGATGACCATACGGGCCGTCGCAAAACCCAATCCGGAGGCACCACCAGTGACAAGGAACGTCCTGTTCTTAATTTGCATTTTTTCTTTATTAATTTGAACTTATATTTTGAGCTGCCAATTTATACTATGACTCTTATTGATTTAGCCAAAGCTGATGAAATGGTTTCAAATTTATTGATATTATTTTAACTACTTAGAATTAATATCGACTGTATATTCCCAACCAATATAAGTGTGATAAGATTTCAATGTCAGGATAATTTTTTGTTTTAAGTACATATTTCAGAAATTGATTAAACATGAGCCGCCATCTCCTTAAAATCGCCATTATTATAATCCTTCCTTTCTTCACTTATAAATTAATGGCGTATAAGTCATTTTTCGAAACATTTCTTATAGGAAGTAATTCAAGGCAATTGTACATTTCCAAAACTAAGGATCCTTATTTATGCAACTGCGTATTTCAATCGAATTTTACATTAATCCAATAGGGCATGCTTCTATTTTATAGTGTCCCCGGGAATCATTAACTTAAATATCTGAATTGTACGTTTTATGATCTCTTTAATCGCCATCAATGAATATTCCAAAGTTCCCAAATACAAACAGATCATCAATTCAATTCTTACGGCGATCGAAAGTGGGAATGTGAAAATCAATGATAAATTACCATCGGTAAACGACCTTTTGATCGAATTTGATATTTCTCGCGACACCATCGTCAGGGCCTATGACCATCTAAAACATATCGGACTAATTGAATCGGTTCCGGGTAAAGGCTATTATATTAAAAAAGTCGATTTGGTTTTAAGGGCCAAGGTCTTTTTGTTGTTCAATAAACTAAGTGCTCACAAGAAAATTATTTACGATGCCTTTTCCAAGACGTTGGGGGATTCTGCCACTATTGATTTTTTTATCTATGAAAATAACTATAGGCATTTTAAGGAACTTATTTTAGCAGGTAAGGAAAGGGAATATACACATTATGTAATCATCCCGCATTTTGAGGAAGGAGGAGATGATCTAATAGCATTTATAAAAAAAGAGATTCCTTTGAACAAATTAATCGTCCTCGACAAAAATCTGGCCCCATTGGGTACTGCGATTGGAAGTGTTTATCAGGATTTTGAATACAACATCTATTCCGCATTAACCGAATTGAACCCTTTATTAAGAAAATACAAGCAAATAAAATTATTCTTTCGAAAAAAAACCTACCAGCCCGTCGAAATCAAAAAGGGATTTATGAGATTCTGTGGCGAGAACGCATACGACTTTGAAGTGATGGAAGACATCGGTCAACTGAAAATTGAAAAAAACACGGCCTATATCAATTTAATGGAAGATGATTTGGTAAGCTTAATAAAAAAAATAAAAAAAACTGACTATATTTTGGGTAAAGACGTCGGGGTTATCTCCTATAACGATACCCCTTTAAAGGAAATTTTATTGGAAGGGATCACGGTAATTTCAACGGACTTTAAAAAGTTGGGGGAACAGGCTGCAAATTTGGTACTAAACCATGAGAAACGTCAAATTGACAATCCGTTCTACGTGATTCCCAGGAACTCACTGTAAAGCGATTTATCGTACATTTCTACAGTATTAATACCCTTTCGAAGCGCATCGGAACAGTACAGAATAGTATTCACAATTTACTACTGTACTATTGTTTTGCCACATCTTATTGGCACGACAGGGCCATACCTGCTATCGACCGGTCATTATTGGCATTAAATTTTAAACGTTGTCATAATTATGAAGAAAGACCTGAGAATAGTTGTTTGTATCCCGTTCATCTTGCTATGTTTTACGTTCGGCCAATCCCAAACGTCCGATACCGGGACAAATTTGAGCCGAGGCTTCAATAATCCCCCTAATACTGCCAAACCCCGTGTATGGTGGCATTGGATGAACGGCAACATTAGCAAGGAAGGTATTCAAAAAGATTTGGACTGGATGGAACGCGTTGGGATAGGTGGCTTTCAGAATTTTGACGCCAACCTTTTTACCCCCGTCGTAGTTGCCAAGAAATTAGTCTTTATGACCCCTGAATGGAAGGACGCCTTCAAATTTACTACTGACCTTGCCAATAAAAAAGGATTGGAAATGGCCATTGCCGGTTCTCCTGGTTGGAGTGTCACCGGGGGCCCTTGGGTCGTACCGAAAGACGCTATGAAAAAATATGTTTGGACAGAAACCAGGATTTCCGGAGGACAACAATTTTCTGGAAAAATCAAGAAGCCGTCTTCGATCACTGGGGCATTCCAAAATACGATGGTAGCGAGTGGCGGCATTTCAGGAGGATTTATCGGTACTTTGCCCGATTACTACGAAGATGCCGCCTTGATTGCCTTCCGTTTGCCCGAAAATGATATCGATATCAGAACATTGCATCCAAAAGTGAGTTCAAGTGGAGGTAGTTTTAGCTTGGACGACCTGACCGATGGCGATTTGACGAATGTTCAATTTTTGCCCCCGAAAGAAGTGGGTGAGGAAATTTGGATACAATATGAATTCGAAACGCCACAGACCATTAAGGCGTTCAGCGTTGCCGGTGCAAACCATTTCGCCATGGAAGGTTTTGATGGCGGCCCGGTAAACCGGTCCTTGAAAGTAAGCGACGATGGCATACATTTCAGGCAAATAGCCACTATATCCGGAAGTATTGTTCCCCAAAATACAGTAGCCATTAAGGCGACAACGGCCAAATATTTTAGACTGGTATATACCACCCTCGAATCGGAAACCAACCTATTCGCATTAATGGCTGGGGCGCCGCCCGAAGCACCCAAACCCAAGGGTGTTGAAGTAGCCGAATTCGTATTGTACACGGCCGATCGTATCGATCAACTGGAAGATAAGGCCGGCTTTACCCCTTGGACCGAGGATAATGTGACCTTTGTTCCCCAAAATGCCGATGTAATCGAAAGTGATGCCATCTTTGATCTAAGTTCAAAACTTGAAGAGGATGGTACTTTACAATGGAAGGTTCCCAAGGGCAACTGGATGATCTTGCGCTTGGGCTATTCCCTAACTGGTAGGCAGAACCATCCGGCATCCCCCGAGGCAACGGGACTGGAAGTCGATAAACTTGACAAAGAGGCCGTCAAACGGTACATCAATACCTATCTAGATATGTACAAGGACGCCACGAGTGGCCTGATGGGTGAAAAGGGGTTGGGCTTTATGATTTTAGACAGTTATGAAGCAGGTCACATGAACTGGACCCATAACTTGCCGCAAGAATTCGAAGATAGAAGGGGTTACGATCTACATCAATGGCTGCCTGTACTTTCGGGGCACATCGTGGAAAGTGCCGCCTCCAGCGAAAAATTTCTTTGGGACTTTAGAAAGACCATTGGGGAAATGATCGTTGACAACCACTATGATGTCATCGGGGAGGAGCTTCACAAAAGAGCCATGAAACGTTATACCGAATCCCATGAAAACAAGCGGGTTTATCTGGCGGACGGTATGGATATAAAACGTAATGCCGATATCCCCATGTCGGCCATGTGGACTCCAGGTAGTCTGAATCGTGGACCGGACGAAGAAGTACGGAGTGAAGCGGATATTCGCGAATCGGCGTCGGTGGCGAATATTTACGGAAAACCATTCGTAGCGGCCGAATCAATGACTTCAGTGGGAAAGCCATTTCAGGAATACCCGGAGCGACTAAAAAGAACGGCAGATCTTGAATTGGCTTCCGGCCTGAACCGTTTTGTAATACATACCTCGGTACATCAACCTCTGGACGATAAAAAACCCGGATTTTCATTAGGCCCGTTCGGTCAATATTTTACACGTCAAGAAACCTGGGCCGAACTGGCCAAACCTTGGATCGATTATCTCGGCAGAAGTTCGTATTTGCTGCAACAAGGTAAAAATGTGGCCGATTACCTTTATTTATATGGTGAAAACACAAATATTACCTGGGTGTGCAGGGAAAAATTGCCACCAATACCTGCAGGATTTGAATTTGACTTTGTAAATGCCACTGCGTTGCTCAATGCCATTGAAACCAAAGACGGCAAACTGGTTGCCCAAAGCGGAAATGCGTACGAGGTTCTGATGTTGGATGGTACCAGTAAATTAATGACCTTGCCCGTACTGAAAAAATTAGGAAAACTGGCCAAGGCCGGCATTACAATTATTGGTGAACAACCTGAATCGTCCCCGAGTCTCTCGGACGATAGCGTTGAGTTTTCAAGACTTGTCAATGAAATCTGGGCTTTGGCCAATGTGGGAATCGACCAAAAAGTAGCCGCCGAACCTGATGTAATAATTAGCGATACGGACCATAAAATACTTTTTAGGCACCGAAAGGATGCCCAAACCGATATCTATTGGTTGAACAATAGAAATGTCAATGCTACCAATGCAACGGTAAGTTTCAGGATCGAAGGAAAAGTACCTGAATTATGGAACGCACAAACGGGAAAGACTGTAAAGGTATCCTATCAAATCAAAGATGGAAGAACGCGTATACCCTTACATTTTGAATCATGGGATGCCTATTTCATTATATTTAAGGAGAACGCAGCAACCAATAATTTTATCGCACCCACCGGCGCCCGCTCGGTAGTCCAAAAAATATCGGGTGATTGGAAGGTCGATTTTAATGGGCATCCCGAAATTTTTTCGACACTCACATCGTGGTCGAATAGCGAAAACCGGGAAGTCAAATACTTCTCAGGAACTGCTACCTATACCATTCCTTTTAAAATGACGCGACCGGTTTCTGGAACTACGTATGAAATTGATCTCGGTCAAGTGAAAAATATTGCCGAAGTAACTTTAAATGACAAAAATGTTGGGATCTTTTGGAAAGTACCATTTCGTTTAGACGTAACGGACGAGCTTCAAAAGGGCCGCAATATTCTGGAAGTAAAAGTAACGAATTCCTGGGTGAACCGCCTGATAGGCGATGCTCAGCCCGATGTCAAGGAGAAAACTACCTTCACGACCATGCCTTTTTACAAAAAGGATTCTCCTTTATTCCCATCAGGACTATTAGGCCCTGTTACACTTTTGTCAGTTAAGGAGCTTTAAACTAGAAATTAGCTATGAATACTATCAAATCCAGATCATGATCAAGACCAATTCTTTTAAATATGTTGACTATTTGTGGGATGACCGCAAAGCAGCTGCTTTCGAAAACAATCAAGTCGCTCTATTCCTTTATCGTTCCAATATTCTAGGAGCCGATCTTCGCATTACCAATTTCGGAGGAGGCAATACCAGTTGTAAAACCATCGAAAAAGATCCCTTGACCGACCAAGAGGTTGAAGTCATGTGGATCAAAGGTTCCGGGGGCGACATCGGTACGTTGACCAAGGCGGGCATTGCGGGTTTATACACCGAAAGACTCAGAAATCTCAAAAATGTGTATGGCGGTCTGGCAGATGAAGATCGTATGGTGGGCCTCTTTGACCACTGTATTTTTGATCTGGCCAGCAAGGCACCTTCGATCGACACCCCATTGCATGGCCTACTGCCTTTTAAACACATCGACCACCTCCACCCCGATGCATTGATCGCCGTCGCCGCGGCCAAGGACAGTGAAAAAGTGACTAAAGAAATCTGGGGCGATACCATGGGGTGGGTCCCTTGGCAGCGGCCTGGTTTTGATCTGGGACTGCAACTCGAAAAATGCCTGCATGACAACCCGGGAATCCGCGGCATTGTTTTGGGCGGTCACGGACTCTTTACCTGGGGAGATTCGTCCTACGCATGTTATCTGAACAGTTTGGAGGTCATTGAAATGGCTTCCGAATTCATTGAAAAGAAGATCAGGGAAAAAGGGAAGGTATTTGGAGGCCAAAAAGTGCAAAGCTTACCCTCATTCGAGCGCACCGAAAAAGCGGCGCGATTGATGCCGCTGTTGCGCGGACTCTGTTCTTCGGAAAATCGCATGATCGGACATTTCACCGATACCAATGTGGTTATGGAATATATAAATAGCAATGATTTGGAGCGTCTGGCCCCGATGGGTACCTCCTGCCCCGATCACTTCCTGCGTACCAAGATTCAACCGTTGGTATTGACATTGGATCCCAAAGAAGATCTATCGGATTCGGCTAAAATATTGGAAAAATTAAAGCCCGCTTTTCAAAAGTACCGACAAGAATACGCAGCCTATTATGAAACCTGTACAAGGCCCAATAGCCCGGCCATGCGGGATCCTAATCCAGTGATCATCCTCTATCCCGGCGTTGGGATGTTCAGTTTTGCCAAGAACAAGCAGACCACTCGGGTCGCCAGCGAATTTTATATCAATGCCATCAACGTGATGCGGGGGGCCGAGGCCATTTCTGAATATACCTCCCTCCCACGGCAGGAAGCTTTTGATATCGAATATTGGTTATTGGAAGAGGCCAAATTACAACGCATGCCCAAAGAACAACCCTTATCGCGCAAAGTGGCCTTGGTAACCGGGGCTGGTGGTGGCATTGGCAAGGCCATAGCCGATAAAATGGCTGCCGAAGGGGCCAATGTGGTATTATCGGATATCGCCGAAGACCGGTTGAAGAAGGCTATAGGCACCTACAAACCCGATACCGCGACCTTTGCCGTCTGTGATGTGACCAAATCAGAATCGATTGCAGAGGCCTATAAAAAGGCATGCCTTGAATTTGGCGGGGTAGATATCGTGGTCCATAGTGCCGGACTTGCCATTTCAAAACCTTTGGAAGAGACTACCGAAAAAGATTGGGACATCTTACAAAACGTGCTTGTAAAAGGGCAATTCGAGCTGGCCAAACAAGCGGTGGAAATCATGCGCATGCAAGGAATGGGTGGCGATATCATCAGTATTGCCAGTAAAAATGGCTTGGTGGCCGGGCCTAACAACGTAGGGTATGGTACAGCGAAGGCCGCACAGCAACACATGGCCCGCTTATTGGCAGCCGAACTGGGGCCCGATAAGATTCGTGTGAATACGGTGAATCCGGATGGGGTCATCGTCGGTAGCAAAATCTGGGAAGGGGCCTGGGCCGAAGGACGTGCCAAAGCCTATGGCATATCCGTAGCGGAGCTACCCGCACATTATGCCAAACGAAATCTGCTGAACGAAATCATCTATCCGGAGGATATCGCAAATGCCGTTTTTGCACTAGTGGCCGTACTGGACAAATCCACAGGAAATATTATCAACGTAGATGGTGGTATGGCCAATGCCTTTGTACGATAGCGGATTCGATCGGTTTCATTATCTTCAACACATAAAAGGGGCCCAATACCGGATGCTCCGTAAATAATTCAGAATGAAAAAGTCTATTCTATTTGTACTAATATCCTTGATCATCTCCTGTAAGCAGTCAGCAGATCAGAAAAAAGTTGAAGCGGCCACTGAGCAAAAGGAAGCGCCCAAAGGTCCCGCTGCATTTTTTGCCGAATTGCAGGCCAAGGCTTTGCAGGAACCGTTTGAAGGGGTGAGGACAGAAAATGGAAAAGAGTTGGATCTGTTTCCCATTCGATCCACCGGCGTTTCCACTAAGCCCATTCAAGAGGCCGCCGAAAACTTTTTGGGAACCCTGACTGAAGAGCAACTTGGGCGTACAAAATTCGCTATTGATGACGACGAATGGCGTACTTGGTGTAATGTGGATAATGGTATTTATACGCGACAGGGCTTTTCATTAAAAGAGATGGATCCCGCTCAGAAAAAGGCGGCCTTCAATTTGATGCAGGCCTCCTTAAGTGCCAAGGGACTGGCGCTCAGCAAGGATATCATGAAAACCGACCAAACGCTAAAGGAGCTCAATAATGGGTCAGATGCCTATGATGAAGAGTTGTATTTTTTTACCTTTATGGGGAATCCCTCCGAAACAGAACCTTGGGGTTGGCAACTGGACGGCCATCACCTCGTCATCAATTATTTCGTACTGGGCGACCAAATCGTCATGTCCCCGGTATTTATGGGCGGGGAACCTATAATAACCACCTCCGGTAAATATAAAGGGAATTCCATTTTTCAGGACGAGCAGAACTTAGGGCTTGCATTCATGCAATCATTGCCCAAAGAACAACAGAAGATGGCAACCTTATCCACCTCCAAATTGAAGGATGATGCCAAGGCACAAGCTTTTAAGGACAACCTGATCTTAAATTATGAAGGTCTCCCGGTTTCCATGTTGTCCGAATCACATAAAAAGGCATTTCTCGCACTGGTGGCTCAATATATCGACAATATGCGGGAAGGCCACCGGCAGATAAAAATGGAGGAAATCGAGGCGCATCTCGATAATACCTGGTTCGCCTGGGTCGGCCAAACCGACGCCGAAGCCGTTTTTTATTATCGCATCCATAGCCCTGTGGTATTGATCGAGTTCGATCATCAACGGGTGGTCGGGGTTCCCAATGTGGATCATAGCCTGCCAAGCCGTAACCATATCCACACGGTGGTACGCACCCCAAATGGCAATGACTATGGCAAGGATTTATTGCGTCAGCATCTGGAAACACATCATCATTGATCCTCGGAATTTTGAAATGAAGCCTGAATACAACAGTACATTGAAATCAGTATCCCATGAGAATTACCAAAGAGCGAATAGCCGAAGAAAACAAGCCGCATTTGAAATCCCATACTGAACGGTTCGACTTCCTATCACATACCCTGAGGCATGCGGGAGGCGAAGTGGAAGCGATCATTGATCAATTGGCCGCCTTTCAAGTTGCCATTCCCAGTTGGGCGTTGGGGGCCGGGGGTACCCGCTTCGGAAGGTTTTCTTTTTATGGGGAGCCAGCCACCTTGGAACAAAAAATCGAAGATGTAGGCATTTTGCAAAGTTTAACCCAGACGGCCGGGGCCATATCCTTGCACATTCCGTGGGATGTTCCAAGCGATTATACGGCCATCAAGGAATTGGCCGCAAGTCATGAACTGCTTTTTGACGCCGTCAATTCAAATACCTTCCAAGATCAGAAAAATGCGAAGGAAAGCTACAAGTACGGTTCTTTAAGTGCAAACCGTTCAGCCGTTCGAAAGCAAGCCGTGAAACACAATATCGAGGTTGTTGACATCGGCAAAAAATTAGGTTCGAAAAGTCTTACGGTCTGGTTGGCGGACGGCGCCAATTTTCCAGGCCAGCGCAATTTTCAAACAGCGCTTCAGCACACCGAGGACAGTCTAAAGGAAATTTATGCTGCCCTTCCCTCCGATTGGAAACTGTTTATAGAATACAAACCCTATGAACCCAATTTTTACAGCACGGTCATCCAAGATTGGGGCACTTCGTTTATGCTGGCGAATGCCTGCGGAGATAGGGCCTATACCTTGGTAGATTTGGGGCATCATTTGCCCAATACGAACATTGAACAGATCGTTTCTACCTTGATGCTCAAAGGAAAATTGGGTGGTTTTCATTTCAATGACAGCAAGTATGGGGATGATGACAGTACCGTAGGCAGTGTCAAGCCCTACGCCCTGTTCTTGATCTTTAACGAACTGGTGTATGGCATGCTGAACAATCCGCAAAATCCATATCCCGCGTGGATGATCGATGCCAGCCATAATATAAAAGACCCCTTGGAAGATTTGATACAATCACTCGAGGCCATTCAAGAAGCTTATGCCAAGGCACTTTTGATCGATCAATCACAATTAAAGTCGGCGCAAGAAGCCAACGATGTTGTGGTTTGTCAAGAAATTCTGCAAGACGCCTTTCGCACCGATGTCAGGCCCCTCTTGGAAGCGGCGCGATTAAGGCGGGGTGGGACAATACATCCCCTCAAGACTTTTCGTTCCCTAAAGATCCGCGAACAATTGATACGGGAAAGAGGTAAAAATACCGTTGCATCGGGACTTTAAGAAGCAAGGAATGAGTATCAAGGTATCGGCTGTATTCGACATTGGCAAGACGAACAAAAAGTTTTTCCTTTTTGATACGCATTACCATGAAGTCTACCGAGAGTACACGAGCTTTGATGAAATAGCCGATGAAGACGGGTTTCCCACTGAGAATTTGGAGGCCCTGGTGCACTGGATAAAGGCAGTTTTTCAACGAATCCTTCTTTCACAGCAATATGAAATAGAGACGCTGAACTTTTCATGTTATGGGGCCAGTTTGGTACACATTGACGAAAATGGAAAAACGCTTACCCCGCTCTACAATTATATGAAGCCCTTAAAGGATGGGATACTAAATACTTTTTATGACACCTATGGCCCCGAGGAAGAATTTTTAAGAACGACCGGTTCCCTTAAATTGGGCATGCTGAATTCGGGCATGCAATTGTATTGGCTCAAATACAAAAGACCAGAAATCTATAAAAGGGTAAAATACTCCCTACACCTGCCCCAGTACCTGAGCTATGTGTTCACCGGTATTCCAGTGAACGAATATAGCAGTATCGGTTGCCATACCATTTTTTGGGATTTTGAAAAAAATGATTACCACGAATGGGTCTACAAAGAGCATATCGACCCCATTTTGCCGCCAATTGTACCTACCGATACAACCTACCCCATTGATTTTTACGGGAAAACCATCCGCGTCGGCGTAGGTATCCACGATAGTTCCTCAGCCTTGCTGCCCTATATTCGATGTGTCAAAAAGCCCTTTGTGCTGGTTTCTACGGGAACCTGGAGCATAGCTATCAATCCGTTTGCAAGAGGCTTGTTGACCGATGAAGATATTCGGAACGGTTGCATTTTTAATATGCAGATCGATGGTCGACCGGTAAAGGTGTCCCGACTATTTCTCGGAAATGAATACGTACATCAAGTCACGGTTTTGGCCACCCACTATAATGTACCACTTGAATTTCATAAGCAGGTGGTATTCGATGCCGATATTTTTATGGAAGTCAGAAAAGATGCCCAACCTTTCTTCAAATGGAAGTATTTAGAAGGTGGGAACATGCCTTCAGCGACCAATCTTCCCTACGGGGATTATAAACATGCCTACCACCGATTGCTGCGAGAACTCGTCGAATTACAAGTGCGGAGTATTCGATCGGCAATAGGGGAACAAACCATCGACGAGCTATATATTGATGGCGGTTTTACCGACAACGAAGTGTATATAACCCTTTTGACTTTTTATTTGGGGGAAGTAACGATTTATACCACCCATTCGGCATTGGGTTCTGCCCTAGGTGCCGTAATCGTACTAAAGAACAACACCTTGCCTCCCGACTTTTTAAAAAGTAATTATGCACTTAAAAAACAGTTGCCAGTCAAAATAAAATAACAACCAACTAACGAACCAAGTACCATGAGCCAATATAATTTTGAAGAAGAAATAGAAGAAAAAGCAGGTGGGGAATTCGAGCGTGTCCCGGTACCCAAATCGAATTTAAAAGGCTGGACCAGTTTTTTAGGAATGTATGCAGGAGAACATGCGGCAGGGACCGAATTTGTGATTGGTCCCTTGTTCCTGACCGCCGGGGTAAGCGCCTTTGATCTCATCATTGGCTTGCTCCTGGGAAATTTCTTGGCCGTACTCAGTTGGAGGTTCCTGACGGCCGAAATTGCCGTTCAATACCGACTCACCCTCTATTATCAATTGGAAAAGATCTGCGGCAAGAAATTGGTGATCGGGTATAATCTGGCCAATGGCATCCTATTCTGTTTTCTGGCCGGGGCCATGATTACCGTTTCGGCGACCGCGGTAGGCATCCCTTTTGATATGGAAATGCCCAAACTCACCGATACCATGCCGAATGGCATGACCTGGATACTGATCGTAATCGGCATTGGTGCGATTATATCGATCGTAGCGGCCAAAGGCTTCACGATGGTATCAATGGCGGCCAATTGGATGGCGCCTTTCATTGTGTTGGCTTTCTTGGCCTGCGGCATCGTGGCGATCAACCAATTGGGAGTCAAAAATTTCTCCGATTTCTGGAATATTTGGGGGGAGGGCTCCGATCCTTTCCCAGGACAGATCAAGTATACGTTCTGGCACGTGGTCATCTGGTCTTGGTTTGCCAATGCCGCTATGCATGTCGGGATGTCGGATCTTTCAGTTTTTCGATTTGCCAAAAGTGCGAATTCAGGTTGGACCACCGCTGCAGGGATGTATGTGGGCCATTACATGGCCTGGATCGCGGCCGCCTTGTTGTATGCCGTGTATCTTCAATCACCCGAGGCACAGCTAATCTTATCGAACGGGCAGGCCCCCAACGTGGCCCCTGGACCTTTGGCCTATAATGCCTTAGGCGTTTTCGGGATCATCGCGGTCATCCTAGCCGGATGGACGACGGCCAATCCGACGATTTATAGGGCCGGACTCGCGTTTCAGGCCATCATGCCCAAAGTGTCGACGTTTTGGGTGACGATTATCGCCGGGACGGTTGCCACCGTGGCGGGAATTTTTCCGGCATTTGCAATGAAGTTATTGGATTTTGTAGCCTTGTATGGTTTTATCCTAGCGCCGATAGGGGCCGTTATTGTTTTTGAACATTTCTTTCATAAACAAGCGGGAATCGTAAAAAATTATGCGGAAGTAGCCAATATAAAATATAACAAAGCGGTCCTTTTTGCCTGGGCCATCAGTTTTGGGCTCTTTTATTTTATCTCCCTACAATTTGATATCTTCCTTTCCTTTGTTACGCTACCGGCTTGGCTCTTTTGCGGAATACTGTTTTTGGTTTTTAGTAGAATGTGGCAAAGGAAGATAAACTGATGATAATGTTGTAGAAAGGAATCCTTTTTAATTCTGGGTTGGGCAGGGTAACGGCCAACGGTTTGTAATTATAAAATTTAGTAGTCGTTGCAGAATAAAACTATTTAAATACTACGAAAAAATAGCCCTGGTCAAGCAAATTTCCCGCTCCAAGGGCCCTATGCGAAATTATACGAATAATCCTACATTCGTACCAAATGTTGCATTATGCTGGCAAATAAGCATTAAAATCGAAATTAATTTGATATTTTTATGATAGAATCATCCCCACATTCTACCAGAATTTGTAATTTTTTTTTGTGCCTAGCTTTTATTGGCAGTCGTTATTATTGCCTTTTAGCAACAAATTAAGGTTTTTTTGAGCCTTTTACCCCCCCCCCTTGTGACTTTTGGTTATTACTATTGTTTATACAACACTAAAAAATAGTAGAAATTCTTGTTCCAATTCAATGTAAAAAGTTGGAGACAGGCTCAGGGATATAGTATTTAGTTGGGAATTATCATTTCTCAATTTTTATTGGTTCCTATTTTTATGTAATGAGACTTTAAGTTGCACCAAATATTGCTTTAAAATGCTACTATTAAAATGGCAAATTTAGATTTAGGCATTATATATAATCGATCATCTATGAAAAAAAGGTATTTTGTTAGTATTGATGCCCAGAGAACCCATCGCAATAAAAATTATGCCAATTTCAGATGGCAGTTACCACTGCTATTTTGCCTTTTCTTTGTATTTGTTGGTCATGCTCAAAAAAACAAGGATATCATCCCGGTTGTTTATTGTGTAAAAGATCTTTCGAATGGATTACTTCAGGCAAGTTTCGGCTATGTAAACCCTACAAATAAAGAGGTGGTCATTGATGAAAATGGTAGTATCATTAAATCGAATAATGGCAAGCGGGTAGCGAAAGGATTGAATAAATTTAAATCTGGCTCGGTTAACAAAGTTTTCACCAAAGAATTTGGCCCTGGCGATTATGTTGAATGGACCATCATCAGTAATGGCAATACGCATACCGTTATTGCGAATGCAAATTCTTCTAAATGCTCAGTCAATGACGGGTTTATCGAACCTGTACTAAATAATGGAAAATCGTATGAAATTATAGGGCAAGAACTCAGCTCCTTATGCGATAACCCAGTCTCGCTGATCCCTTCACCTCTCATTTTCCAATTAAAAGACGACAAGGTACTCATTGAAATTGTACCGAATAATGGGCAATTGGCGAATTTAATCACTTTATTGCAAGGTCCTCCATTTAACATACCAAGCTCTGATTTTTTATTATATGAAGCTGGTTCCTCAGAAAGTTTAGTTGATCAATTGAGTCGATTTGCGGTCATTGATGTGTATTTTACGAAGCCAGACCTATGTCTTTTGAACGATTACTCTATTAATAACCTGACTAAACCATATATAAACTTTGCAAGGCCGGTATATCCTGCCACCAATAATTCAGGTGGCGTTATCACACAAGGAGATGCCGCCCAGACTTCAAATATAGTTCGAGCGTCATTTCGTACGGTTGATGCCGATGGGGCAATTGTGCCGGTCGATGGTAAAGGCATTACCATAGGAGTACTGTCCGACAGCTATGACATGGCCCTCCCTGGGGAATCGTTTGCCGCTCTTGATATTGCCAATGGGGAATTGCCTGCCGATCCAATTATTGTGAAGGATAATGCATCTAAATCTTCAGATGAAGGTAGGGCCATGATGCAGATACTGCATGATGTAGCGCCAGGTGCGGCATTGCAATTTCATACCGCAACAGCCTCCCCTCGCCAATTTGAAGAGGGTTTCAATGCCTTGGCCCTAAGCTGTGATATGGTCGTAGACGATATCACTTTTATAACCGAGCCCTTTTTTCTTGGAACCGGTCGAATAGCTACCGCTATACAATCCTTTGTGAGCCAACCTGGAAAATTTCATGTCACTTCCGCGGGAAATTTAGCGAATAAAAGTTATCAAAGTACTTTCGCTGCCTCTTCAAATGTACCGGTTACAAATTTTATTCCTACTGGAAGCTCAACCAGGGCGCATCTATTTGATGGTACGGGGGATTACTTGCAAAAAATACATGTAGACCCTGGCACCTATTTAATTGCCTTACAATGGAAAGAATTGTTGGCTTCACAAGGCAGTGCAGGCGCCCTTGAAGATCTGGACATTTACATAGTAGATGATCTTGGCAGATTGCTGGTAGGTAGCAATCGTGTAAATATCGCCGGGGACCCCACAGAGATTATCGTTTTTCGGGCTACAGGTTCAGGAAATGCCAATATTCTAATTACCAGTGCTAACGGCCCTACCAATGTGCCTTTTCGATATATTGCATTTCATACCGCGGCGGCAGATGGGACGCCCGATGGACTGAAATTTCCAGAATATTTTGGTAACGGTGCCCCCACGGTGAGTGGTCATGCCATGAATCCAGCTTCGATTACCACAGGGGCGGTAGATTATCGTAAGGCCAGTAGTCCGGTAGCCGAAACTTTCTCTTCCTATGGTGGCTTATTGAAAGATGGCACTACGCTGGCCATTGATCTTTACGCGCCAGACGGCGGTAATACGGCGTCTACTACTATAGGCCAAAATGCTCAATGTGACACGTGTGATAAAGATGGTGTTTTGAACTTTTATGGCACTTCGGCATCGGCACCGCATTTGGCGGGTGCCATGGCATTATTAATGTCTGCCGCACCTTCTTGGTTTCCGGATGGATCTGGATCCACAACCTACTCGGCGGATCAAGCATTGCAGTTATTTAAAAGTTCAGCTACCCCATTCGCCGCTGCCGACGGGTCGGCCGCTGGATTTTTAAATACACTAGCCGCCTTTAAAACGATTGCATCACAAACGGCCAAAATAACCGAACTTAGGGTCGAAGATGGAAAAACACCGAGTGCGGAACCTTTCACCGTGACCATCATTGGCGAGTTCTTTCCAGAAAATGTTGATGATTTTGAAATTTTGTTTAATGATCAGCCGTTGGAGGATGTTCAAATTATAACAGAGGATGGTCAGTCTGTCATTACTGCCACTGTTCCTACTTTCTCCGGCAATCCCGCTTTGTTCGTTGTTACAAACAGTATAACCCCTGGAGGTGCAGATGGAGGTGCCTCTGACCCGGCATATTTCTTTGATGAAGGCAAATTAGCCCTGAATATTCTTGCCAACAATGCCCAATTTGAATATGGGCAGGACATAACTTCTTACTATAGGGCCGATGCCAATAACCCGGAATATGTACCGCCTTTTACCGTGGAAGGACTTCCCGAAGGTGTGACCTTTGAATCGTTAGAAGGTCTTCCACCAGTAGTTTTAAACAACACGGCGTTGGACGAAAAACTTGCAGAAGGTGGTTATCCCATTGTATTTGATTATGTAATCACCCCTTCTTTCGGAGACCAGGACTATGATCACGATTTATACCAAATAAATTTTATTTCAGGGTATATCGACCCTGATGAAGGTAAAGTAGGTTATTTAACCATTAACAAAAAAGATCTGACAATAACACCTGAACCCCTTACTGTTACGTATGGTGACGCCATCTTAAATACATTGAGGTATGATTATGATGCTACCGGAATAAGCGATAATTCTAGGGAGACGGGTTTTTACAGTCTAATAGACGCGACCCACCAAAGCGACTATAAAGATGGCTTACCCAATAAATTTCAGGCAGTTGTCAGTAAATTTCAGGCGGTAGTGAGTGGATATGATTTATTGGATCTTTTAAATGGAGGAAGCTGGAGCGCCTCAGAACGTACGATTCAAAATAAATTTCAGGCGGTTGTAAGTGGCATGAACACGATTAATTTGGATAATGAGAATTTCACCAATTATATAGACGCCCGTTTGGCCTATGACAATGGGACTACCAATAAATTTCAGGCGGTAGTAAGTAAATTTCAAGCGGTAGTAAGCGCCGAAGATTTATTCTCCGGGGTGGTTGACCTTGGCATAGAAAATAAATTTCAGGCAGTAGTCAGTAAATTTCAGGCCGTGGTGAGCACAGATGACCCGGACAGACCCTATAGTGGCTATGAGTCGGTATTCTCGATCATTGACGCCGAAGATGCACCGCCAGATGACGGTTCTGATCCTGATAGAGCGATTTCGGACATGTATTCATTGAATATGATTACAGGCCTCGATGTTACCCCCGGCACTGAAGGCCACGTTATATATCCTGGAGCCTTTCTAAATGCCATGTCGGCTAATTTTAACATAACCTATGCGCAAGGAAGTTTGACCGTATTGCCAAAAGATCTAACTGCAAGTATTAATAACTTGATAATACCCTACGGCACGCATATCACAAAAAATAACTTGATATCTAGTTTTGATGGATGGGCTTTTGAAGGGGAATACCAAGAATCGTTAGCAACTGTTTTCCCGGAAGAGGATGGTGGAATACCGTATTATTTCATTAAAGAGGGAGGAGATGGCACAGAACTGGAAATAGACGACCTAAAAGAAATTGGTGATTATGCAATCAAAATTAGAAATCCCGAAAATTATTTAATATCTAATACCATTAACGATACATATGGTACCTTAACTATTGAGCCAGCTACTTTAGCATTTAATCCAGTTGCCATCCAGATCGCATATGGTGACATACCGGTCATAGACCCAGCTGGAATCACCGGTTTTGCCGAGGGCGAAGATGCTACAGTTTTAGAAGGAAATGATGGTAATATACCTTACTATTTCAAGAAAGTAGACGGCGATGGCACAACATATGTCATAGGTGAAAAAATGGATGTTGGTGTTTATGATATATTTATTACCGATGATCCAATGGATAATTATCTCATTGTGCCGGATGCAAACCGAGGTACCTTGACTGTTAATGAAGCTACTTTATCTTTTAATCCTGAGGCCGTAGAATTCAAGTATGGTGAGATTCCAAATATAGACCCAGCAGGAATCACTGGTTTTGCCGAAGGTGAAGATGCGGCTGTTTTAGAAGGCACCGATGGCAAAATACCCTATTATTTTAAGAAAGTAGATGGAGATGATACTACATACACCATAGGACAAAAAATTGATGTTGGTGAGTACGGAATCTTTATTACGGATGATCTCAATGACAATTATATAATTGTACCGGATGTCAACCGCGGAACTTTAACAATTTCAAAAGCACCTTTAACGTTTAATCCAGTGGCACCAACAATCAAGTATGGTGAAACACCTGTCATAGATCCCAGGTTTGGTCCTTTTGCTTATGATGATGACCCAATTACTGTTTTCCCTAATGGTATCCCCTACTATTTTGTGGATGCCTCAGGGAACGAAATCGGCCAAGATGATAATTTGAATGTAGGCGATTATGAAATATGGATTACGGAAACTGAGTCGGTGCCTCAAAATTATACAATAGATTATGGGATATCCCATGGTCAACTCACCATTCTTAAGGAAAGCCTTTATGCGACTATACAGGATTTGGTAGTCGATGAAGGTACGACGATCGACGCCTCCATGATAACAACGGCCATTACGGGATATGTAAATAACGAAACGCAACAAAACGTTTTCTCCGGAGGTATCCAATACCGTATCGAAGATGTGGCGGGTAATCCGTATATGGGAGATGCAGGGGTCTATTTCATAAAGATCATAGAGCCGGCCAATTTTAATTATATGATTGAATACCTACGCATCGGGACCGTCTACATTAACTCAAGCAATAACATGCGTAAAATACGCACCTATACTGATTGCGTAGAAGAAAATCCCGGTGACCCGGACGGCCTGTTTTATATTGCCCATTTCCGGTACGAGAATCCGAATGATGAGGCCATTTACATATTGGAAGGGCCGGAAAATCTACTATCGGGACCCGCACAATATAGTGGGGAACTTCCCATCAAATTTTTACCGGGCGAGCATACCTTTGAAATTCGTTTTGATGGAAATACCTTAAAATGGGAACTTACGAGCATGGATAGTAATCACAAAACGTCAACGACTACCAATGTAAATGCCAATTCAAACAAATGTGATGCCAGCAGTACGACCAATACCAGTGGAATTCCGAAATATGTGTTGCATCCCAATCCGGTGAAGGATGGTATATTATATATTGAACAGGATATTTCTGCCATGGTTACCTTGGATGTCTTTGATTTCTACGGAATTTTATACCTTCATAACCAGCTGAACGGGACCAATGCCCCCACCACGCATGTAATAGACATGAGCGGTTATCCAAATGGAATGTATTTTATCCGTTTATCCGCCAACGATGATGTACAAGTATTTAGTGTGGTAAAAGAGTAGTAAAAATGGAATGCCTATGATCGACCAAAAAAAGGGAACCTACATATTGATAATATTGGCGCTGTTCTTGTTGATTACAGGTTCTTTGTGGGCTCAAAACGCCCAAATCGACAGTCTAAAAAGGCTTGTTCAAACCGGGAAGAAAGATACTGCGATGGTGACTACTCTCAATGATTTAAGTATTGAGATACTTAAAAATGAAGCTATTTCCGAATCCCTTACATATTCCGAACAAGCTCTTGAACTTTCAAATAAATTGGGGTATTTAAAAGGAAAGGCCAATGCAGAAAAAAATCTGGGTCTTGCCAAGTATTATCAGGGCGATTATTTGGAGGTATTGGACCATTGGACAAAGTCCTTGGAAACCTATGAAGCTATTCATGACACATTGGGAATCGCAAAGCTTGTGAATAATCTGGGTGCCGTTTATTATAACCAAGGGAGCCATACCAAAGCTTTAGAATACTATTTGCGTTCTTTAAGACTTTCTGAAAAAACAAAAGACTCTAATAGTATAGCACAAGCCTTATTAAATTTGGGAGGCCTTTATGCAGAAATGCATGATTATGAAAAAGCGTTGGAGTTTTTTAATCAAATAGAAAAATACCAATCAAGTATAAGTAACTCCGATTTAATTACGTCCTATTTAATGGGTGTTGGTGAAGTATATTTCGAACAGGGTCGCTTTGACGATGCCCTTAAATATTATGAAGAAGCGTTGGCGGGTTCCCAAAACATAACTTTACGTGCGGATAATCTCATAAAATTGGGCGTAGTGGAGTTCAAAATGGGGAAAAAAGAAAAAGCCATCGGTTATTTAAATGAAGCATACCGAACAGCCCAGGCGAATAATCAACAATCGGTAGTCGTTCAAGCCTTAATTGCCATAGGACTCGTTCATAAGCAAGATAATTATACCGAGGCATTAAGGGCATACAGCAAAGCAGAAATTCTCGCGAAACAGATAGATGCGAATGATGAATTGAGAGACATTTATCAGGATTTGTCCAATACCTACGCATCAAAAGGTGATTTTAGTAATGCTTTTAAATACCAAACACTGTATCTGGCAAAAAAAGACTCGCTCTTTAATCTTAAAACCGACGATAAAATCAGGGGTCTACAATTTAATTTTGATCTAGATAAAAAACAAAATGAAATTGGCTTGTTGGAGCAAGAGGCCCAAATTGCTGAATTACAGGCAAAGCGGCAGAAATATGTCATTTATGGTACCATTTTATCCTTGGTCCTGGTAGTTTTCGTGGCGGTGGGCTCCTATAAAAGATACCGTTATGTCAAGAGAACCAATAAGATCATCGAGGAAGAAAAAAACCGCTCCGAAAACCTGTTGTTGAATATTCTTCCCGATGAAACAGCCCTTGAACTTAAACAATTTGGGAAGGTGGCAGCGAAAAAATTTGAATCGGTTACGGTGATGTTCACCGATTTCAAAGGCTTTACCAGTTATTCTAATAACCTATCACCAGAAGTTTTGGTAAAAACCATTGATTATTATTTTTCGAAATTCGATGCAATCATTGAGAAATATGATCTTGAAAAAATAAAGACCATTGGCGATGCCTATATGGTCGCCGGGGGATTGCCCTTTCCGACCGATGACCATCCTATTAAAATGGTGCAGGCCGCTTTTGAAATTGCCCAAGTGATGGAAGAGGCCAAGCTGAAGGTGGATGCCCTTGTGGTGCCTTTTGATGTGCGTATCGGCATCAATACGGGATCCGTTGTTGCAGGGGTCGTTGGCACCAAAAAGTTCGCCTACGATATCTGGGGCGATACGGTGAACGTGGCCGCCCGGATGGAATCGCTATCAGAGCCGGGCATGATCAATATATCCGAATCTACTTATTTACTGATAAAGGACACCTACCGCTGTGAGCATCGGGGCCAGATCCATGTAAAAAATAAGGGGATGATGGACATGTATTTTGTGCATGACTTAAAGGATCGACCTGTAAACAAAGCTTCGGTGGCTAACAAAATAAATAGTTAAAGCAACGTCCTGATTTTCTTAAATAAAGCGGTATGAAGAAACGAAAGGATTTTTAGCATCCCATTGAATTTTCCGCTGAAAGCCTCTCCGGGTCGCGCGAATAGGCCAGTGAAAACTATAGTAGAATCCGCTATTCCCATAACTGCTGCAAATCCTTGTTCAAAGAAAACAAGATGGGGAAATGCCTCTTTGAGGCCGTGTGACAAATTGTACAGGCAGGTATAGGTGGTTGGCTTGCATCTCAGATCAGGAATTGGAATAAATGTTGTAGCGAGACTTCTTTTTGGAAGTTTCTTCCTATCTTATTAGATATTTAATATGGTTCCCTTAAACTGCAGAGGGTAGTCTTTAACTGTAAACAAATTAATTATGGAAAATGCAAAATCGTCTCTTTGGGGAACTCTGGCGGATCGTTATGAAAATAAGCAGCCGCGGAAAATACTTTCCCTTGACGGCGGGGGCATTCGCGGGGTCATCACGCTGGAAATTCTGTCCAAACTCGAAAAGGATCTAAAATCACGACTCAAAAATGGCGATGATTTTCGGTTGAGCGATTATTTTGATTATTTCGGTGGGACCAGTACCGGAGCGATTATCGCGGCTGGACTTTCCATCGGCATGTCGGTCGACGAACTATTGGATTTTTACACCAAAAAAGGCAAGGCGATGTTCGATCATCGGTTGGAAATCTGGAAGTCTTTCTATGAGTCAGGTCCATTGCTTACCATGTTTAAAAGTACCTTCGGCGCGGAAACCGACATGGATATAGCGAATGGCAAATTTAAAGCCTTGCTCACCGTGGTGACCATGAACCGAAGTACCGATTCTCCTTGGCCAATTAGCAATAATCCTTTGGCAAAATACAATAACAAAGAAAGGCCTGATAACAACCAAAAAATAAAACTCCACCAGTTGATACGGGCCAGTACGGCCGCACCGGCTTATTTTCCTCCGGAAACCTTGCAATGGGACCCGAATGATACTTCAAAAACCTTTGTATTCGTAGATGGTGGGGTTACCCCTTATAACAATCCGGCCTTTTTATTGTATCGCATGGTGACCCTCCCTGCTTACCATCTCAATTGGGAAAAAGGGGAAGACAAACTATTGATAGTTTCGATAGGCACTGGTAGCGCCACCTCCGCGGGAGTATATGGCAATATTGGGAAGACTTTAAAGCAATTACCGGAGAACTTGCTGTATACCATGCAAGTTGATCAGGATATCAATTGTCGTACGGTCGGCAGATGTACCTTTGGTGCGCCTATAGACAGGGAATTGGGCGATATGATTCCGAAGGAAAAGGAGACCCATCGGGATTTCCTATATGTAAGATATAATGTCGATCTAAGTAAAAATGGTTTGAAAGATCTTGGTCTGGAACATTTAGACTCGGATAAAGTGCGTAAAATGGATAAACCAAAAAATATCAAAGACCTTCAATTAATCGGCGCGAAAACGGCCATCTCCCAAGTGAACCTCGAACATTTTGGGGCCTTTGTTTAGTATACAAATTATAGCTTTCTAGAGAGGTATCTGATGACCCATTCTAGCAGTTAGCATTTACTCATGTAAAGAACAATGAAACCTTACGTTATTCTGTTTTCAGGCCATATGATCGACACCGCCGAGCGCGAGACACCGAGATTCCCCAAAGAAAAGGAAGGAAGTGTCAAACAAGAAATAAAAACGAAGGTTTTAAAAATATTGAACACGGTATTTAAAAAGGACCATTTTTCGGAGGATGAACTGCAAAGCGTCATTGGTGTCGCCGGAGGTGCTTGTGGGGGCGATATTCTCTTTCATGAAGTGTGCCAGGAGCTGGGTATACCGACCCAGGTACTTTTGGCATTGCCCCGTGAGAAGTTCATAGCCAAATCAGTACGCCCCGGGGGCAAAAGCTGGATAGCGCGTTTTAAAGCCCTGGAGGCGGATCCCAACATTACTTTTCGACTATTTTCAGAATCGAACGAATTGTCTAATGGGCAACAGTCCAAAGATTCGTCTGCTGATTTTTGGGAGCAGAACAACCTGTGGATCTTGAATACCGCGCTGACGATGGGCGACCGAAACCTGACCTTTATTGCGCTCTGGGATGGCAAAAAAGGAGATGGGCCGGGAGGAACGGAGAACATGATTCGGGAAGTC
>JALHST010000028.1 GCA_022865355.1 Maribacter sp. | reverse complement strand
TTTTGGCAACAGCTCGGTGGCTTTCTAATGCATCTTATACCATCGTTCCTATTACTGGCCCTGCTGCTTGTGGCATGGAAATGGGAATATCTTTGGGGCGTCCTATTTATTATTGTGGGCCTTGGGCTAAGCCCTTTTGTTTTTAGTTGGAATTATAGAATGAACCACTCCGTCTGGACGAGTCTGGGCATTATAATGTGTATTACTATTCCGTTTGTCGTCGTCGGGGTGCTCTTTATTGTGGGCCATTTTAAGAAAAGTGGCCAAGACCCGACCAAAAAATAGTCCATGATGTCCTTTTTATAAAATGCAGTCACTTTTTCACATTAGTCCATTCAACAATTTCACAATACCATCGGCCTCGGCACCTTCAGATGTTCAACCCATGGAAGGAGAATCGATAGCGTGCGAACCCAAAATCCCTTCAAAATAAAAAATGATTTAAATTACTATACTGGAATAAGCTGCTTAATATGTAGTAAATTTATGTTATCCCTCAAAGAAATTAGACCATTCCGATCGTGGTTCTCGAAATGGATCTATAATTATATCCATTTTTTATGGAGCTTACTGAAAGGAAAAAACCAAAAAACATTCCCCAATTTATTTTGGCAAGCTATTTTTTATACACGAACGAACGGGTCAAGCGACCTAAAAAATAAACATTGACGATAGTGTTACCATAAGATCAAATTATATCGGTCAAGGTAATACCCGAAAAGACCCCCCATTGTAACAAACCATGGAGAACTTTGATACAGAACTTCAACTGGTGTTGAATTTTAACCATTGAGTAGGGATGCCACGATTTGAAAAATGGAACGAGACGTACGCACGGCTTATCAAAGCCGGTAAGGAAAATGCCTTAGAGCCCAAGGAATTGGAAACTTATGCCTTGGCCGCGTACCTCACCGGGAAGGAGGCCGAAAGTTTTCAGATTCTCGAACAAGCCCATCAGGGCTATTTGGACCTGCGACAGACCGAAAAGGCTGTACGCTGCGCTTTTTGGCTGGGCCTGATGCTCCTGAATACCGGGGCGAGGGCACGGGGCGGTGGATGGATCGCCAGAGGCGAACGGCTTCTCAATGAAGAACAAGTACCGGCATGTGCCGAACAAGGATTATTCCTCATTCCCAAAGCTCTGGTAGCGCTTTCCGGAGGTCATGCTGCCCAGGCAGTGGAACTTTTTGAGCAGGCTGCAAGCATAGGAGAACACTTCGGCGATGCTGATCTGATCGCCCTTGGACGGCTAGGACACGGACAGGCCATGATCCAACATGGGGAAGTGTCCCAAGGCATAAAACTACTTGATGAAACCATGATTACCTTAGAAACCCAGGAAGTTTTTCCCGTAGCTTGTGGAATCATCTACTGCGCCGTCATTGAGACTTGTCGCAAGGTATGGGATTTGGGCCGGGCACAGGAGTGGACATCGGCATTGACCAAGTGGTGCGCTGCACAACCAGACATCGTCGCCTTTAGAGGCCAATGTTTGGTACGCAGGGCCGAGATTATTCAGTTTCATGGGGAATGGCACAAAGCACTTACGGAAACCAAAGACGCCTGCGCCCTGTTGACACGACCACCGGGCGAACCGGCAGCGGGGGAGGCTTATTACCGCAAGGCCGAACTGCTGCGTTTATTGGGAGATTTTGAAGCGGCCGAAGATGGCTATCGCGAAGCTGCCAAGTGGGGCAGGAATCAACAACCCGGTTTTGCCTTACTTCGCCTGGCACAAGGACAGGCCGACGCGGCGGAGACTTCTATAAAAAATGCCCTGAGGGAAACCGAGGATTTACGAAGACGTGCGGAACTTCTCCCTGCCGTCGTGCGGATCATGATAGCCGTCAAGAAAACCGAAGAGGCCCATAAAGCCACCAAGGAACTCCGTGATATCGCCCATGCATTTGAGGCGCCATATCTCCAAGCACTATCGGCATACTGCCAAGGAGCGGTTTTTCTTGCCGAGGGGCGACCTCAACTTGCCATCGATCCATTGCTAAACTCTTTGAAATATTGGAATACGCAACAGCTACCATATGAATCGGCGTATACCCGGGAGCTGAAAGGACTTGTCTATAAGGAATTGCATGACAAAGACAATTCGGTTATGGAGTTGGCGGCGGCCAAATGGATTTTTGAACAACTCAAGGCCAAACCGGATCTGGAACGGATCAATCGCTTGTTGCATACGAAAAAAAAACATCACGAGACCCATGGTCTGACCCTTCGCGAACTCCAGGTTTTGCAGCGAGTTGCATCGGGCAAAACCAATAAAACCATCGCGGGGGAATTGTTCATCAGTGAGCGCACAGTAGATCGTCATGTGAGTAATATCTTCAATAAGCTAGACGTATCGTCGCGGGTGGAAGCTACCACCTTCTCCCTGAAGCATCACTTACTGGATAGCGCGCTTTGACGAAAACCGGGAAGTAACCCTATCCCCAAAATCATTCCCGCTTACGCTTCCCCCTTTTTACCGTCTTTTTCTCCCATGGGTAGAAGTACCCATTTTTCAGCTTCCCTAGAAATTGGGTAATCACACCGATGCGGCAGGCAGCCATTCATCGTAGTTTTATCCTGTACTAGCAATAGTCATGTTAAATTAACAAACATGGAAGCAATAACCAAAAAAGAGGTATTTAAAAATGCCGAGTCCTATCGAGAAGAAATCGTCAATGATTTGCAAGTAAAAGAATATCAAATACAGGTGGGAGATATTCTTACTACCTATCTTGAAGGGGGTGAGGGTACCCCTTTCGTTCTGTTGCATGGTCCGGGTGAATCTGCCATTTGGTGGATGCGTGTGATTCCGCACCTGGTCAAAAATTTCAATGTAATAGTCCCTGATCTTCCTGGCCATGGTTCTTCGGGGTCAGCTAAGGAAAAACTTACCAAGGACATCGTGCTAGACTGGCTTGATGCGTTTCTCTATAAAACCTGTAGCAAACCCCCGGTGCTAATCGGGCACGTGGTCGGGGGAGCCATTGCGGCCAGTTATGCTATTCAAGCCGGGGAAAAGGTGAAGCAATTAGTATTAGTCGACTCGCTTGGACTTTCGTCTTTTCGCCCCGCTCCCCGATTCGCTTACCAATTTCTAAGGTTCATGATTAATCCCACCGAGAAAAGCTATTTGCGCTTTTTGCCACATTGCATCTACGACCTGAAGGGATTAATCAGTAGCATAGGCATCTACTGGCCCTCCTTCCTCGCATACAATTTGGCTTGTGCCCAACATCCGGAAAAGAAGGCAGCTGCTAAAGGGATAATGAGTGCCATGAGTGGAAAAATTCCCGACGGTGAACTGGCGAAAATTGATATTCCGGTGACACTCATATGGGGAAGGCATGATAAGGCCAATGATCTAAAGGTTGCCTTTAAAGCAAGTAAAAAATATGGATGGGCCCTTCGTATTATCGAGGATGCCCGGGATGACCCAAAGCTTGAAAAGCCTGAAGAGTTTGTGCAGGTAGTTGAATCAATGATGGCCAAACCTGTCCTGGAAAAACAGGAACCATAGGAATGCTTAAATTCTGGGAAAAAGATACCCAACAACAGGAAAAATTAATATTATGAAAAATCTATTATCCATTTGTTTTATCATTTTAGAGAGTGTAAACGCTTATTCCCAAAATGATCCCAAAGAACAGAGTCAACATCAGATTATCGACATGCACATGCACACCGGACTTCCAGAGGAGGTGCCTCCCGGGATACCGGCTTTCTGCCGACCGGAACCTTGTCAAGGCAGTGGTCATGCCACGGTCGATCCCACCCAGTTGATGGAGAAAACCATGGAGGCCATGGACCGTTATAATATCGTCAAGGCCTTTCTTAGCGGAGTCGATTTATCGGCCGTCCGAAAATGGGACAAGTCTGCTCCGGGGCGTTTCATAGCATCCCCATTTATCCTGAGCCCCAGCACCAAAGACCTTGAGAGCCTCAAAGTAGAATATGCTACTGGACGTTTTAGTGGTATGGGTGAAATCGGAACACAGCTTATGGGTATCGCTCCCAATGACCCATCGCTAGATCCTTATTTCAAGCTTGCGGAAGAGCTCGACCTGCCCGTACTCATTCACACCTTGGGAATCGGACCCTATACGCCCCATTTCAGTTCGGCTGCCGGCAGCCCCTTGCTGTTGGAGGAGGTACTGGTCAACCATCCTGACCTTCGGCTTTTTGTCGAGAATGCCGGGTATCCCTATCGCGATGAAATGATCGCCATGATGTACCAGTATCCCCAGCTCTATGCGGATGTTTCTACGATTACCTGGGTGATTCCCCGTACCGCCTTTTATGATTATCTGGAGGCCTTCATTCGGGCCGGCCTTGGAAAGCGTCTGATGTTTGGTTCCGACCAAATGGTATGGCCCGAAAAGATTGGGAAAGCAGTCGAAGCAATTGAACAAGCACCCTTTTTAACACAGCAGCAAAAGCGCGATATTTTTTATAACAATGCGGCGCGCTTTCTTCGACTTGAAATTGCTGAAGAGGGTTCGGGGCAACAAAAATAAAGCGTTTTGATTGCGTTCATCCAAGTTTTGAATATCCGGATACCTTATTTTTAGGTGCATAATAGCGATTCAAGCAATGGAAATAGAGAAGCAGGTGGGTTTGCACAACCGTCGATATTGGTGTAACTTAGTTCATAAATACGGATCGCGCCAAACCGTTTGCACAATGCATCGCACCGGCTAATTATTAGGTTACTTCAATTTAAGCAGCTGCTTATGAAAAACAAAGGATTCTTTATTATCTTGGGTATCGTGGCATTTCTCTTGCTCATTCCCTTGATCGCCATGCAGTTCACCGAGGAAGTACGTTGGTCACTGACCGATTTTGTGGTGGCGGGGGTACTGTTGCTCGGCAGCGGTTTTCTATGCGATTTGGCCCTACGCAAGATCAACAAAAAAAGCTACCAAATCGCCATAGTGGGTGCGATCCTGGTTTTACTGCTACTTATTTGGGCCGAACTGGCCGTCGGCATTTTCGGGACACCCATGGCAGGATCCTAGGTCTGATCGTATCGCATAGACGCTTTGACAAAGCCTAAACCCTGGAATCGCAGTCCACACAGTGCACAATCAAAAAAGCACCCCATATGAAATATTTTTTAGGCGGCATTATCTTGACCCTTTCCATGGGCCGGGAGCCGCTATTTGATTTCAATGAAAATTCGGAACTCCAAGATTGGAAAATCATGGACGACGGGGTGATGGGCGGTAAGTCATCGGGAACCTTCCTCCTGAGTCGGGAGGGTCATGGGGTATTTGAAGGTACGATCTCTTTGGAAAATAACGGGGGATTCTCCTCGGTACGCTATCCCTTCAAAAAAATAAAGGTAACCCCTGACACCAAGATCCGTTTGCGATTAAAAGGCGATGGCAAGAATTACCAACTTAGGATAAAGGATGCTGTGGGTACTTATTATTCGTATGTAGCCTATTTTACAACTTCCGGGGCCTGGGAGGACATTGAAATTCCGCTGAAGACTATGTACCCTTCGTTTCGGGGCCGGAAACTCGACCTACCTAATTTTTCACAGGATACCCTGGAAGAAATCGCTTTTTTGATCGGGAATAAAAGGTCCGAAAAATTCAAACTCCTGATCGATACCATCACCCTGGAATGATCCCAAGGTCGATGTATTCTTTGATACGAGTTCATCAAATCAGGCCTTGAACCTTGTTTATAATTTCGATCCCATAAAAAAAAGCGGCCCATTCCCAGGCCGCCTTTTTTACTTTCATAGCAATATACGTTTTGCTTCCCTTCCGTGCTTTTTAGGCCAGATCGAAGCGATCTAGGTTCATCACCTTATCCCAGGCTTTTACAAAGTCTTTTACAAACTTGCCTTTTGCATCGGAACAAGCGTAGACTTCGGCCAGGGCACGTAGTTCGGAGTTGGAACCGAAGATCAGGTCTACCCGTGTTCCGGTCCATTTCAGCTTCCCTGTTTTACGGTCACGCCCTTCGAATACCTCTTCATCGGCATTGATGGCTTTCCATTCATTGCCCATGTCTAGCAGGTGTACAAAGAAATCGTTGGTCAGGGTTCCAGGTCTTTCAGTAAATACGCCGTGCTTAGAGCCGTCAAAATTTGCGTTCAGGGCACGCATACCTCCTACCAATACGGTCATCTCCGGAGCGGTAAGCGTCAGCAGCTGGGCTTTGTCTACTAGCAGTTCTTCTGTTTTTGCCGAAGTTTTAGCTTTTAGGTAATTTCTGAATCCGTCGGCAAATGGCTCAAGGACTTCAAAAGATTCCGTTTCCGTCATTTCCTGGGTGGCGTCGGTACGGCCTGCCGTGAAGGGAACGGCAATCGCATGTCCGGCATCCTTGGCCGCTTTTTCAACGGCAGTAGAGCCTCCTAGGACGATTATATCCGCTAGGGAAACCTTTTTGTTTCCTTTTTGCGCCCCATTGAAATTTTCCTGAACCTGGGTCAAGGCATCCAACACCCTGCCCAATTGCACGGGGTTATTCACCTCCCAATGGTTCTGAGGTTCCAAACGAACCCGGGCGCCATTGGCACCACCTCGTTTGTCAGACCCCCTGAAGGTGGAGGCAGATGCCCAGGCGGCACTGACCAATTCCGAAATGGATAGGCCGGTAGCCAGGATATTCTTTTTCAAACATTCGATATCGTTGGTATTGATGAGTTCATGATGTACGGCCGGAACCGGATCTTGCCAGATCAAATCTTCCTTAGGAACTTCCGGACCTAGGTAACGCGACTTCGGCCCCATGTCGCGATGGGTCAATTTGAACCAGGCTTTTTGATAGGCTTCCTTAAATTCTTGCGGGTTTTGAAGAAAATGCCGTGATATTTTCTCATAGGCCGGGTCCATCCTAAGGGAAAGGTCGGTCACCAACATAAAGGGGTCGTGTTTCTTATTGGGGTCCTGTGCATCGGGTACGGTCCCTGCACCTGCCCCGTTTTTGGGCTGAAACTGCCATGCCCCTGCCGGACTCTTGGTCAGTTCCCATTCGTAGCCGAATAGATTTTCGAGATACTTATGGCTCCACTTGATCGGGGTGTCAGTCCAAGCGCCTTCCAGACCACTGGTAATCGCATCGGTGCCCTTCCCGGTGCCGAAATTGTTTTTCCAACCCAGGTCCTGCATTTGTATGGACGCTCCTGCGGGTTCTGCCTCCAGATACTCGGCATCGCTGGCGGCCCCGTGCGTTTTCCCAAAGGTATGTCCGCCGGCGATCAAGGCGACCGTCTCATAGTCGTTCATCGCCATACGTCCAAAAGTCTCTCGAATATCATGGGCAGCGGCTACGGGATCTGGATTCTTATTCGGGCCCTCGGGATTCACATAGATCAATCCCATATGGGCGGCGCCCATTTGCCGTTCCAATTCCCCTTTTTCGTTGTATCGTTCTTTGTTGCCCAACCATTCGGCTTCCGAACCCCAATAGATATCTTCCTGGGGTTGCCAAATATCTTTACGTCCCCCGGCAAATCCGTACATCGGCAAGCCCATAGATTCATGGGCCACATTGCCGGTGAGGATGATCAAGTCTGCCCAGGAAAGTTTCTTCCCATATTTCTGTTTGATCGGCCACAATAAATGGCGTGCCTTGTCAAGGTTCGCATTGTCGGGCCAACTGTTCAGGGGCGCAAAACGCTGTGATCCGGTACCGCCACCTCCGCGACCGTCGGCAATACGGTAAGTACCGGCGCTATGCCAGGCCATTCGGATAAAGAAGGGTCCGTAGTGCCCGTAATCGGCGGGCCACCAATCCTGGGAATTGGTCATCAGCTCGGTGAGGTCCTTTTTAACGGCCTTCAGGTCGAGACTCTTGAATTCTTTTGTATAATCGAAATCTTTATCCATCGGGTCAACCAGTTCAGAATGTTGCCGTAGAATATTCAGATTCAGTGAATTGGGCCACCAGTCGCGATTGGTAGTGCCCCCACCGGCCGCTTGGTTGAGTTCCCCGTTTAGAAAGGGGCACTTGCTTTCCCCATTCATATTATGACTCGCCGTAGGGTCGTGTGCCGTTTGATTTTTAGTAGTATCCATGTTCTCTATGATTTTTTAGTTGCTTTATACGGTATCTGTAAATTTACCAAAATGTCTTCGCATTCAGGGTACTTTCCTATAGATATTCCCTATGGCACATGTACAGGATTTATAAGGGCTGAACGGGAAATTATTTTTAGCCCGAAAGCCGAATGCACCATAGGCCTTCAATGGAAGCCAATAAACAAACGCACCGATTTTCGACGGTTTTTTTGGTAAGAAAAGAGGGCTGTTTTAGGCTCGCCCCTATCTAAGGAAATCGATATGCTGATTCGTCTGTAACTGATGACCCCAACGTTCAATCACAGGTTTGGTCGATACAGCTGCGTTCAAATTGGTTGCTTTGCAATACCGTACCGGAGGTATTCACTTGATCCAGATCACACCTGCTATTCTTCTTTGCCTTGTTATGGGAAAGGGTTGCCATGGTGGCATTTTCAAGGTAGATGCCCACAAAATTTTTGGATATGTCATTGTCCTCAATGATCCAATTCGCCGAAAAACCCGGATCGGCATACGCGACAAGACCTGCCGAACACGCGCCAGCATTGTCGTTGATTTTACATTTTGAAATCGTATAGGTCGAACTCGTACCCGTAGATTGTAACAGAATACTTCCCCAATTGTCAAGATCCGTATTATTATTGGCTTCGCAATCCTTGATGACGGCAGTCGCATTTTCCTCCCCGCCACCAAAATAAAAGATGCCAAAATAACGATTGTCGTTCGCCTTACAATTCAGGATGGCATTCGAACTTCCAGTTCCAAACGGATTCCCAAATACTACGATGCCGCCCCCATTATTGCTGCTTGAACTGCAATCGACGATCGTTCCATCGGTCCCGAAGAGGCCTATGCCTTCCGAACCCAAGGTTTCCTCTGAATCCCCTTTTTTATTGTTGACCTTGCATTTGCTAATCAGACCATGGGATTCGTTTTCCATTCGAATGCCAAAGCCTGCATAGTTTTGTACATCACAATCCACTATCTGATTATCGTTGCCTAAAATAGGTCCTAGGAGGTTGTTATTCCCCTGCAAAATAATGCCATTATAGGCTACATTCTTAACACTACATCCTGAAATTACATTGCCGCTGCGTGCCCCCGTAATTCGCAATGCCGAGCCCCCAACGGCTACTCCGCCGCTGATCAGCTTGCAGTCTTTTATTACATTATTTCGGGTGCCTTGGTCCGGAGCGGATTGATACAGCTCGATATGGCCCTCCGTAGCCGGTCCGCCCGAGATGGTATTCGAAATAAAGCTATTGTTCTGACAATCGGATCCGAGAATACCCCAATGCAAATTGCCTTTCTTATCGGTAATGTCATTATCCTTGAGCATGCAATCGGATGCCCCGATCATTAAAATGGCAACCCCACTGAAATTGGTAGTATTTACTGATGGGGTAAAGGAATTCTTTAGGATTTGCGCCCCCGCTGCTTGCGGAGCGATTACCAAAACGATGTCTAAATCGAGTTTATTGATCGTAACGTTGTCTTCGATGAGGATCAAAAAGCTGCCAGAGACGGAAGCCTTCCCTTCGCCTTCGATTTGTAAGCCGGGGACATCGACCAGAATATAGCCCTCGGCAAAGGCAAGATCTCCTTTCACTTTTATTTTTCCATCGGGTTCTGAATTATCGATGGCTTCCTGCAGCGTTGGATAATCTTGCGGTACCTGAATTTCGCCCTCTTTCGGTTTGTCTTTTAAAGCGGTTCCTTGTTCGATTCTGAATTGTCTTCTCGCGCTGATTGCCTCATCAAGTTGCAGGTTCGCCAGTGAAAAACGCTCCTGTGCAGACTGGGCATTTGTATTCAAGTTGGTTACAAGGTCCGAGGCCCTTGCTAAATAACCGTCCAAATAATTCTTGCCAGGGTTTAGCTGTTGAACCGGCGGCAACATACTTTCCTGTGTGTTCACCTCCTGGTCACATCCTGCGAAAAGGAGAACTAAAAATAAGGTCCCTAGGAGTTTTTTCATCATCATTGGTTTTTGGTTTGACATTAAAAGGGTTTACCGCAGGTCCTTGTTAAATTTCCCTTTGGGAACCGACGAAAGTAACGCAAAGAAGGGTGTATGATCCCAATCACCCCGGAATGTCGTCCTAGGACCATATTCTCCGCTGAAAGCCCCTCCAGATAGCTATAGGGATCAGGTCGCGACCCTTCCTTTACCCAAAAACATTCCGGTCGAACACATTAAAAATTGGTGTTTCGTCATAATCTTCCGATATTGGATGGAGTTACGCGACATTTCTCCCTACCACGTATTAAAAATACACAATGGAACAGTACATATGAGGTATTAAGAAAAATATTTTGACGCTATTAAAACGATTATTGACCGTATACCAAATTAGAGGGCCATACCTTGTAAATAGTACTTGAAAACTCCTTAAAGGCATTTTTATCGCACCCGGAATCAGCCCTAGCAACGAAGACCTCCCCTCCTTGGAGGGGATAAAGGGGTGGGTCCTACAATACCAAAAATTATACAAAAAGCCGGGGGCGAAGGATAGCGATTTGGATGGGGTCAAACAAAGCAAATTGGTGATGAAACCCACCCCTAGCCCTTCCCAAAAGGGGAAAAGTTTCTGGCTAAAATCAATTTCTTAGAAAAATAAGATAACCTATAATCAAAGAAAATCGTTTGAGCCTACTCGAACTTCGAGATAAAAAAATGCGCTATATTAGCAATGCGGCCGTTCATTATTGGATCGATAAGGACGCAAGCAAGGAAATCGAGGAACTTAAACAGGAAACCTCCCTTCTCATTACAAAGCTTGAAAATGCCCCTAAGGGATCGTAGGTAGGCTTGCTATAAAGACAATATGAAAATAAACCTACTTGTAGTATGGGCCATCGTGCTGATGGCCTTTTCCAAAAATAGCCAGGCACAGGAATTTTCAAAGCGGGTTTCCGATTTTATCGAGACCCAGGACAGCGTAATCATACTTAAAAATGCGCTTCTCATCGATGGCACCGGAGGTGCCCTAAAACCTCATCAAGATATCGTATTGCGGAATGGACGGATCACCGACATCGGAACTGCCGGGGAACTGCAGCTTCCTGAAAACGTCACGGTCATTGATGCCACGGGGAAAACCGTACTCCCTGGATTCGTCATGTTGCACGAACATTTATTTTACGCCAAACCCTTTGATAACAATTTTAAGGCCGTGCACATGACCCATACCTTCCCGAAAATGTACTTGGCCGCTGGGGTGACCACGATGAGGACGGCCGGAAGTATCGAGGCAAATTCAGATCTGAACGTAAAAAACGCGATCAACGCCGGAAAAGCCTTGGGGCCGACCATCGATGTATCGACCCCACACGTGGAGCGCGAAGGTTTTATCCCCCAAATACAATCGCTTTATGGCGATGAGGATATTGAAAAATGGCTGGACTATTGGTTTGTCAAGGGCGTTACCTCGGTGAAAGTGTATAACAACATCACCAAAGAAGACCTGAAAAAAATCATTGCGGTCGCCCATGCACGGAATATCAAGGTAACCGGACATTTATGCTCGATTACCTACCGGGAGGCCGCCGAATTGGGAATCGACAATTTGGAGCACAGCTTTATGGCGGCCACCGATTTTGTGGCCGACAAACCGGAAAACCAATGTGTCAACGGGGGGCGGTCATTGTTGGAACTCGATGAAAACGATCCGAAATTATTGGATCTGATGAAATACCTCATCGAAAAAAAGGTGACCCTGACCTATACCCCAAATCCGTTCGAGCCCTTCACCGACCGGGAAGTCGTGCCCGGCGGCGCAGCGGAAGCACTCGCCCCCTATCTGCTCGATCAGATGCAAACGATCTATGATCAAAACATCGCCACCAAAGACGATTCCCTTCGCACCCTGGCTTTTAGGAAAGAGATGAAACGGGTCCTAAAATTTCATGAACTGGGGGGCAAGCTTACGGTGGGGACCGATCCCACGGGCAGTGGAAAAACCATAGCCGGCTATTCGAACCGGCATTTGATCGAAATGCTGATCGAAACAGGCTTTCCTATCGAGGAGGCCATAAAGTTGGCCACCTACAACGGGGCCCAATATTTAGGGATCGAAAAAGAAACTGGGACAGTAGAAGTTGGAAAAAAGGCCGATCTGATCCTGATCGATGGCGACTTGACCCAAGCTATTTCGAACATCCGAAAGACCGAACTGGTTTTTAAAAACGGGGTCGGCTTTGATTCGAAAAAAATCTTCGACTCGGTACAAGGCAAAATCGGACTCGATTGAAAGTAACGGCCTATGCTTAAATTCTTTAGAAATATCCGTCAGAACCAACTCTCAGGGAACAAAGTAACCCGGTATCTGCTGTATGCCCTGGGCGAGGTTGCCCTTGTGATGATCGGCATCTTATTGGCCGTACAGGTGAATGCCTGGAACCAGGAACGAAATGACCGCAAAGAGGAGCAACAGGTATTGAAACAATTAAAGGCTGAATTTGAGGCCAACCGTGACCAGATCAACGACAAAATATTCCTGCACCAAAAAATCGTGTAAAGTGGGTTCAAAATTTTTGAAATCATCGACGACCCCGGAAACTATAAGAATATAGATTCATTGAACCGGTATCTTTCCTATACCCTGACCGCGCCGACCTTCGATGCGTCCTTGGGGGTGACCAATGACCTGATCAACTCAGGGAAACTGTATTTGATACGCAATGACGAACTAAGGCAACTCATCTCGGGCTGGAGTGGGGATATTGTGGCCGCCACCGAAGAGGAGCTCATCTGGAGAAAGGTACGGGATGAGGCATTTATCCCGTATTTAAAGGAAAACTTCTCGTATAGAAACATGTCTATCATAGGTGCGGCGGACGAGAAATCAAATAAAATAATGAACTTTGGAAGGGCCTATGAGCATCTTTCCTTCGGACCTTCGAAAATAGCCCCTCAAAAGGAGATAATAATGTTCCCTGCAGAATTGGCCGCGTTGGAAAACCAGACTACTGATATGCTAAATCTGAATCACATCTCCAAAATCCAAATGATGGCCCTTAAAAATGTTGTGGAAAAGATTCTACATTTGATTGCTAAAGAAATGGCACCAGAATAAAGTCAAACCATGGCTTTCTTCCTAAATGGGATACCCTAGATTGGGTTGAACGGAATGTACGAAATTGATAAATGTGAAACCAACTGCGCTCGGAAACCCCTGCCATCTCCCGATAACTATCGGGAGGGCGCGCGGGAAAACCTTCTTATCGCAATAGCCATTTCAATCATGTCTGCCATCAACCCTAGCAACCAAGCCCTCCCCTCCTTGGAGGAGATAAAGGGGTGGGTCATACTCTACCAAAATTATACAAAAAGCCGGGAGCAAGGGATAGCGATTCGATTGCGATCAAACAAAGGATATTGGGGATGAAACCCACCCCTGGCCCCTCCCAAGAGGGGAAGAGTGTATTGCTATGATCAAATTCTTTAGAAAATCCACCAAAATTTGATCCAAAAAAATCCCGTGAGTCCACTCAAACTGCACTTGGACTCGCTTTTAATCCCCATTTCGGTTATACTTTACGGCTCACTGATTACTGCTCACTGCCTACTGCCTACTGCTTACTGTTCACTGATAATTGTTAATTGTTCATTGTTCATTGTTCATTGTTTATTGTTCATTGTTTATTGTTCATTGTTTATTGTTATTTTTAATCAAACCATCGCACGTGAAAAAGGTCCTTATCTTGCTATTGCTCTTATCCGCCTGTACGTCGGGGGAGGAACCCCTGGCGGAAGCCAGCCTGCTCGGGAAATGGTATTATGACTACATCGAGGTGAATGGGGAGCGGACCGCCATCGTACAACAGGATTATGGTTGTGAGGACATCAAGCAGGATTACATAGAGTTTACCCCGGGGGGCGGACTTATCCTCTACTTCTATCAGGACTGCGAGGACGGGTATCTCTATGACACCTACACGATGAATTCGAACCAGATTACCTTTGTCTCGGGCTTTGATACCACGGTTTCGGAGATCAAGGAGCTCACGCAAAATACCCTTATATTGAAAGCGGTGGTCGATCGGTATAAAGACGGTACCTTGGATGTGGTCGTCAATCGTTTTACTCGATAGGGGGGGCCATGCCAAGACTGTGTGCCGTGTGGAAGGCAAAGGCCGGGGCGAAATCATTTGGGTATAGGTATAAAAATTGAAAAGTTTGGCAGAGCAACGTTATGATGTCATCGTAATGGGGGTCGGCTCCATGGGGGCGGCCACGTGTCATGCCCTAGCCGAACGGGGCGTGAAGGTGCTGGGTTTGGAACAGTTTACCATCGCCCACGAAAATGGCTCGCATGCGGGGCGTACGCGTATGGTGCGCAAGGCGTATTTTGAACATCCCGACTATGTGCCGTTGCTCAATAAAGCCTATGACCTATGGGGCGAACTCGAACAAAAAACGGGGCAAACCATCTTTCATAAAACCGGACTCCTCTACCTCGGCCCTAAAAAAGATGAACTGTTGGAAGGCGTCAAGTACTCCGCCAAAAAATACGGCATTCCCTTGACCAAATTGTCGACAACTGAGTGCCAAGCGCGCTACCCCGCTTTTAGGGTCCCAACAAATTATGAAGTGCTCTTTGAACCCGATTCCGGCTATGTGGTGCCCGAACAGGTCGTACGCCTGTATGCCGACTTGGCCAAACAGGCTGGGGCTACCCTGCTTGAAAACCAACGGGTAGCCAAGTGGACTACCACCGGGGCAGGCGTAACCGTCACCACCCAAAACGCCACCTATGTAGCCAAAAAACTGATTTGTACGGCGGGCGCCTTTACCCCGGCGCTGTTGCCCGATCTCCCCTATACCTTGGTCCCGCGCCGGCAGATCACCTCCTGGTTCGCACCAAAAAGACCGGCTCTTTTTACCGGTAAGAAATTCCCCTGCTTTCTCTATGTCGTCCCCGACCGGCCGGGCGCCTTTTATGGCTTTCCCTTGGTGGCTATAAACGATACGGCTTCTCCCCTGGGCGTAAAGGTCGGCTACCATGAACCCGGGGAAGCAATCGATCCCTATGCCCTGCATGAGTTTGAGGAGGATACCGAGGCGCAACCCATCACGGACTTTATGCGCCGCTTTCTCCCCGAAGGCTATGGCTCGCTGTTGGCCACCAAACCCTGTCTTTATACCTATAGTGACGATGGACATTTTATTGTCGAAAATTCCAAAACCCACCCCAACGTAAGTGTGGCCTGCGGCTTTAGCGGCCATGGCTTTAAATTTGTGCCGCTGATCGGCGAAATTCTGGCGGATCTTTGTTTATCCGGCACCACCGACCACCCGATTGGGTTTTTAGGCTCGGAGAGGTTTGGGTGAAACCATTTTGATTTCATAATTGTCTCTGATGTTTTAAGTGGTTTAGGGTTTACTTCAAATTATTGGTAATCTTGTAAGAATTGAAGGGTAATTAACTATAAATTCCGAAATTAGTTAAGGATTATAAGCCTGTGTTGGCATAAAATAAAATAGGAAAAGATGGATGTAGCTATTTTGCTTTTTGAAGATTTTGAAACGTTAGACGTTTTTGGTCCTGTGGAAATTCTAGGGCGCCTTAAAAACGATTATACGATTAAATTCTATTCATTATCTGGTGGCGATATATCCAATAGCCATGGAGTTACGATTTTCACCAAAAAATTGGAAGAAATTAAAACCGGCGTCGACATTTTTCTGATCCCAGGGGGTTATGGTACCCGAAAAGAAGTCGAAAATAAATCCCTTGTGAAAACCATCCGGGAAATATCCGAAGTATGTAACTATGTACTGACAGTTTGTACGGGCAGTGCTTTATTGGCAAGGACCGGATTGCTGGATTTTAAAAACGCAACAACCAATAAAATAGCCTTTGATTGGGTTATAACCAATGGTAAAAATGTGAATTGGATACGAAAGGCTAGATGGGTCGTTGACGAAAAATTTTATACTTCTTCAGGAGTAAGTGCCGGAATGGATATGACCCTGGATTTTTTAAAAGACATACACGGAATTGATGTCGCACGACAAGTAGCAAAACAAATCGAGTATACATGGACAGAAGATAGTAAAAATGACAGCTTCTGTTAAATAGGAAAAATTAAAACTATCACAACCTAAACTTGATTAAAACGCAGTTTAGCCAAACCATTATTTAGATCTTTTCAGGATCCTCCATATCTCCCCCCTGTCCTATTTCCCCAACCCCATCCTATAATTTTTCAATTCCCCAATACCTTACTCTCAACCACCGGAAACGCAGAGATCCGCAACCTCGCGGCCCCCATGGGGATCAGCTCCACGGTTTCTACGGGTTCTTCGGAGACGACCGGACTTTCCATCAGTTCGCCTACGAGGCCGTATGGGTCCAGCTGCCACTCCAGGATTTTTTTGGCCTGGGCCGTCATAATTAGGGGCACGCTTTCCGGGGTGAAGGGAAAATCATCTGCTGGCCAGAGTCGTTTCTGGATAGTAAAAGAAGTGGCGGGGTCTTGGTGTAACACCAGGCCATAGTTCCAGGCCGTGGTCGGGTGGATCTCATACGACGGCCAGGCGGTGACGTCGGCCCCCTTTTGCCATTTCGAATCGTGCTGCACATTTTCGGCGGTACCCGTTTTTACATAGTCCTCCCCGATCTTTAACGAAAAGGTCAAAGGCCCGTAATCGACACTGACACTATGCTTGTTGGCGGCCCAGGTACGAACGCTGATTTCCATGGGCAATTGCAATTCTATCTTGTCCCCGTTTTGCCATGCCCGTTCGATCCGCACATACTTCCCGGCTTGCGGACTTGCTTCCACTTCTTGCCCATTGATCATGAGCAACGCGGACTTCGCCCACCCCGGAATGCGAAAATACAAGGGAAAGCTACTGGGCGCTTCCAGCCCGATCTCAAAATTCATCTGATCCTCAAAAGGGTAATGGGTAGTAGTGGTAATAGTTACCTCAGCGCCTTCGCCTACTTTGGCGGTCACCGTATTGGCGGCATAGAGCACCGCCGCCAGGCCGTTGTCGGGGGTGGCCATCCACAGATTTTCGGCAAAATAGGGCCAGCCCTGGGCGTGGTTGTGCTGGCAACAGCGCGAACTAAAGGGGTTCATCATCAGATAGGGCCCCGGGTTGTCAATCCCCGGACTATGGTCTTTGTTGTCGTTCAGCACCATATTCGGGCTGGTAATGTACCGCAGGCTTCGAAAATCGGGGGCCACGGCCGCCGGGTAGGTATTAAAGGCCACCTCCTCGGCATGGTCGGCCCAAAAGATATCGCCGGTAATGCGCAACAAATGTTCGTCGGAGTTCATCTGCTCGACCATGCCGCAGGTCTCCACCCCCTGCCGGGGATCGGCATAGCCCGGGCGACTGTTCTCGTCGGCCCCGAACATGCCCCCGGGCACCTGCCCGAAATGGTCCCGCACGATCTTAAAATCGTCATAGGTGGCCTGTAGATCTTTTGGATCCCCGCTGAGTAAATAGTACTGGGCCGGCTCCCGAAACCCCTGTGCCACGTTCACATTGTGCCAATCGATCAAATCCCCGTACCAAGCGGGCCATTCCATCCCTTCCCGTATTTCCTTGTGGTTGCCAATATCGGCCAAGGCATTCCCCCGCTTGCTCCAAGGCGCCGTATTGCGGTGCACCTTTTCGGCCAAATCGAGCAGCCAGGGTTCCCCGGTATGGTTGTAGAGCCACAACACACTGTGCAGATTATCGCCCCCGCGGATGCGTTGCCAATACTGCACTTCCGATAAGAAATCCTCGTCGGGCACGCTCAGCTGGTATTTGAAATACTTGGTCATCAGGGCGATCACCCGCGGATCCCCCGAATATTCATAGTACGATTGCAGGCAGTAGAGCATGATCATGTTCGGCCAGTAATCGCGTTTTTTGAGTTTTTCGGCTAGGCGCTCCGCTGTCCTGTTTTCATCGGAGGTATAGCTCTCCCAGGCAAGGGAGGGTCCGAAAAAGCCGTCAGGCTGCTGGCTGTTCAAAGCGCCTTCGATCCAGATCCTGGCCTCTTTTATCATCGCCGTATCCTGCAAAATATAGCCGATATTGGCGTAGCCTTTTAACCAATAAGGCACTTCCTCCCAGCCCCATTCACCTTGCCCGTCCGGACTCAGCCAGGCGTTGTTGTCCTTTTGAAGCCAGGCACTGATATTCCCGAGATTCCCGGTAAGTCCGTTTTTTTGCCTCACCAAATATTCCTTTAACCAGCCCTCGGGCCGTACCGCCCCCACCGGCAATTTGATCAGGACACTCGGTTTCAAGGGTACCCGATTGCTGACGTAATAGGCATCGGTAGCCGATGTATCCGGGATGTCTACCACGCTAATTCTTTGGGCCGGATCTTCGTTTTTGGTCCCGCAGGCCAGTACTAATAGGCATAGGAGCCCCATTACCGATTTTGTGATGGATGTTAATGCGGAGGGTTCTATCGTTATTTTCATATTAGGGGTTATAGGGTTACTGCTAACTGCTTACTGATTAGTGATTACTGCATACTGATCACTGCCTACTGTTCACTGCTTACTGATTACTGCATCTACCCACCCCTCAATCCCCTCTAAGGAGGGGAGGGCCTCTCGTTTTTTAATTGTATCGTACGTCAGTTTTTGAAGCTTGTGTCCCAAAGAATCAAATCACTTCGTCGTGCCTCCTCGTGATGACGTCATTATTCATTGTTTATTGTTCACTGTTTACTGATTACTGATTACTGCACACTGCACACTGCTTACTGATTACTGCCTACTGAACACTGCCTACTTCCTCCACCATCTCGGAGGTGGTCGGAAACCAGACCAGCATCGAGGTATCCCCGCGGTTGTCCCAGGCGTAGTAAGGTTTCAGGCGTATCTCCTGCGTTCGAATCCCCTTCGCATCCTTGATTTTTCCTTGCAGGGAAATTCGGGGGATATCCTTTAAAACACCCTCCACGATGGATTCGGTCTTGGGATCCGCTTGCGCCAGATCGTCCAAAAACAGCCGCTGTACGGGTCCGTCATTGTCCACCCCCTCGGCACTATACACCAAAGGCCCTTTGGTCACGGCCACCCGTCCCCGATCGGCTTCCACCGCAGCGAGGGCCGTATTAAAGCGTACCGGCATGGGCAGCGTTAACAACACCTCATCCCCCGGTTTCCAGGTTCGGTCGAGTACCGCAAAGCCGTTTTCCAAAGGTGCCAAAATCTGCTCACCGTTGATCTTTACTTCCCAATTCCGTTCACCTTTGTTGACATATTGGTAGAGTGCCCCGGGCACGAATTGCCCCTGGGCCCAAGTGGGTATTCGTAGCTTAAGCGTAAAATGTTGCTCCTTTTCGGGCGATACTTCAAACGCTACCTGTTCGTTAAAAGGGTAGCCTGTTCGCTCGCGGATCGCTACCTTTCCACCTTGGAGCGGCAGGGTCGTCGTACTGCTGGCGTATAAAGTCGCATAGATTTCATTTTGGTCATACGAGTACATCATTCCCGAAACCTGTGGCAGCAGGCGGGCGATGTTCGAAGGGCAACAGGCCGTGCCGAACCAGGGGGCGCGCCCGGCTTTTCCCTGATTGAAGGGAGTGATGCCATCGGCCTCCAACGGATTCACATAAAAGAATTCGTTTCCGGCGAGATTAACCCCGGCCAGGGCGTTGTTGAACAAGGCCACTTCGGCCACGTCCATAAAGCGGGACTCCTTCGTCAATAGGAACATCCGATAATTAAAGAACACATTGCCCACGGCCGCACAGGTCTCGTCATAGGCTTCGGCATTCGGCAGCTCATAGGCGGGCCCAAAGCCCTCGATGCCCCGCACCGCTCCGAGTCCACCTGTAATGTGCATCTTGGTATCGGTGATGTCCTCCCAAATGGACTCCAACGCGTGGTCATATTCATGGGTCCCCGTCAAGGCGGCCACATCGGCCATGCCCGAATAGAGGTAGGCGGCCCGTACGGCGTGGCCCACTGCCTTGTCCTGTTCGGCCACCGGCTTGTGCTGCTGGGAATATTCGGGGGACATCTCATCTTCACCTTCCGGTTTGAACGTCTTCCCGCGGATATCCAAAAACTTTTTTGCCATCTGTAGATAAAGTGCGTTTCCCGTAACCCGGTACAGTTTTACCAGGGCCAGTTCGAGTTCCTCATGGCCCGGGGCCTGGTTGACGGGCTTTCCGCCGTTGTAATTTGGATCCCCTTCAAAAAACACCTGGTTGATATGTTGGGCGCTTTTTTCGGCGATCTTCAGCCAGGCGTCCTTCCCCGTCGCCTGGTAATAGGCGATGGCGGCCTCGTACATATGCCCCATATCGTAGAGTTCGTGGCTGTGCAGCACCCAGGAATAGGGTTTGTCGCCCATGCCGGCCCCACCCCAGTGTTCGGCATTTTTGGATACCCCGGTAATGTGCGCCTCATACAGGTAGCCATCGGCCTTTTGGGCGTGGCCAATGATGGCAATGATACTGTCCATGCGTTTTTCCAGCTGCGGATCCGGATTCTGCCGGAGTAATAGGGCGGCCCCTTCCATCACCTTGTACAGATCCGAGGCGATATAGCGATGGGGGAAGGGCAGGTCGGTGGTATCGCCCTGTAAAAACTTGGCCGTCTTGGCCAGGTTTTCGACCGCGGGCCGGGTCTTGTCCAAGGCGAAGGGCACCAAGGTCTCCTTTTGCGTCCGCAACCGGGGCAGCCAAAAATCATCCTCCACTTCGACTTCATTAAAGGGGACGGGGATAAGGACCTGTGCCTTTGCGACACCTTCTTTGCTAATATTCTCTTTTTTGGGCTCGCAGCTTAATAGCACCATCCCCACACCCAGCACCAGCCCTAACTTTTGTATTGTAATCATTCGTAGTCCAATTTTAAATCCATGGCCCTTTATTTTTGCTCCAGATCTTTGACGCAGCGAAACCCGACGGTGGCATTCCGTTCGAATCCTTGGGACACCCGCAACAAATGTTCCCGATAGTTCAATTCCCGCGGCCCGCCCTGCACGTACCACCAACTCGAAGAAGGATTGTAATAGGAGCCCCCCTTCATGATGATATAGTCGTACGACCCGCTTTTGTAAGAGTCGTTGGTCAGTTGCCAGACCGAACCGACCAGATCCTCGAGGCCAAACGGATTCGCCCCTTTGGGATGGCTGCCTACCGGATCCGGAATCCCGTTCCCCAAGTTACAAAATTGGGGATCGATGCCCTTGATCTTATAGGTGGTCAAGGTCTCGGTAATCGCCTCGGCCTCCCGATGGATGTTTTTGGTATTTTTTGACCAAGGCCATTCGCGCCCATCGGAGGTCTGTGCCGCATATTGCCATTCCAGTTCGGTGGGCAACCTTTTTTTTGCCCATTCGGCATAGGCTTGGGCATCCTCATAACTTACATAGACCACCGGAAAATTTTCCTGCCCCATTGGTGGCGCGCCGTTTTCCCAATGTTTCAAAAAATTGGCCGTGTCGGTTGTGCGATAGCCGCTTTGCTCCATGAAGGCTTTAAACTCCGCATTCGTCACCGGGTGTTTGTCCATCAAAAAGGCGTCCATTTGAAAGGACTTTCCCTGCTGAAAATCGGGATAGGGAATAAAGCCATCCCCATGGGTCGTTTTAAAGATAAAGCTGCCTGCGGGAATCCTTACCATGCCCTTGACCTTTGCGCTGGTATTCGTTTTCACGACACGACTCGCTAAACGGGGCGTTCCGGGTTGTACCTCAACGATGTTCTCATCCAACAAAATCCCCTTTTCGAAGAGTTGTAGTATGAATTTCCCCTCGTAGCGCCCAAAATGGTCCAACAAGGGTAGGGAATGCGTGCCAGCGGCTAGTTCTAGCGGGGTTGTATCATAGGCCGGGGGCCCCGCCCAGATTTTGATACGATCGCCTTGGGAAGTCAAAACCTGCAGAACATCATTGGTGAGTGAGGAGGTTAGGATCTTTGGCAGGCGGGCGATGCAATCGACTTCCCCTTCGTTGTTGGTGCCCAAATATGTTTGGTTAAAGGCGTCGGTTTCCACCTCCACGTACAGTTTACCGTCCATTTGAATGGGTTCGAGTTCCGTATGGTGCCAAAGGTCCACAAAATGATGGGCGGCATCCTTTTCTACGGCGAACAAGGGGCCTTTAAATCCCTCGGGGATCAAACTGAAGACCGTATAGAGCGTTTTTTCGCCCAAAGGCCATTGGTTCACATAAATGCTGTCACGCAACGTGGGGACTAAGGGGGTATACGCTTTGGCGTTAAAGTTGGGGGAGTTTTCGCGTAAGATGCGGCTGGTCCGCCCCAAATAGTTGTATTGTTCTTTTACCCAGGCGGGCTGCCCGGGCTGAAAGATGTTCAGTTCGGTGCCATAGCCATTAAAAAATGCCACGGCGAATTCGCGTTGGATGGGTTCCTTATACAGCTCCGCAACGCGAAAGATGGCAAAGTCGGGTTTAATGAATTTATTGAGGTTTAATAAGGGCGGATAATACAGGGCGTTGTGCACCCGCCCGGCCACGATGCCCTGCATGTCCTTGGGCACGGCCATCCCTTCGCTGTACATGATCACCCCTTTTTTGACGCCATCGGCGGCGGCTTGAAATTCCTTGTTGGAGGCCCCCCGGGTATCGAGCACCACCCCATCGGCATCGGTCTCCCGGAGCAAATACGCCAATCCCGCCATGGGATCCTCTTCCCGGGTGCTCTCGTCCCAGGGATTGAAGGAGAGAAAGAAAACGGTCCCCTGTTTTCTAATGACAGCGCCCATTTCCTTGATTTTGGACAGGCCGCCCGGAAGATCGCGATACAGGTCGAACTGGTTCCGTTGATCCGTCCCCAGGGTGGGCCAGGTAGGCCAGAGTCCGATGACATCATCGCCCCCATACAGTTTTTGCCCCCGGGCCAAAAAAGCGTCGAGGGTATAGTTTTCCTGCCTCGCATCGTAAAAATTTTTATCCCAGGCCATTAGGAGGTGCATGACATAGGCGTGGCGGATCCATTGGAGGTCTTGACGTTCGTAGAGCGACGCATCAAAATCGGCCACATCGTACAAATAGCGTTCCTGGAAGAGTTTGCGCACCCCTTCCTGCCAGGCGCCGGTATAGAAATCGGCGTAGAGATCATAGCGAACCGAACCGCCCGGAGCAATGATCGTCATAAAGCGTTTTCTGGTCGCGTTTTCCAAACTTTCCCCATCGCGGCGCACCAGGGCACAGACGGAAAGTTCTGAATTCAGGACAGTACCCGAATACCCGAGTTCCCAGGCATTGTCGGGCAGGATGCAATTGATCGGCGCTTTTCCGGGCAGAAAGAGATGCGAACGGGAAAGCGGGTGGTCGCCCAGGCCCGTAATATAGGCCGCTTTATGGGTTATGCCCAGGGGCACCACATTGGAAAGCGAAAGCGTATCGGAGGAGGTGTTCGTAAATTTGAGGATGGCCTTGTACCCCGGTAAAAAATCGTTTTGGTGGATTACTTCTAATTGCAAGACGGTCTCCGCAGTAGATGGACTGCCGTTCACTTCGTAGGAGACCAACGGTAGGTGCATTTTTAGCGGAATCGATTCGTTATCCGAATCCCGGAAGGCGGTGATCTCCTGGTTTCCTGGGCCAAATTCGATTGCTTTCAGTTGCTGTGCCGACAGTACGTGCAGCAGCAAAAAACTTAAAACAACCGTAACTAAGATTTTTGGTTTCATAGGGTTCTGGGGTTCCTCCTCAATAGGTAACAAGTACCACCTACCAAGATAGTGGATAACCCGTAGAATTACATAAAAATGAAAATGAAAACCCTAAAATTTGAAATTTGTCGTCAGGGCCGGTAAAGGTTATGAAAAATTCGAGCCCCTGTGATCAAGAAATTCAGGATAACGACACTGCCAAGGATTTACTTTTCAGATTTCAGATGAAACCTATAAACCGCCTCAAACTTCAGAAATAAGCCACCTTTCAAGTCCGGGTTTAATTGGGTCCGATCATCCCCGAAACTGAATGCTGTTAAACCAAAATCTATTTTATCCCCTTGGGCATACACCTCATAATCGTTGCTCGAATACCCGAATTTAGCGCGCAACAAGACACTTTTTTCCAAGGCATTCAACTGGATATAACTCGCAAACTCCAGTGAATTTAAATCCACGTAATTCTTCATGCCATCTTGCTGCATATTAAAACTACGTCCAATCCCAAAATAGTCAAAACCGTAGGTCAGTATGCCCTTGGTATAATTAAGATCGGCAGAGATCGGCAGGGACATGTCCATCTCAAACCTAGTATTGGGACTCAAATAATACCATCCAATAATCGGGGTTGTAAAGAAGCCAAAGGCCTCGGTGGAAGTATAGATACCAAAACGGTAGATGAGATTTTCGGTTTTCTGAAGTTTTAAAATGGCCACTCCGCCTATATAGAAATCCTCCTTGGAAATAGGCCGATACGCCGAGGCGATTTTTGGCAATAGGACCAAGGTGGTGCTCCATTTCTCATTGTAGGTGGTGCTCAGCCCTAGCTTTAAGGTGGTACTATATAAATTGGAGAATGGGGTCGCTAGGGTGCCGACACTTGGATACAATTGCAGGGTATTTTCGCTAAAGGCAAGCCCGGTGATCAGGGCGTTATTTTTATTGAGGACTACCGGAAATGTCAGGTTGACCTCGAGCGATGTGACCTGGGTACCGTTATCGCTTCCTTCAAAATTATTGGCAAAGGTTTGTCCATACCCTATTCTTAATAGGTCGACATATTCTTGGGCATTCCCAAAGAGGGTAAAAAGCAGTAGTAGGAAACCTATTTTTTTCAAAGGTTTGGTCGTTTTTATAAGATTCGCCTAAGATCCACTTAAAAGAAGGGACGTTTCGTCTCGCCTTGATCGCTGTAGCGCTAAAATAGGTTTAATACCGGAAGTCGCGCATATAATTGTTCGATTTCGTCCCAAATAAGGGCAACAAAATCAAATATATGCAGTAACGGACTTTTCTCGAAATCCTTTCCATCTCCTCACTCTCCTCACTGACCCTTTTCTGGACAATCTGCCCGTAATATTCTTGCATAATCTTTATGCTTGAATGGCTTAATAAATTATTACCTTAGGAAGAACAACCAACTACACCCTTTCAATGACCAACTTCTTTCATTATCGAAACAGGACGGAGCGTTAAAAAACATTCAGTGAATGTTTTTAGCGAACGGGCCAGCCGGTGCGTAGGAGTAATGCAAGATCAAAAGTCTGGTAGACTCCCGATAGCTATCGGGACGGGATGTTTGAGAAAGCGGCTTGCAGACGTCTTGACGATAGAATTAGAAACGATGCTTAATTTTTTTTGGCGAATACGTCAACAACTAGCAGACGACCATAAGCCCATAAAATACCCCAGGTATGCAATCGGAGAAATTGTACTAGTGGTAATCGGAATTTTAATCGCCTTGTAAGAACAAACCTTATCGCTACATTGGGTTATGGGTTGGTGCCATGAAGGCCTCTTTAATCTCGAATACCGTTGAAGAGGTCAACATGAAAGATGCCCTTCTACCTGAAACCTTTGCTAGGGCAGATGAAATTTCTGCCGAATATTATAACTGGTTAGGATAGTTTGATCCGAACAACCCGGTAGATGCCATAAAAATAGAAAAAACAATTAAAATTTACCCCAATTGTAGAGCGCATTGAGTCTGCCAATGGTGAAGCCATAACATGATACGGTAAAGATAAAGTTTTAAAGCAAGAATGGAACGGATTAATTGGCGCTCAATTACAATGGAATAAAAACTCGACCTTTAGAACAGACGCAGGTGTTATAGGCGATTGAAAATCTGTACTATTATCATTAAATTACAGATTCCTTTTATTGTTTTTTAAATACTGCATTCATTAATAAAAATGAAAAATTATAAGTTCCGTATTTTTATTCGAGAAAAAATTAGATGTGTTTTTTAGCTTAATTTTTAATATTTTAGAGAGACATATATTTTGAATGACCATATCCATCCATAACTATCTTTTATTATTATTATTGATCGGTTTAACTACTTATGCTCAAAATGACACGATTCGCCTAAAAAACAATGATATTTTGGTTGGCGAGATAAAATCGTTATCCACTGGTATTTTAACCATGGAAACTTCCTATAGCGACAAGGATTTTAAAATTGAGTTCAATAAGGTAGAAACACTTAGCATCGGCCGCAAATGTTTTATTACATTAACCAATGATAGGCGCTTTTACGGGAATATACGATCAGAAAACTCCGGTGGGGTAACTATTATTTTAGAAGACGGTAGTTCTGAACGATTCCAATTGAACGAACTGATCAATTTAGTAGAAGTCTTTGATGAATTTTGGAAAAGATTCGAAGGCGGTATAGATTTAGGCTATAACTTTACCAAAGCAAGCAATAATGCCCAGTTCACCATTGCCGGAAATGTTGGATTCATTGGTGAAAAATGGCGAAATAAAGCCAATATTAACGTGCTAAATTCTTCGCAGGACGGTCTGAGAGATGTTAAACGGGTAGACGCAATGTTAGAGACCATACGGCTACTACCAAAAAAATGGTATATGTTAGCTGATGTTTCCTTTCTTTCAAACACCGAGCAATCTCTAACAGGAAGAGTCACCCCAAGTTTAGGTTTAGGCCGATTCATAAAAAGTACAAATAAGCTTTATTTTGGAGTAACTGTTGGAGCCACCTACAACATTGAAAACTATGAGGACACCTCCTTTAATAAAACCTCATCTGAAGCCTTTCTTGGTTCAAATTTTAATATGTATGACTTCAAGGATTTCGATCTAAATACAGGTTTTAAATTTTATGCAGGTATCTCTGAAAGAGGTAGGTTTCGTTTGGATTACCACATAACCCTTAAATATGATCTGCCCTGGGATTTTTATATTAAAACGGAATTCACATTAAATTATGATAATCAGCCAGCAGTTAGTGGAACTGATCTGGATTATATTTTTAGCAGTGGTTTTGGCTTTAAATTGGATTAAGTGCCGTACTTCAATTTAATATTGCTCTAAAAAAACATTGCCATTTCTTAAATTCCGTACTGATTATTTTCATCCAAAGCCTATTGCCATCAACCTTCAGATTTTTTCATAATTACAGTGTACAAACAAGGATAAGTACGCTATTTGTTCAAACTAAAAATGAATCATTTAAAATTCAAAAAAAATAGATTTCCTTTTTATTCAATCATTAATATTTTTATAATAATGAATTAATGAATCCTGTGATTTCACGGTAAAGACAATTTCCATAGTATATTCCCCAACAGCTCTTAATTCTTCCACTTTAGTTTATTGTATGAACTTACTGTAATATCTATTTTTACTGTAACTATTTTGCTCGAAAAATAAAAAGGCACCAAAGTAGAAATTGACCAAACCATCTGGGAGTTAGGTGGCGGGTAAACCCTTATTAATTTAACTGACTTCCTAACCTTGGACGGTCTTTTTGGGCTGCGTTATTTTGGCCTAAAGCCAAGCATACAGATAGGTCAGCAGAACGAATTTACTAAAAATTTAGATTTTATAGACCCCTACTTTGGAATGCGCTTTAAGACCGTAAACGATAAATGGATAAATAGCGCCCGCTTTGATGTGGGCGGATTTGGCATAGGATCCAAAATCAGCTGGAAATTAAACTTACTCATAGGGTATCAAATTTCAGACCTAAGCTCCTGGCATATTGGTTATCAAGGATATGATGTAAACTACGAAGGGAATAACTCCTTTATGTATGATATCTATACCGGTGGCTTCATAACTGGTTTCAACTTTAATTTTTAACATAAAATCAAAGTTATAAGAACATTATTTACAACAAAATGACAAGTATTCCTCCTTCTGATCAGTCTCGTCTTTTCTTTTATGGGCAACGCTCAAATTGGGGGTTGGAATCCCGAATTGGAAAAAGAATCCAAAGAGGCTTTGGATAAAATGTTAGAGGAATCTCCTACATTGGCAACCTTCGTAAGTAAGGCCTATGGCTATGCTGTATTCCCTAAAATTACCAAAGCGGGTTTAGCTATTGGCGGGGCCGCAGGTACTGGTATGGTCTATAAATCAAAGGAAATTGTTGGATCCTCTAAATTGAAACAGGCCTCCTTTGGGCTACAGACCGGGGGTCAGCAATATAGCGAAGTCATCTTCTTTGAAAATAGGGAGGCTTTTGAACATTTCATTAATGACAAATTGAAGTTTGATGCCCAGGCGTCGGCAGTTGCTATAACAAAGGGAGCCTCCATTGATGCCGCCAATGCCAATGGTGTAGCTGTATTTACTCGCGTAAAAGGAGGTTTAATGTATGAGGCCTCTATTGGGGGTCAACATTTTAAGTTTGAGGGTTTAGATTGAATAATTGGTAGTTATACGGATCACTTCGAATGTTGAAATTGTTTTCATAAATTTGTCTCTTTAGTTTTAATGGGCTCGGCAAATACCCAAGACCGCAATAAAACAAAGATTTTTAAGGCGCTCTTTTATCCTAATTAAATTATATTTGTTGCCAGTTTTATAGACCTGATTCCCAGGAGGGTGAATCATTTTGCATAAACCGCCGAGAATGGAAGGAGATTTATTATTAATTTAAAAAATAAGAACTAGAATAATTTAAATAGAAAACAAAATGAAAAGTATAAAAAAAACAACTTATACTATGGTCATCTTATTCTTAATGGGAATGACGCTCACAGCTAACGATTCCAAGATCGATAACAGCAATTGTGATAAAGATCCAATGGTAAACGATCAGGACCCCATAACCTTACCGGTAGGTACTATCCTGTTCTTAAAGTCGACCAAAACCATATCCGCAAAGAACTTTAATGCGGGAGATCACTTTTTTGTAGAGTTGGATAAAGATGTTACCAGCAAAGGAAAAGTACTTATCCCGAAAGGAACCATTGTGCAAATGGACGTATTGGTATCGGAAAATAATAAGCGCAGAGCCAGCCAATTTGGTGTGACCGTAGGTGGATTTATCATTGACAATTACCTGCAACAAGTTAAAACTGAGACGAAACTGGTAACCACAGAGGATATGGCAGGTGGTACAGTTAAAAAGGCGGCTATTGGAGCAGGTGTAGGTGCAGCCTTTGACGGTGGCAGAGGCGCAGGACGTGGAGCCGCTATTGGTGGTGCAGTGGGTTTGTTAAAACCGGGCCAGAGTATCCAATTTCCAGCCGGAACGGAAGCACAGTTTCAACTTGAATTACCACTAAAAGTGGATTGGTAATAGGATTTAAAAATATGAGGAAGAAAATAAAGCACATGGTTGTATTGTCCCTGATGTTAACGGGAATCAATGTGCATTCCCAAGTTTTACAATCTTTGATATTTGGAGATAAATCAAATTCTAAAGGCTTAGAATTTGGTCTTGAAGGCGACGCTCATTGGAGATAGAAAATCATTGCTTTTATCTGTTAATTATCGTTTATATAGGAATAAATAATTTAAAAATATAATTGAAATGAAAATTAAACTTTTTGGTATTACATTATTCGCCATTCTTGGCCTGATTTCTTGTAAGGAAGCCAGTAAAAAAACAGAATCAACACCAGTAGAACAAGTTGTGGTTGAAGCAGAATTGGATTCAGTCGCTGATGAAAATGAAGTTCCCAAACCCTCTAGTCCTGAAATTATGACCAAAGTTGAAGAAAAGGTGGTCATTCAAGAACCCATAATACTACCAAAGGGTACTATTTTGTTCTTGAAATCAACGAAAACGATTACTGCAAAGAATTTTAATGCAGGAGATCATTTTTTTGTCGAACTCGATAAGAATGTGGCACAGAATGGAAAGGTTCTTATTCCTAAAGGAACTGTTGTGCAGATGGAGGTCTTGGTATCTGATAACAACAATCGTAGAGCAAGCGAATTTGCTGTAACGGTTGACGGATTTATTATAGATAATTACCTGCAGCACGTTCAAACAGAGACCAAAGTTGTAACAACAGAAGATAAAGCAGGTGGTACCGTTAAAAAAGCGGCAATTGGTGCCGGTGTCGGTGCTGCTTTTGGAGGTGGTAAAGGGGCAGGAAAAGGAGCTGCCGTTGGTGGGGCCATTGGCTTATTAAGCAAAGGTGAAGTTATTCAATTCCCCGCAGGTACCGAAGCAACCTTTCAATTAGAACAACCACTAACAATAGATTGGTTATAATTAAATTTATTTAGTACATGACAAAAAAATGTAACTATCTCATAATTAATACTTTTTACGCTTTCGCGAAAGCGTGACAAACACCTGATAATGAGTGTGTTCAAAAGTGTAAAGTGATTTTTTCCATGTATTTGGTTAAATTTATTAATATTTATAAATCAAATAAAATGAAAAAGCATCTTTTAAAAACACTCCTTTTGAAGTATTGAAAATGGCGACTTATGATAATGCTCAACTATTGATAGATTCGATTAATCAACTCATGTTATTTATTCATTTCGTTCTTATAAATCCCCCCGTCTTTTATGATTACTTTGAAATGGGATTCCGGGTCTTCGATTAGTTTGATTTGCTCTAAAGGGTTTCCATCTGCTATGATTAAATCAGCATAGGCTCCTCACTGATTTCGCCTAATTTACCTGCTTGATAAGGGCTCCTTTTTCCACTCATGTTAAGCAATTGATTGATGCAAATTAAACGATAATAATTACGAAATTAATTGAGCAATTTTTGTGATGTTTATTTTATCAATTTGTTAAGGATTTGATAATAAAAAATATGATTTCAAATTCGGTATAAAAATGAAAATAATCAACAGTAAAGACTTATTAGAAGTACAACATGTTTTGAATTCATTGGGATATGAAGTATTTCTAAAGCATTTGGGTTGTGGCGAAATTCTATCCAATATCAATGTTTTCTTTAGAGAAGAATATCAAATTAATACGGTAGAATTTTCAAACTCACTACTTGATTACGGAGAATCTAATTCCGAGTATGGTTTTTTTTTTACTGACCCAAAAAAAGAAGTAAGGTACAATGGGATGAAAATTTGCAAACCCATAGTATTACTAATGCCTCCAAAAGTTGAGATAATGAGTAAGTTAGATAAAACTAAATATACCTGCCTTTCAATCCCAAAAAAGATAGGAGATGCCTATTTAAAACTCATGGATATCGACCCAACAATGGGTGAATATGCAAAACAATCGAGGTATATTGAATTGAAACAAAATAAATTAAATAGGTATCTTCATTTGTTTAGACATCATTTTATAATACAAAATTCTTCTTATTTAGATTTTTCAATTGCAATGGAAGAATTAACAAGTGAATTATTTGATATGTTCTATTTAAAACCTACTGAAAAAGAACACAATGAAACCAGCCAAAAAAGAAAAGTTTTAAAAACACTTAAATTTTTTGAGTCCCATCATCATCAAGAACTCACCTTGGAACGTATTAGTGAGGAACTCCATATATCACCACGGAATTTACAACGCTATTTTAAAAATTATTTAAACACCTCTCCCTTAAGGGCTTTGCAGATTATTCGCATCAATAAATTAAAAACTTCATTACTACAAATAAAAGGTAAAACCATTACTGATTTGTCTTATGATATTGGTTTTAATCATATAGGCAGAACCATTCAGTTATATAAAAGTTTTTATGGCTTAACTCCTAAACAGGATTTAATAAGTCTTTAGCTACAGGTTAATATATTTTTTCGTAATAACCTGAAATACATATTTTATAGTGTGTGAAGAGGTAAGGGCTATCAATTTTTAGTAAATTTGTCGTATTTCGGATATTATTTTTTGAAGTAAATAGTCACTTTTGTAAAAATAAGACCATTTAAACTTTAAATCATGAGATCAACAATTCCTTCAAGAATCGAAGCTCATGGCTCACAACGATTTGAAAACTAAATATATAAAAAATATTGAGGATTTAAAGGTAGATGATACCAAACAGAAGAGTTATGTCGAAATGGTAAAAATACCATTTATAATTAAAAGTTACATTTGTGACTTGAATCCTATATAAATTGAGAAAAATCGACCGAATAAATATAAAGTAAAATGAAAAATTATCTTTTAAAAATACTCCTATTTAGCATCATTTGCTTTTCTCAACTAATGTCGGCACAAGATACGCCTGAAGAAAAACCTCAAGAAAGCGCTGAAGAACTGGCCAAAAAATTGGCAAACCCTATTTCCAGTTTAATCAGCGTGCCCTTTCAAAACAATACCGATTTTGGTATAGGCCCAAATAATGGTTCAAAAAACACGCTCAATATTCAACCCGTTCTGCCCATTAGTTTGAACGATAATTTAAATCTGATCACAAGATTGATATTGCCTGTTATCTCGCAGTACAATATTACCGGTCAAGGAAATTCTGAAGTTGGTTTAGGAGATGCCGTATTAAGTGCCTTTTTAAGTCCCTCTCAATCTAAAGGGGGACTTACATGGGGTGTAGGGCCTGTGTTTTTGGTACCCACAGGAACCGATGATTTTCTCACAACAAAAAAATTAGGTGTAGGTCCAACGGCCGTTGCTTTATATCAAACAAACGGATTTACCATTGGGGGTTTAATCAATCAGATTTGGAGTGTAGCGGGCAATAAAGATCGCGGCGATGTGAGTACGCTATTTTTTCAACCATTTTTAACCTATAACTGGAAAAGTGGCGCCGGTATTGGCGGTCAGTTTGAAATCACCCAAAATTGGGAGGCAAATACCACAACCGTTTGGTTTATTCCGACCATCAGTGCGGTTACCAGTTTAGGAACACAAAAAACCCAGTTTTCTATTGGCCCAAGATTTAATTTAGCGGCACCAAATAGTGCTAAAGCCGATATGGGAATAAGAGCCAATGTCGTTTTTCTTTTTCCTAAGTAAATAATTTCTAAAATTCAATAAATGAAAAAATTAACATTATTCGTTTTCATAATACCATTGATGATAAGTTGTTCATCAAACAG
>JALHST010000262.1 GCA_022865355.1 Maribacter sp. | reverse complement strand
TGAACTAATTTTTGGCAATATTCTTACCTATAAGCCCATAGAAAATTTACAAGTTTCGGCCTTAACAAAGTATGTTGGAAGGCAGTATATGGGCAATATAGATGCGAAGGAATCACTATTGAAAGCCTATTCGCAAACTGATTTGAATATTCAATATACAATAGAAGCCAACGGTTTTTTTAAAGGCATTACCCTATCGGGATTACTCAACAATGTCTTCAATGCGAAGTATGTTTCAAACGGGTATTTTTACACCTATGACGACGATTTTACCAATCCGGGGACCATCACGACGATAGAAGGGACAGGGTATTACCCACAATCGGGAATCAACTTTTTGCTAGGAGCTAGCATCGATTTTTAAGAATGCGGTGACCAAGAATGATTCGATCGCTTTTCGAGAAGTAGCTTCCCAAAGGAATGTACCTGTCTTTTGTTTATTACATCACAATTTTTCCAATCACAAAGTCTTTTAGGATATCTTTAAGCGTATTTATTGGTATTACGGAACAACTATGAAGCATGTCCCATCTTTCGGCAGTAGGTTACGCAAGAATATTGTTACGGTTCCCGAGATAATAAATGAATGTTCAGGGATACGCGTCTTTGGGCAATTGTTAAAATCTTTCCTTTTTAGCACAGATGTAGCCATCATACGCAATACGAATGCCAACGCCATTATTGCCGTATATCCTTTCACGCCTCAGCCTACCATATCAAACGCCCTGATACTGGCCGCGGACAAGCCCATATTTTGTGGTGTGGGAGGAGGGATAACAACTGGGGATCGATCGGTGGAGCTGGCCATTCATGCAGAATTTCAAGGTGCTTTGGGGGTGGTGCTCAATAAACCGACTCCCAATGAATTGATCCATAGGCTTAAAGAAAAAATCGATATCCCAGTAACCATTACCATCGTTTCCCCGAAGGATGATATCCGAGGGCGAATAAAGGCCGGGATAGATATTTTTAATGTGTCAGGGGCAGATAAGACTTCCGACATCGTGAAAAGAATTAGGGATATCGATGACCAAGTGGCCATTATTGCGACGGGAGGTAAAACCGAGGAAACCATCGCAATGACCATACATTCAGGCGCGAACGCCATTTCATATACGCCCCCTAGCAGTGGGGAGCTCTTCAGAGATGTGATGAACCGCTATAGAAATGAGTAACACTTCTTTTCAAGGGGTAAGAGCCATCAATTTGAAATCACAATAATATTGCCATTTGCCGTGGCACGGTATTCCAACATATCATAATAGCGCTTCCCATCATTCGGACGGTTCAAAAATTGTCCCGTAAATAGACTATACGCATAATCATCACAAGGGCAAACGGCATTTTGGCCATCTAAAATCATGGTCGAACAGTTGCTAGGGGCATGGTTTGGGCAACTACCCTCGAAGGCCCTATATTGGGAAAATCCCGTGTTCATAACAAACACGCCCCGCGTACCCACGGCTTGATTGGGAATATAAATGGCACTGCCGGGATTCGTCAACGTACTGTACAATGGGAGGTTGAGATTGATGTCATATCGAAAACCGATTTCCTGTAAATAAGGATTCCGGTTCGTTTGATCTTTACTGCACGCAGTTAAGAATAGGATCAAAAAAATATTATAAATTCGGTTCACAGGGTGATTTCTATTTAGACTAACATAGGCAAAAATGAACAAAAAAAATGTATCTTTGCGTTAAATCCTCTCTAAAAAAACCAAGTGTAAATGGTTGATACTAGGGGATTTTTGTATTTATTAAACGACGAAGTTATGAGTAACGTATCATATTATACGGCGGAGGGACTAAAAAAATTAAAGGATGAGTTAAACCAACTTCGGGACGTCCAACGCCCAAAGGCCTCCCAGGCCATAGCCGATGCTAGGGACAAAGGAGATCTTTCAGAGAATGCCGAATACGATGCCGCAAAAGAAGCGCAAGGACTACTTGAGTTAAAAATCTCGAAGATGGAGGAAATCCTGGCGAATGCGCGTTTGATAGATGAATCCCAATTAGATACATCAAAAGTACTCGTACTATCTACGGTCAAGTTGAAGAACAAGACAAACGGAATGGAGATGAAATACACCTTGGTCGCTGAAAGCGAGGCCGATCTGAAATCAGGAAAAATTTCGGTCAGTTCGCCTATCGGCAAGGGCCTTCTCGGGAAGAAGGTCGGGGATATTGCTGAAATAACGGTTCCCAATGGCACCTTGAAATTTGATATACTTGAAATAACCAGAGCTTAAAATCGTACAGATGCCATCGATCTTTACCAAAATTATCAAAGGCGAAATTCCTTGTTATAAAATAACGGAGGATGAGAACTTTCTTGCTTTTTTGGATATCAACCCCAACTCCGAAGGGCATACCCTCTGCATCCCAAAAAAGGAAGTTGATAAAATATGGGAATTAGATGAGGCCACCTATCTGGGCCTGATGGCCTTCGCAAGAAAAGTAGCCCACGCCATCGAGGCGGCCATCGATTGCAAACGGGTAGGTATGACGGTCATCGGACTCGAAGTGCCCCATGTACACATTCACTTGATTCCGTTGCATAGCATGAAAGATGTCACTTTTCAGCAGAAGTGCACCTTTTCCGAAGAGGAATTTGAACGCATCGCGAAAAATATAGGTTCTAAAATTTAAAAAAGCCTTCCAAATAGAGATATGCCCCTGCACCGATCAAGGCAAGAAATAGCAAGATGAGCAAGTAGAACATAGGGGTAAAGCGGATGGAAGTATTTTCGGGTATAGCCATTTTTTTATAATATTCAAAAATGCGTTCAATATCGGGAGTCCAATTCACAGGATAGATAATCGAATGGCATTTATGGCATTGAACCTCGAAAGATATCTCCTTAGTGGTGCGGTCATACAGTTTACTGAGCCGGTGTTTTTGATAAAATCGAATCGACATCTTCTGATTGAAGCATTCGGGACAGTTGTTCGTAATATCGGCTTCCTTGATCGTCACCAATTTTTCGTTGGCCATTTCTAACTATTTATTTTTAGGGAAATTTGCATTATCGTACCTTCCTTCCCTGACGAAAGTACTTTTATTTTTCCGGTATGATATTCTTCCACTATTCTTTTAACAAGTGATAAGCCCAGCCCCCACCCGCGCTTTTTAGAAGTGACCCCAGGATTAAAAATCGTATAAAAATCACTTTTGAGGATTGGAATAATAATATGAATGTGGATGTCAATATAGCGATGCTGGATTATCTGAGGGTTATTAGGGTAGGGGATTAGGATTATGATTCGTTTATTTA
>JALHST010000261.1 GCA_022865355.1 Maribacter sp. | reverse complement strand
TATTTAACTTCGATAGGGCTGCTAATTGTGGCAGTAATTCTAGGCATTGCGGCCAATGCGACCAGTCTGATGGCTACTAAGGAATATGCAGATTGGAGTACACGGGGTAAATCTGAAATTACAATAAATCCAGATGGTTCAACGAAGGAAAACACAAATGGACTTAGCAAGGAATATATCACGCGATGGAGTTATGGCATTGTCGAATCCCTGAATCTTTTTGTTCCTAGGCTCTTTGGAGGAGGGAGTCAAGAAGAGTTGGGAGAAAACTCCAAAACCATAGCGTATGTAATCGATAGGGATATCCCAAAAAGTACTGCCATCAAATATTTTTCGGCATTGCCTTTGTACTGGGGAGATCAACCCGGTACATCAGGTCCGGCATATATCGGGGCCATCATCTGCTTTCTTTTTATTTTAGGATTGCTTTTGGTCAAGGGTAAGACCAAATGGTGGTTGTTGGGTGGGGTCATCATGTCGTTATTGTTATCGTGGGGAAAGAATTTTGGCCTGTTGACCGATTTTATGATCGATTATTTCCCATTGTATAATAAATTCAGGGCGGTTTCTTCGATTCAAGTTATTCTGGAACTTTGCGCACCCGTATTGGCTATATTGGCACTGCGGGAAATCTTTAATACCTCTGTAGAAAAGACGAAGAAATTGAATGCCTTGAAAATTGCCTTTTTTGGTATAGTTGGAGTGGTGGTAATCTTGTTTTTGGTAAAGGGAATGTTCGATTTCAGTGCCCCCGGTGATGAACGCATGAAAATGACCGGTCTCGAAGGATTACCGGATGTTCTGAAGGAAGACCGTAAAGCGGTATATAACAGTGACCTTTTCAGGTCGTTGGCGTATGTTTTTCTGGCGGCCCTTACGATTTGGTTTTTTCTTAAGGAAAAAATCGGGCAGACCTCTGCCATTATCATCCTAGGCCTGTTCCTTGTCATGGATTTGGTGGGTGTTGACCGCAGATATGTCAATAATGCCGATTTTGTGGCCAAGAGGCGCATGACCCAGCCATTTGAGGAAACTCCGGCAGATGCAGAAATACTAAAAGATAAAGGTATTTTTCGGGTTTATAATCCTGGGGAAGGGTACGATGGGGCCGGGACTTCTTATTTTCATCAATCTATCACGGGATACCATGCGGCTAAACCAGCCGGTATGGAAGATCTGTTTTTCTTTCATATTTATTCAGGTAATATGAAAGTCCTAAACATGTTAAATGTAAAATATGTTATTCAAGAGGATAAAGAGGGTAGAAGTTACCCCGCCCTGAATCCGGATGCCAATGGCAATGCTTGGTTTGTTGAAAAGTTGGTTACCGTAAAAAATGCCAATGAGGAGCTACTGGCCCTTAAAGACTTTAATGAGAAAAAAGAAGCAATTGTAAATACCGAGGAATTTCCCATAGGCAACCAATTTAATTTTAAGGTCGATTCTACAACATCCATCGTAATGACCGATTACAAACCCAATCACCTGACCTTTATTTCCAAGAACCCTGAGATGGGATTGGCCGTTTTTTCTGAAATGTATTATGCGCATGGCTGGATCGCCTATATCGATAAGCAACCCACCGATTATTTCAAAGCTGATTATGTACTCCGTGCATTAAAGATACCGGCCGGCACCCATACCATCGAATTCAAATTTGAACCTAAAATTATTGAAAAGGGCGGTAAAATTACCTTGGCGACTTCTTTGATTTTGGGATTGGTGATATTGGGAGGTATTGGTTTTTCGATTTGGCACGATCGCAAAAAAGAGGTAGCCTAATGCAGAAAGTATTGATAATCACTTATTACTGGCCTCCAGCGGGGGGGCCGGGAGTTCTTCGGTGGTTAAAGTTTGCCAAATATCTTCGGGATTTTGATATTGAACCCGTATTGTACATTCCGGAAAACCCACATTATCCCATTTTAGACAAAACTTTAATTGACCAAGTACCAAAGGGAATAACCATTTATAAACGACCTATTCGCGAACCCTTTTCGATTGCCAGTTTCTTATTTCGAAAAAAAACCCAACGCATTAGCTCGGGAATTATCCAAACTAAAAATCAGTCAATTATTGAGAAGACAATGCTTTATATTCGTGGAAATTGGTTTATTCCCGATGCGAGGAAGTACTGGGTAAAACCTTCCGTGAAATTCCTGTCGGGTGTATTGGAACAAGACCATATTGAGCACATTATTACAACGGGCCCTCCCCATAGCCTACATTTGATAGGATATCAATTAAAAAAGAGGTGTGGGGTGCAGTGGTTTGCAGATTTTCGAGATCCTTGGACCACCATCGGATATCATTCTAAATTAAAAATGACCGAAAATTCATTGAAGAAGCACAGGCAATTAGAGCGAATGGTACTGAATGCGGCCGATAAAATCATTGCGACGAGCAAGGTTACCAAAAGAGAATTCATGAGTCTTACTAAAAAGCCCATAGTGGTTATAACGAATGGTTATGATAGCGACTATGTGGGCAATGCGAATCGCAATGTCAAATTTACCATATCGCATATAGGATCCTTGTTATCAGGTAGAAATCCCCATAATCTATGGAAAGTTCTTGCCGAACTTGTGCATGAAAATAGGGCCTTTGGGGAAGAATTGCAATTGCAGCTTATCGGGGTCGTAAGCCAAGATGTTTTACATAGCATTCACGAAAATGGTTTGGAAGGCCACGTTCGGGTCATGGGTTATGTACCTCATGAAAAAGCCATCGAATATCAGCAAAAATCGCAGGTTTTATTGCTAGTCGAAATCGATGCCGATCAGACAAGAGGCATAATTCCCGGAAAACTTTTCGAATACATGGCTGCCATGCGTCCGATTCTGGCAATTGGACCCAACCAATGGGAAGCCGGTCAAATGGTAACGGAAACCTCGATCGGTCATACCTTTACGTATGCCGAAACTACCCATTTAAAAGAGGTGCTGTTAAAATGGTTTGATGCGTATCGCACTGGTACCTTGGTAGTGGCCGCTAAGGGCATAGAAAAATATAGTCGCCGGGAACTTACAAAACAACTCGCCAATCAGCTATAATGGGGATCGTCTTAAAACAATCGTTTAATAATACCATCATCACCTATATTGGTTTTGGAGTCGGCGCGATCAATACCTTATTCCTCTACACCAATTTTCTCACGGATGCGTATTACGGCTTGGTGAATGTTATATTGTCCGCTTCGGCAGTTTTGATGCCATTTTTAGCCTTTGGTGTGCCCAATACGCTTATAAAATATTACAGTAGTTTCAAGAATGAAAAAACATCCGATGGTTTTTTGACGCTGATGCTATTGCTGCCCATTGTATTGATATTGCCAATTGCCGCAATTTCCTATTTTGCCTATGACCTGATCGGAAATTTTTTATCCAAGGAAAATGCCATTGTAAAGGGATATCTATGGTATATTTTCTGGATTGGTCTGTCTATGGCCTATTTTGAAGTATTTTATGCTTGGGCACGCATTCGCATGAAATCGGTATTTGGAAATTTTATGAAAGAAGTTTTTAGTAGAATCGGTATCACCTTTTTATTACTCCTCATTTATTTCGGGATTATTTCGGTTGAAACTTTCCTAAAGGCCATGGTGGGTATGTATCTGCTTCGGACACTGATAATGAACTGGTTTGCCTTCAGTTTGCGAAGACCCGTATTTCGATTAGATTTTCCAAAAAATATGCGAGCGATACTTATTTACAGCACTTTGATTATTTTGGGGGGGTCGGCCGCGATTATTTTACTGGAAATCGATAAGGTAATGATCAACCAATTCATTGAAATCAAAAATGTGGCCTATTATAGTGTCGCCGGATTTATTGCCATGGTCATCGCTGTTCCTTCAAGATCAATGCATCAGATCACCTATCCAATGACTGCGGAATACATCAATAAAAGGGATAGTGTTTCCTTAAAGGTACTTTATCAAAAAAGTTCTTTGACCCTTTTTATAATAGCCGGTTTCTTGTTCTTATTGATCTTTTTAAATTTAAATGACCTGTATGACTTGTTACCAAAACCCTATAGGGATGGATTTATGATCGTCTTTTGGCTGGGATTGGCCAAAGTATATGATTCTGTAATCGGGAACAATAACGCCATCATGTACAATTCCGATTATTATTATTCTGTTTTGGCCATTGGGGTCTTGTTGGCCATTCTTGCCATTCTTTTTAATCTTTGGCTGATACCAAAATATGGACTTGACGGCGCAGCCATTGCCAGTTTCTTGGCGTTTTTTATTTATAATTCCATTAAGTTACTCTATGTGAAACTCAAATTTCATATGAGTCCGTTTACTGCCGAGACTCTCAAAGTACTGGTTCTATTGGTTGCAATTGCGGCCATATTCTATTATTTACGGTTTCCATTTCACCCAGTGTTCAATATTATCCTGAAGAGCATTTTGATGAGTATCCTGTATTTGGGGGTTCTTTATCGATTTAGGATATCCGAGGATGTTTTTGGGATGTTGAATAGGTTTCTAAAACGAAATTAATTTATTGCCTTCAAATTGGTATTCGGGGTCTAAAGGGTCACTTACTGCATTAAAACTCTTTTTATAAGAATTGGTAGGTCAAGGTTTTCAAGTTCCCAATTAAAAAAGCCCCGCGGCAGACGAATCCACCGCGGGGCCAAACAACTAACCAACCTAAAAACTATCTTTATTGTCTTCCGTTACTTCGTGTTGCGACCGACCTTGTATTATTCTTGGCGCTCCTGGAAGGTGCCTTACTGGCCGTACTTCTTGAAGATGTACTTCTCGCCGTAGTAGTGCGACTTCTGGCAGGAGCATTACTTACTGAACGTTGCGCCGTACTTCTGCTTGAAACACTATTTCTACTTGAAGACGAACTTCTGGTAGGAGCCTCACTCACTGAACGTTGCGCCTTACTTCGGGTTGAAACGCCATTAGCGCTTCGCGAGGGAGACCCCTGGCTACTGCCTACGGTGCGATCGTTTTGCGAACGACTGGCTTTTCTAGTTACGTCAGACCTATTTGAGGTAGCGGGTGCTTTGCGTACCGAACTGCTACGCACGGTTCTTTCACCTTGATCTACACTTCTTCCCGAAAGGTTTCTTTCATTGGCCCTAGGCGTATTACTTCGCATAGCGGTTCTACCTGCACTCTGATTTTCTCCTCTTTTGGCATCGTTCCGATTCGTTCTCCCGACATCGCTTCTTGATGCGACCGAGCGATTGGTGCGGGTAGAGTTATCCCGAACGGAGACCCTTTTATCGTTTCTATAAATCGTAGCTCTTTCGGGTCGTACTTTATTATAGCGGTATTCTTTTCCGATCGCTGCATAGGCCCTGCGCTGATTATGCACATACGGGTGGTAATAGGTATATCTGACAGGTGAGTAATACCTTCTATAAGGCTGATTGAACACTAAGGAGAAGCCTATAAGGGGTCTCGCAAAGAACGCATGGAAAGGGCTATAAACATAATACCTATTGTAGGTGTTGATATATCCGGAATGATAGTCATAAAACCCTCGGTCATTATAATAGACATACATACCACCCATTCTAAAGACGCGCCCATTTCTATAAGCTAAATCAACGTCGCCTATTTGCGTAACACGACCATAATAATCGTAGAATATAGGAACATTTTCAACCTGAATTACAGCACCATAGTCGTCGTATTGGGCATAAGGGCTATAATCATATCCTGAGTTGAAGGTGATGCCATTTCTGCGACCTTCTACATAATTGTCTATGTAAAAATCAAACTCCCCATCAGGGTATACAGAAAACGTAATGCCGTTCTCCATAAAAATAAAGGAGTCGTTGTATCTATAAGCATTGCGTGGTGCAACCTTATCTTCGTTTGTACTGTAGGCCATAACACCTGAGGTGCTTAAAATGAGGGCCGAAAATAGGAGTACTAAATTTCTCATGATATAAGGTTTTAAACCTGCTAAAGGGCAGGGAGTTCCCGAATGCAACTATTTACATTCGGTTAGTATATACCAAACAGCGTGCCAAAAATTTTACATTGACTTTAAAAAATTGATATTGAGATAGTTATAAACTAATTAATAAATTAGAAGATGCTTTTTCAAAGGTTGGGGATGATGAAGATATGGGCTTGAAAGCAGGTGTAACGAAACGTCGATTAAGTAGGGTTGGCCATTTCCAAACCTTCAATTAATGGCAATATGATAGAAGAATCATGTCAAAACCTAGGGTTCATTATGCCATTTTCAATTTCAAGTACCTTGCCGTATGTGATTCTTTATTCTGGATGATTTCCTCTGGTGTGCCTTCTGCTACAAGACGACCGCCTTTTTCGCCTCCTTCGGGTCCGAGGTCAATAATGTAGTCGGCACATTTGATAAGATCAATATTGTGTTCGATAACAATAATGGAATGCCCTCGGGCAATCAAGGCATTGAAGGATTTCAACAATTTTTTGATGTCATGAAAATGAAGGCCCGTTGTAGGTTCGTCAAAGATAAACAAGGCCTTATCCTTAGAGGTTCCTTTGACTAAAAAGGAAGCCAACTTAATGCGTTGTGCTTCACCCCCGGATAAGGTGGAGGAAGACTGCCCTAAAGTAACATAGCCCAGACCAACATCCTGCAGGGGCTTTAATTTTACGTTGATTTTCGATTGATTATGTATTTCAAAAAATTCGATTGCGTCATCAATGGTCATGTTCAGTAAATCGTCAAT
>JALHST010000260.1 GCA_022865355.1 Maribacter sp. | reverse complement strand
GAAGTGGCGGAACGTATGAAAAAAATAGCCGAAGGGGCCGCCCTCATGGCAGGCGTATCGTATGAGGTCAAATTGAATAGCGGTCTGTATGAACTATTGATAAACGAAGCAGGGGCAGAAGTTTTGCACAGAAATATGGAATATGTAGGACCTATTGTATATTCAAAAGAGGAGCTTGCCTTTGGTGATAAGATTATGAAGGCCTATGGTCTTGAATCAAAAGGCATCAACGGGAGCATAAAGCCTTTGGCGTCCGAAGATCAAGAGGTCCCAGGAGGGTCTACCGATGTGGGCGATGTAAGTTATATCGTGCCCGAAATAACCCTATTGGCCACAACGGCGCCCTACGAATCCCCTTGGCATTCCTGGGTCGTGGTAGCCTGTGGCGGCATGAGCATAGGCCACAAAGGCATGTTGTTCGCGGCCAAATCCCTGGGGACGACCATGGTAGATTTATTTGAAAATGCCGAATTGCGGAAGGAAATTAAATCGGAATTTCTCAAAAGGAAGGGCCAAGAAGTTTGGGAAGCCATGTTGCCAGATGGGCCTCCGCCGGTACCGAAGGTACTGGGTGCGAGTGATTGATGAGGCTACCCATCTTTGGGTAGTTGATTACTTAGGATACAGGCGTCGGAAAGGTGAGCGTTTCGACTTGCCTTTTTTACTCTTTTTCAGTAACTTACCCATAAATATTTACCGGCGATGGCAACATTTACCTTAGACATTAACAACAAGAAACAGCAAGTCGAGGTGGCTCAAGGCACTTCGTTGCTCTGGGTACTTCGAGAACATTTAGGACTTACCGGCACAAAGTATGGCTGTGGGATTGCGCAATGTGGTGCCTGTACCATCCATATTGATGGCAGCCCCGTCAGGGCCTGCACCCTATCGGTCGAAAACGTTGTAGCGAGTCAAAAAATCACCACCATTGAAGGCCTTTCCGAAAAGGGGGATCACCCCGTTCAAAAAGCATGGATAGAAGCGCAGGCGCCCCAATGCGGCTATTGCCAATCGGGCCAGATCATGCAGGCCGTTGCCCTGTTGGAAAGCAATCCACACCCCACCCGAGAAGAGATCAAAACCTATATGAACGGTGTTCTTTGTCGTTGTGGTACCTATATGCGGATAGTCAAGGCCATTGAATTGGCGGCGGATGACAAATTGGCGAATACCTAATTATATGATTATTTAAAAAAGCATCATGAGCACGACGATTCAAATGATCAACCGAAGGCAATTCTTGAAATCATCAAGCGGTGTAGCACTTTTTATAGGAATTTCGGGCATGTTGCCTATTGCGATTTCATGCAAGAACAAGGAAGAAGTACAAGCGCAATTAGAAAAACATCCCCTTACGGCATGGGTGCGGTTATCGGAGGACGGTCAAATTATTATTTACAATCCGGCTGCCGAGATGGGCCAAGGATCGATGACTTCCCTTCCAGTGGTATTTGCAGAGGAAATGGATGCCGATTGGTCGATGGTGCGTGTTGAATTTTCGCCCCAGGAACCTGAAATCTATGGCTCCGAAGGATGGCAACCGGGAAGCAAGATAATGCTGTCGGCCGGAAGTCGGGTCACCAAAAGCAACTATACAGTGATGCGCCAAGCCGGAGCCCAGGCCCGCTATGTTTTATTGTTCACCGCATCAAAACATTGGAACGTTCCACTGGTGGATCTTAATACCGAAAACGGCTTTGTCATCAATGGCAAGTCGAATGACAAAATAAGTTATGGGGCATTGGTACCCTATTTGCAAGTACCTTCCACCCTACCCGACTTTACCGAGGAACAATTAAAAAATCCAAAGGATTTCCGCCTGATCGGGAAGGTTATCCCCCGCTATGAAATTCCGGCGAAAGTAAATGGTACCGCACAATTCGCGGGAGATATTCGTTTGCCCAATATGCTATATGGCGTCTTGGAAAGGGGAAACCTCCACGGCGCTAAACCGACTTTACAAAACGAATCGGAAATTCTGGCTATGGAAGGCATCCAAAAAATTATCCCCTACGACTATGCGATCGGTATCTTGGCCACAACTTTGGAACAGGCCTTGTCCGCCAAAAAACAGCTAAAAATCGACTGGAGTACGTCCGCTGCAACGGGTTTTAATTCCCAGGAAATTTATCCCGCCTATGAAAAAATTGCCTCGCAGTCGAAAAGAGGCGAGGAAATCGTGAATATAGGAAACGTGGAACAAGCCTTTCGAAAGGCCGCCAAGACCTACACGGCCGATTTTAAAAATGACTATGTCTACCATGCCCAAATGGAACCATTAAATTCTGTCGTGCAGGTCGCAGAAGACTTAAAAAGTGCAGAAGTATGGGTAGGAAGCCAGCAAGGTGGCGATACCAAACTGGGCGTTCCGGATGTGCTGGGCATTCCCCCGGAAGCGGTAAATGTACATCTACAGTATTTGGGTGGGGGCTTTGGCAGAAGGACCATGACCGATTTTGTGACCGAATGTGCCGTTTTGGCGAAAGAAATGGCGCCCCGTCCGGTAAAGCTCCTTTGGACACGCGAAGACGATGTGACCTATGGGGCCTTTCGTCCCTTATCCTTGCAGCGGCTTAAGGCCAGTACCGATGCCCAGGGCAATATCACAGGATTTTCACACTGTGTGGTAGCTGAAAATGGCAATCTGGCGACCAGCGGCATTCATAACGCCTATTATGACATTCCCAATCAATTTGCCGAATGGCGGGAAGCTTCCCATGGCATACGCCTAAAACATTGGCGGGCCGTAGGACATGGCCCGAACAAATTTGCCATTGAATGCCTGATCGATGACATCGCCCGAGATCAAAAAATGGATCCGGTGGCCTTGCGCCGAAAGCTGATGGTACAAGCGCCCAGGGCCTTGGCGACTTTGGAAAAAGCAGTTGAAATGAGTAAATGGGATGCGCCAATTGAAACGGGCCGTGCGAAAGGGGTTGCCTTTTTGGAACGCAGTGGTACGTTGAGTACCGGAATCTGCGAATTGTCGGTAGATCGAACGACCGGAAAAATCAAGGTACACCGCTTTTGGAGTGCCATTGATGCCGGCGTCATCGTGCAACCTGACAATGTTATCGCACAAATGGAAGGTGGCATTGTGATGGGCATGAGTAGTGTGCTAAAAGAACAAATTACCATGGTTGACGGCAAGGTGCAGCAGACGAATTTCGATAACTATCCATAGCTGCGCATGGAGGATATACCCGAAAGCATCGAGATTGCCATGATAGCTTCCGACCAACATCCGCAAGGCGTGGGCGAATCGGGAACCCCATTGGTAGCCTGCGCCATAGCCAATGCCTTTTTAAGCCTTACCGGGAAACCTTTACGACATTTGCCATTTACGCCCGATCGGGTGCTGGCGGCATTGAAAACCTAAGTTTCTCCTTATTTCCTGGAGTATGGAACAAAAAAGGGACGTTGTTTTATACATTGGAAAATATATATAATAAGAATGCCCTTAGACTAGGAGAATACTTTAAGCAATGAATATCCGCAAAAATTGAAGTCCGGAAAGCGCTAACATCTATGTCACAGTAATGTTGATTTTAGTGATAAAGAACATTAATAAAAAATTTAGCAGGCTGGTACATATAATTATTTTGTAATAATCCTATAGTTAGTTTATAACAAGTTATGGTGAATATAAAAAGGAGAACATTTATTCGAAATACCATTTTTTCGGGTTTGGGCACATCGTTATTACCAGCAAATATTTTAGCGACAGGAGAGCAGATCAGTATGGAACAACCG
>JALHST010000259.1 GCA_022865355.1 Maribacter sp. | reverse complement strand
GTAGCATCCCTATTTTACGCATGGCAAAGTAACTGGCTACCTGATCGATGGCCTCCCCTTTGCTGATCAGCTTTACTTGAAGATCGTACAGGAATGGCGATTCAGGGGACCATAATTTCGGGGCATTCAATATGATTTCCAATGGCTCCCCAACGGAGGCCTGGGCAGATGCCAAAACCTTCTTTCCCTCCAATGCAGTGACTTCAATGATATCTCCGAACGCGGCTTGATTGACCTCAGCCAAAATATGTACCGAATTATGATCGACGTCGGGGGTAATCCGAAGATTTTCTATCCTTTTGTCATTTACGGGTTCGAGCCAAACGGTCTGCCAGATTCCCGTGACCGGCGTATACCAAATCCCCTCTGGTTTTTTGACTTGTTTACCACGGGGTTGCGGGCCTTCATCAGTAGGATCCCAGACCCTGACGAGAACGGTTTGGTGACCATTGGTCAGAAAGGGTGTGATGTCAAATGAAAACGGTGTATAGCCGCCGGTATGCGAACCTATTTTTATATCATTGACCCAAATATCGGTTTTCCAATCCACGGCCCCAAAGTGCAGCAATACGTCTTTTCCATTCCAATTGGCGGGAATGCTGAAGTTTGTGCGATACCACACTTCATTTTTTGCACCTACTTCCTTCATAACTCCGGAAAGACTGGATTCAACGGCAAAAGGCACCAATATTTTACCGTCGAATTTCGATGGAATTGTGCTACCATAGGGTTGAATGGTATATTCCCATAGGCCGTTCATATTTTGCCAATCCGACCGTTCCATGATTGGTCTGGGGTATTCTCCCAAAACGTTATTGGGATCGATTTTTTCGGCCCAACGGGTCTTTATTTTGTCGCCTGCCGGACTCCATTGTGCCATTCCGGATAGATGAATGGTAATGGTCAAAGCCCATAGTACTATTTTTTTCATAATGGTGTCATTTTAGGATGCGCCCACATATAATGCTTAGGTATGGGTTTCGCATTACAGCGCATGAAAATAAGAATTATTATTAGATAGCAAGTAGTCCGAATCAATCTATGATCTATATTTTGTTGAACATCTTAAAGTCAGAGCAAACGAAGTTTGGCAGTAAACTTTAGGGTATGGCTTTTGTTCTTTAAAAAAACTAAATAAAATTGTTGCGTCCTAGAATTGTAAAAAGTACATTTGCACCCGCCTATGTAAAGAAAGTCATTTCGGTAAGTAGGTTCGCATTTTTAGTGAAAGTTCTTTGAAGAAAACTTTAGGAGAGGTGCCGGAGTGGTAACGGAGCAGATTGCTAATCTGTCGACGCGTAAGTGTCGCCAGGGTTCGAGTCCCTGTCTCTCCGCCTTCGCCCTCCATAGCATTAGCGACGGAGGGCATTTTAAATTTCAACTGGGAGGGCTTCGGCGGACAAGTCCGCGTTTCCGTGCCAATTTGAATTTAAAGTTTTACACCAACCGTGATGGAGTCCTGTGATAAGTACGGGATAATCTCCGTCCATTTTCCGGATTGCCAAATATGTATTTGAGTAGATTTGGAATTTGGCCCCGATAGCTATCGGGATGGAATTCACACCAACGGGGTGTAGCCCCGCAGTATGCGGGATAAACTCCGACCCCCGCTAAAAAGCGGGACAGACCGGTATCGCGTCCCGGCCTTGCGTCGGGAAGGCCACAAATGGTTCTTGACATAATGAAATCGGCAGGATTTGATCCTGCATATAATACACCATTCGGGGTGTAGTCCCGCAGTATGCGGGATAAACTCCGCTCCCGCCGATGGCGGGACAGACCGGTATCGCGTCCCGGCCTTGCGTCGGGAAGGCCGCAAATGGTTCTTGACATAATGAAATCGGCAGGATTTGATCCTGCATATAATACACCATTCGGGGTGTAGCGTAGCCCGGTATCGCGCCTGCTTTGGGAGCAGGAGGCCGCAGGTTCGAATCCTGCCACCCCGACTAAATTTTTTTAAAACCCTCGTAATCAATTGATTATCAGGGTTTTTTGTTTTTAAAAACACTGCCAAAACGAGCCAAATCAGTATAAATCTTATAATGAAGGTGTCCTATTAGGTGTCCTGTTTTTATGTTACTCTTGGATAAGTCCAGTAAACAAATGGCTTTAACATTTGGGTT
>JALHST010000258.1 GCA_022865355.1 Maribacter sp. | reverse complement strand
TATTCATGAGAAAGTCTGAATTTGCCAAAGGTGGAAACGTATTCAATACGCCTTCACCTTTTTCAAGATGACAGCTAACGCAAAAATCGGCATAAATATCCCGCCCCCGTTCCATACTTTCCTTAAGTTCGGGCCCCTGAAAGAGGACCACATACAAACCAGCCACGGCCGCAAAATAAGTCAATAGGAATATTTTCATAGAATTAATTGATCAAGTTGCCCGAATACCTAAACTTTCGGCACCAATTTATAAATTCCTTTGCCTTCGACCGCCACATAGATAAGTCCGTCAGGACCTTGTTTAACATTCCGTACGCGTCCGATATCCGGTAATAATTTTTCGCGCCTGACCACCTTGTTACCATCGAGCTCCAAACGCTCCAAATATTGAAATGCCAAAGAACCGACCAGCAGGCTCCCCGTATATCCATCATATTTATCGGAGGTAATGAATGCCATTCCGCTTGGGGCGATACTCGGCACCCAATAGTGAATGGGTTGCTCCATACCTTTCATTTCGGTTTTATCGGTAATGGGAGTCCCACTGTAATTAAGACCGTACGTTATTACAGGCCAGCCATAATTTGCGCCTTTCTTGATGATATTGATTTCATCTCCACCACGCGGACCATGCTCATTATCCCAAATTGCGCCTGTCAAGGGATTTTTGGCCAAACCTTGAGGATTTCGATGCCCATAACTGTAAATCGCCGTTTTGGCACCATCGGTACTTACAAAGGGATTATCCTCGGGAATTCGCCCATCATCATATAAGCGATATATTTTTCCGCCATCCTTTGTGATATCCTGTGGATTGATATCGCGCTCACCTCTTTCCCCAATCGAAAAATAGAGATAGCCATCATTGTCGAATTGAATACGGGAACCGAAATGTTGACCTTTTGTAGTATTAGGTGAAGCTTTATATAGTAATTGATTGCCTACCAATGAATTATCTTTTAATTTTGCACGCATGATGGCAGTATTTCCACCTTTTTCGTCCCCATCTGAGGAAGCATATGAAATATAGAGCCAGCCGTTATTGGCGTAATCAGGATGCAATTCTAGGTCCATTAATCCTCCTTGCCCACGATCATAGACCGCTGGCACATTTGAAACCTTCGTTTTCTTTCCATCCTTAAAATGTATTAAATCCCCTGATTTTTCAGTGACCAACATACTCCCATCGGGAAGGAACGCCATGCCCCATGGAATTGCCATCCCATCGATGAATAGCTCTTCAATAAAGGGCACTCCAGAAGGGGTATTAACTTGATTTTCAGCCTGCTGTGCACATGAAAAATTTAGCGATACAACGAATAAATAAAGGGATACAATACTATTTTTCATAATTTGACGTTAAAACTAAATATATTAATGTATGCATTAGTGCATAAATATAAATAGAAAATATAAGTATAAACAATTACCCCGAAGAATATCCAGCATCCCCAAATCTGCTTATTCTTAGAAAACTTGACTTAACCTATGCTCCCAAAAAAACCAAGGCATATTCTGTATGCCCTCCTATTGACCGCACTTTCCGCATTATGCACGTCGGCAATAGCGAATACCAAAGTTTACGAGCTCATTGCAGAAGTCGCCTCGGCACTGGATACTGGTTCTGAAAAAAGTTCTATGATCCCCGAAGCGGATGTTCGTGCAATTCCGGAATCGGTTGCGACATCCCAGGAAAAAGATGTAAACTCGAGTTCATCGGCCAACGCTTTTATGTTCGCCACGATTATCCAAGGGGCAGATCAGGAAGTAGGCTGCAGTACGAACGGACTGACCGTCGCACGTTTTAATCTTTGCGGTGATTCCGATGACCGGGTAATATCGCTTTCTGGATCTCATTCGAGTATAACCTGGCAATTGCTGGGTGGCGGATGTACTCCAAATATCAACGATGACTGTCCGAATACCACCGCCGGATGTTATTCTACGGTCGGAACCGGCGCGACCTTCAACTTAAATGCAAGTACCATTCCGGCCACTACCGGCGCAGAATTCCGGGTGGTCGTCGATGGGGTAAACTATTATTTCAAAGTCAAAAAGAGTACGATTACCCAGACCTTTGTCAAAAATGATTATATCTGCGGGGTCCCAGGAAGAATTCAGATTACCAATCTTTCGAGTGCCTATGAATTCAGTGTCAATAGTGGCAGTGGCTTCGGACCATGGCAAGGACCTATATTCAACAATCTCGTTCCAGGTACATATATCGTAAAAGCACGATTGAAAAATACGGCCAATACCTGCGAATATCCCTATCCACCTATTACCATACTGCAAAAAGATCTTGATATTGATGTCACTTTCGTTGATGCCCAATGTTCAGGGGATACCGGGAGTATTACTGTAACGGCCAACAATGTCCCTGGCCCTTTTAAGTACACCTTATTAAACAGTGCAGGGGTACCACAGGAGTTTACGGCCTTTATCGCAACGAATCCCTATACTTTTTCGGCTGTAGGCTTCGGTACGTATATAGTTCAAGTAGAAACCCAACAATGTACGGGAGACCCCTTAAACGGAATCGACCCCCCAAGGCAGAATCTGGATACCAGTGGCAATCCTATAGTTATTGGCAACGGGCTATCGCCCTTGGATGCATCCACAGAAGTCAACAGCAGTTTTGGTTGTTCGACGATTACCGATGTAGATATCACGGTAAATACCTCGGGAGGTGCAGCCCCTTATCGTTTCAGTGTCAATGGGGGACCATTACAACCACCTTACGGTGGAACCACCACCTACACGGTCACCGCGGCCGGGACGTACGATTTTTTAATTACCGATAGTAATGGTTGTACCATAACCGCATCTTCGAATGTAGAAACCTTACTTCCCCCAGATGTGACGGCCAATGGTATTAATGGCACTTGTTCAAATGGTGGCGCAAAAATTAATTTCACTATTAATGATGCGAAAGGGTATAACATATCATTTCGAATTAACTCTGGAAATCCGTGGGATACCAATCCACAGATTTCGGTACCTGCCGGAACCTATAACAATATTGAGGTATTATATCAACAAGGCGGATTTCAATGCACCATCGCCCTGCCTTCGGTTACCGTCACGAATGTCGGTGCCATAACGGGATCTGCGGTTAAAATAACCGACCGGACATGTAACGGTGGTGGGGGAGTAAATGGTGGTCAAATTGATTTTGTCGGACCCTTTTCAGGTGGATCTGGTGGGGGATATGTGTTTAGTATCGATGGATTGAACTTCTCAGGGACCACTTCGTATCCTAATTTAGTACCAGGTACCTATACGCCAATAATTCAGGATGGCGGGGGTTGTCGTTTGACTTTGACACCCATTACCATTTTAGATGTCGACCCTCCTTCCGACATTGATTTTGCACAATTGAATATTAGCTGTGCAACCAATACCTCTGACGTACAGTTAACACCGACAAGCAACGCCGCGATTACTAATTATTCGATCATTAGTCCGGTGGTCATCAATAATGGCGGTAGTAATACTTTTGTCGGTCTAAGTACCACGACGTCGTATATTTTTCAAATTACCGATGCCAATAATTGTACCTATACCGAGGGGTTTACTCCGGCACTTATTAGTTCGATTCGGGCCAGGGTGAAGTCGGGCGGCGATCTTAAGGTGTGTACGGGTGCCAGTGATGGATCCGGGGCATTTTTGATAGATGGTTTTGCGAACAATTACACCTATAATATTAATGGTGGTGCAGAAAGTGGTGCCCAAAACAATGCCCAGGTAAATATTGGTGGCCTAGGGGCGGGTACCTATACCATCACGGTAACCGATGTCGATTCGGGATGTACCGATAGTGCCTCCTTCGATGTACTTGAACCGCCAACACCCTTGACCTTATCCGGAACCGTGACACCAATGAGTTGTTCAAATAACAATTTGGGTAGAGTAGTGGCCAATGCTTCCGGTGGATGGGGAACGAATAGATATACCTTGGTATATCCAGGTGGCGCTCCTACCGTTGGACCCAAATCCGGGACAACATTTGGAAACCTTTCAGCCGCAGGAACCTATACCTTGTCGGTAACCGATGCAGAGGGATGTACCGCGACTTTTAATTTTGACCTGACACCGATTGCGGCGCCTTCTATCAATATAAATACGGCCGCCTCCGATTTTTGTTATATTCCTGGCCCTGGGGCTACCATAGCCGTGACCTCCACCGCAGGCACCGCTCCTCTGGCAAGTCATCAATATCGCATTAATGGCGGTCCTTTACAGGCGAGTCCGATATTTTCGGGGATTGCCCCTGGCAATTATCTCCTTGAGGTAGTTGATGGCAATAATTGTAAAGACAATATAAACGTCACCATAAACCCTCAATTACGGGTAAATCTTAGTATCGAGAACGAAATTCCCTGCGGTGGTACTCCGGGTCAAATTCGTGTGGTAGTCACTGGCGGTTATACCGCCGGAGCGGGACCAAAACAGTATGAGGTAAGTTCTGACAATGGCCTCACCTTTGCCCCTGCAGTGCCTTTGACATCGAATAATTTTCTATACGACACGAACATACCGGGCACCTATGTTTTCAGGGTGGCCGAGTTGTCACCGCCGGCCTGCAGTACGCCCGCAACACAACCGCCGCCGGTAGGCATTCAATCGGAAGCCGCACCTGCCGCCAAGCCAAGCGAGGAGGAACTATGGACCCAGCTGTAAACT
>JALHST010000257.1 GCA_022865355.1 Maribacter sp. | reverse complement strand
CCAAGGAGCAGGTCTCATTTTCAGTAAAATGGTGGTATAACATACCAGACCATACTATAAGCCGTGCGCGGTCGGGCTACGAATACTTTCCCAAGGATGGCAATCGCGCCTATGTGATTGCACAATTCTTCCCTAGAATGGCCGTATATAGCGATGTGGAAGGATGGCAGAACCATCAATTCTGGGGCAGTGGCGAATTCGCCCTTACTTTTGGGAACTACGAAGTGAATATCACCGTGCCAGCCGACCATATTCTAGATGGTACGGGAGAACTTCAAAATAGAAAGGAAGTTTTTACGCCTGAGATGATGGCACGGTACGAAAAAGCGAAAAAATCGTATGACAATCCCGTAATCATCGTAACCCAGGCCGAAGCCGAAGTGGCCGAAAAAGGTTTCTCGGAAAAGACCAAGACTTGGAAATTCAAGGCCGAAAATGTAAGGGATTATGCTTTTGCCAGTTCGCGCAAATTCATTTGGGACATGCAGGCCGTTAAAATGGGCAATAAAGACGTGATGGCCGTGTCTTTATACCCAAAAGAAGGCAACCCCCTCTGGGAAGAATATTCTACCAAGGCGGTCGCACATACCTTGCGTTCCTATTCCTCGCATACGTTTGATTACCCCTATCCCAAGGCCATATCGGTACACGCCAAGAACCAGGGCATGGAATACCCCATGATCTGCTGGAACTATGGCCGCCCCAATGAAGATGGTACCTACTCCGATCGCATCAAATACGGAATGTTAAGTGTGATCATCCATGAGGTGGGCCACAACTTCTTTCCGATGATCGTCAATTCAGACGAACGCCAGTGGGGCTGGATGGATGAAGGTCTGAACACTTTCATGCAGTATATGGCCGAGCAGGAGTTCGGTGAAAAATATCCCGAGGCCATTGCCCCTAATGAAAAGTACCCTTCAAGGAGGGGAGATCCCTCGCAGATAGTACCCTATATGGGCGGGGATCAGAGCACGATCGCGCCCATTATGTCGAATCCTGAAAACGTACACCAATTGGGTCCGAATGCCTATGGGAAGCCTGCCACCGCCTTAAACATTCTGCGTGAGACGATCATGGGTAGGGATTTGTTCGATTATGCCTTCAAGACCTATGCCCGTCGGTGGGAATTTAAACATCCTACCCCTGAAGACTTCTTTCGTACGATGGAGGATGCCTCGGCCGTAGATCTCGATTATTTCTGGAGAGGATGGTTCTATACCACCGATTATGTCGATATCGGGGTAAAAAGCGTCAAGAAATACCAAGTTTCAAATGTACCCTCACAGGCCATGAAAGATTATATGCAAGAGCGGAACATGACCGAGGCCGATCTACCCCCATTGGTATATCTTGCACAGGTCGATAGTACCGAAAATGCCGAATATACCGATTTGGCTGCCAAATATCCCTCGGAATCTTCTACCACCTTAAAGGAATATATGATGGACAACATGACGGCCGCTGAAAGGGCAGCCGTTAAAGAGCCAAAGTATTTCTATGAGGTAACCTTCGACAAACCGGGAGGTCTTCCAATGCCCTTGATCGTTGAATATACATATGCCGACGGTTCGAAAGAAAATATTACGTATCCCCCGGAAATATGGAGAAAAAATGATGCCGAGGTCAAACGGGTGATTGCCAGTCAAAAAGAATTGGTAGGTATCGTGGTTGATCCCAAGGCAGAGACCGCCGATATTGATGTTACCAATAATTCCTGGCCTAAAAAACAGGAAAATACCGATTTTGATAAGTTCAAGGCCAAAATAAAAGGGTAACCCATTCGTCTAAAATGAATTTTAGTCCCAACGATATTATCGTTGGGACTTTTTATTTAACTGATCGAAACTTCATTATATTTGTGCTATGCATATGACCCATTTTTTATTCATTAGCGGAGCCGAAATATTCTTTATCATGTTCATCGTGGTCATGGTTTTCGGGGCGGATAAAATTCCGGACATAGCCAGGGGTCTTGGCAAAGGCATGCGCCAGTTGAAGGATGCTACCGAGGACATCAAAAAGGAAATTCAGAAAAGTGCCGATAAGAAGGGCATCGATACCAGTTTTATTACCGATATCAAAAAAGATTTCGACGAGGTAAAGAACAACATTCAATCGAGGGTGGGGAAGGATCTGCAAGAAGGCGTTGACAAGGTCAAAAAAAGTGTTGACGACGTGACCGGAACGATCAAAAGAAGTTAATGTCCGATGCTCGACACCTTGCTTCGGTGGGACCGGAACACTTTCTTATATCTCTACAGTCTCGGTTCCGAAAAATATGATGGCTTTTGGAATGGCCTCTCCAACTTTTATATTAGCATTCCCTTATTTCTCGCCCTGATAACACTTCTTTTTTGGAAGAATCCAAAAAAAAAGGCCCAGTGGATGATAATTACCTACGTTGGGATGATTATCACGGTCACCTCGGCGATGCTGCTGACCAAAGCATGGATCGTTAGGGTACGCCCTATTAATGCCATGACATTGGGCAGGGTCATCGACCTGCCTGCCATACCGGTAAATCATAGCTTTTTTTCAGGACATACCGCCACGTCATTTGCCATTGCGGTGCTGTCGGTTCTTTTTCTAGGAAAAAAAATAAAGGCGACGTACCTCATTATTATCTGGGCCATTTTGCTGTCGTATAGCCGCATTTATTTAGGTGTCCATTATCCTTTGGATGTCATCGCAGGCGCCGTGATGGGCATTTTATTTGCGTGGCTATTTTATGGCCTATACAAACGGTTTAAAGAACCCTACTTAGGGTAAGGCCATCACGAACGGGTAAGAGTACGGTTTCAAGACGAGGGTCTTCCTTTAATTTTTTGTTGTATTCCAAAAGCACTTTGGTGGCTTTATCCTTAGGATCAAGGGGCTCGACTACCTTACCGGACCATAGGACATTATCGGACAATATGATACTACCGGGCTTGGTCTTCGTTAATGCAGCTTCTAGATACGCTGGGTATTCCATTTTTTCTGCATCGATGAAAACCAGATCAAAGACCATATTCAGGGTAGGTATGATGTCAAGGGCATGTCCGGTATGTTGAATAAATTGGTGGCCATGACCACTTTTGTTAAAATAACGACGTTGCATGGCCGCCAATTCTTCATTGTGGTCAATGGTATGCAGTTTCCCATCTTTTTGGAGTCCTTCGGCCAGGCAGAGGGCAGAGTACCCGGTGTAGGTGCCGATTTCTAAAATGTTTCGGGGGTTGATGATTTTTGATAATAGGCTCAATACCCTCCCTTGAAAATGGCCCGTTAGCATTCTGGGACGCACTACCTTCAAATGGGTCTCACGGGTCAATTCCTGCAAAATAAGGGGTTCGTCCTGAGAATGATCTTGAATATATTGCTCCAGTTGGGCCGAGAGAAAATGCATAGCGTAATTTTTGTAAAAATATAGAATTATGTAGTAACTTAAAACGCCAAAAAAATATGAGCATGAATACGATTTCCATACGGCGTGCAACCCTAGCGGACTTACCGGTACTTCAAAAATTCGAACAGGGTGTTATTGATTGGGAAAGGCCGTTTGACAAGACCATAGCCGAAGACCCTGTGTGGTATTACGATCTTGAAGGCTTGATTTTAGACGAACAGAAAGCCGTATTGGTCGCGCTACATGAAAATATAATCGTGGGGTGCGGGATTGGAATGGAAAAGGAGGCCCGACATTATTTGGATCATACCACCTACGCCTATTTAGGCCTGATGTATACCCATCCCGATTATCGGGGACTGGGAATTAATGGTCGAATCATTGCCGCCTTAAAAGAATGGGCAACGTCAAAAGGGTTGCACGAAATTCGATTGACCGTATACAATGACAATCTTTCAGCGATTCGGGCGTACGAAAAAATAGGGTTTAAAAGGCATATTATTGAAATGCGTTTGACCTGATCGTTGCAATAATGATACCATAGCATTATCCCCATTAATCTCGTAATTTTGGACAAAATTATACTATGCAATTTTTGAATACCCTAGACTTTGCGAAACAATTGGATGCCACCGATGCCTTAAAAAAATATCGGGAAGAATTCCATTTTCCCAAAATTAACGGGGAACAGGTCATTTATTTTACGGGCAATTCCCTTGGCCTGCAGCCCAAACGGACTCAAAAATATGTTGATGAGGTCATGTCTGACTGGAAGGAATTGGCAGTGGAAGGCCATTTTTATTCTAAAAAACCTTGGTGGGATTATCACGAACTGCTGGCCGCTCCCTTGGCTAAAGTCGTGGGAGCACAGAAAGCGGAAGTCTCTGTGATGAACGCCCTGACGGTGAACCTACATTTTCTCTTGGTGTCTTTTTATATCCCGACCAAAAAACGTTATAAGATCATCTGCGAGGAAAAGGCGTTCCCCTCGGATCAATATATGTTACAAAGTCAGGTGCGATTTCATGGCCTACGACCCGAGGATGCTATTATTGAAATCAAAAAGAGGGACGGAGAGCAGATGTGGCGGACCGAGGATGTACTATCGAAAATCAAGGATGTCGGAGACGAACTTGCCCTGGTATTGATTGGCGGCGTCAATTATTACAATGGCCAAGTATTTGATATGGAGGCTATTACCAAAGCCGGAAAATCAGTTGGCGCCATGGTTGGTTGGGATTTGGCACATGCCGTAGGTAATGTCGCGTTGAAATTGCATGATTGGCAGGTTGATTTCGCCGCTTGGTGCAGTTATAAATATATGAACAGTGGCCCGGGAAATGTTTCGGGAATATATGTAAATCAGAAATACCTAGGAAAGAAGGATATCCCGAGGTTCGAAGGTTGGTGGGGCAATAAAAAGGAGACCCGATTCTTGATGCAACCCGAGTTTGATCCCTTGGAAAATGCCGATGCATGGCAGGTAAGTAATCCACCGGTATTGTCCTTGGCTCCTTATTTGGCCTCCTTGGAAATGTTTGAGGAAGTAGGTATGGAGGCACTGATCAAAAAGCGGAACCATATCGTCGCATATCTAGAATTTATTTTACGGGAAATAGATAAAGAAGTCTCTAGCACTTTTGAAATTATAACACCCGCGGAACGCGGCTGTCAACTTTCGGTTTTTTTGCATGGTCAGGGAAAGGAACTTTTTAAGTATCTGATGAAAAATGGCGTAATTACCGATTGGCGTGAACCTAATGTCATTCGGCTGGCACCCGCCCCATTTTATTGTTCTTTTGAAGATATGTATCGATTTGGGCAAATCCTAAAGGAAGGGATTTTAAGCAATGAACAGTAGGCGGTAGGCAGTAAACAGTGAACAGTGAACAGTGAACAGCAGGCGGTAGGCAGTATACAGCGAACAATGAGCAATGTGCAAGGACACCGAAACACCTTGGCTTCCCTCCCTTTAGGGTCGGGGCAAAGGAAGGCATTGGACAGTAGCAGTAATTAAGAATAAATTCCAAATTCCAAATTCCAAATAATTAGTAAATAGTAACTAATAACTAGCAACCAGTCGTCTTCACGAGGAGCGGGAGCTACGTGGTAATCTGTTTCTTTGGGACATTGATCCAGGTCAGCCCCACATTCGTCCTGGTTCTCAATTTTGAAACTACCCAAACTTTATTGAATATTTTCGCGCAGCTAAAGGCCTCAATTGACTGCTACTGGTATCTTTTTAATATATTCGCTCATCGAAAATTGAGCACGACCCATGAAGTCACTTAGACTTATCCTCTCCAATCCGCGATATTTTGCCCCGGCCATGGTATACGCGAGCCTGAATATATGGTTTGGGACCTGGGCCATTTACATTCCCATGGTTAAGGAACGGCTCGGCATTGACAAATCGCAGCTGGGAATCGCTATTTTCTTTTTATCATTAGGGGTTTTTACCATTTTTCCCATTGCGGCAAAAATTATCAATAAAGTCGGCGTAGGTAGGGCAACTTGGTATGGGGTGCTTTTAAGTAGTTGTGCAGCACTGATGCCCCTTTTGGCACCATCGTATTATACCTTAATGGCGTCTCTTTTCGTTTTTGGGGCTTCCAACGGATTTACCGACATCGCCATGAATACCCTGGTGACCGAATTGGAAAAGGAGGACAAACAGAACTTCATGTCAGCCGCACACGGCTTTTTTAGCCTAGGGGGAGTATTCGCCGGTTTAGGCAGCTTTTTGATCCTATATATAGGGAATCCTGCGCTGCATATGGGTATCGTCGTCCTGCTTGTTTTTGTGGTAAACTTTTTACTGTTTAAAAATTATTTCTATATAATCGCAGCCCCCATCGAAAAGGAACCTTTTAGTTTAAAACTTTTTAAGCCATTGTTGCTATTGGGTATCGTATCATTTATTGTGATGGGAGGCGAAGGTGCTATCGTAGATTGGAGTGGACTTTACCTAAAAGAAATTAGCATAGCACCGGAAACCTTATGGGGCGCCGGTTTTTTGGCATTTTCGATAACGATGACCCTAGGTAGGTTTTTAGGGGACAGCATTAGTCAGAAAATCGGATCCGTGAAGATGGTCGGACTCGGCATTATGATCGCCATAATGGGCTATTTGGCGGTATTGATGTCCTATACGAATTTGGCCATCCTCGGATTTGGGCTTATCGGACTGGGATTTTCGGTAATTATTCCTGAATTGTTTCGCATTGGCGGCAATGTGAAAGGCATTGATTCGTCACAAGGGGTTTCGTTTATTGCAGGCACCGGATATTCCGGTTTTTTAGTGGCACCACCTATTCTGGGCTTTTTGGCCGATGCGGTTTCATTGAAACTTAGTTTTACGGTGTTGCTTGGGTGCGCCGTATTGGTATTGGTAGCAACCTATTTTTTAGGAAAGAGAAGCGGCTAATTGGTTTTCACTTCGATATTCGTGAAATGCAATTTAAAACTACCATCTTCATTTTTATGCATTTGTGCCAGCTTTAGCCCGCCTTTGTCAATATAATCTTCCCAAGTAGTTACTACATTAGGTTTTGGTTGATTACTTTTTCTATACACCCATTCTTTTACCATATAGTCGTCCCCAAAATAAAAGTCATAGGCATCCCCTGGGGTATAGCCACCTTTATTGCCATAGACTATGGTCAATTTATGCATCGATTTTTTGCTGATAGGGGCAACCGACTTCGCAGTATATTCAGGGGTAAAGTTCGCTTTGTCCCACATGAGTTGATAGGGCGCCAAAAACCAGTATTTGTCATTGATGAATCCCGCATTGGTCTTGTTCGCGGTACTGTCCATCTTCGACCAATTATAGGTCAATGTGTCGGTTGCTGAAATTGCGGTAATATCATTTTTGCCGGGTTTCCAGATCCAGGTGCGTTCAGAATGCGATGTACCACGATCTACATTAAAGGTAAATTTTAGTTCCTTGACATTCTTCCAGTTGGCAAAGCCACTGGCATTCGCTATTTTTTCAAGAATATCGCTTTCTTGGGCCAAATTGTTATGGTCGGCTATCCCTACCAGGGTAAAGCCCATGGTAAGCATAGAAATCATTACGAGTAGTAGTGCATATTTCTTCATCGATTGCCGTTTTTTTCAAAGATAATCGCTTTTCGCAATCTATTCAAAAAATAGCGGTCTTTTAGTGAAGACTATTTCGCGATAAATTCACTAATTTTGATTTTTCAAAAAAACATTCAATGAGTTCAAAAAAAGGAAAAGTACAGGAAGCAATCGATGAAAAGTTTTTGGAGGAACGAAAGGTATTTCTTTGGGGCATGGTCGATGATGATTCGGCCAAACATGTGATAGATCGTTTGATGTATTTGGATATGCAGAATGCTAAGGAAATTCAACTGTTCATCAACAGTCCTGGGGGCTATGTAACCTCCGGTTTTGCGATATACGATACAATCAAGTCATTAAAAAGTCCGGTTTCAACGATTTGCACGGGGCTCGCCGCTTCCATGGGTTCGATCCTGCTTTCGGTTGGTAAAAAGGGCAAGCGATTTATACAACCGCATGCCCAAGTAATGATCCATCAACCAAGTGGAGGGGCCAGGGGACAGGCTTCTAATATTGAAATACAGGCAAAGGAGATTATTAAGACCAAAGAGTTGAGCGCCCATATCCTGGCCGATAACTGTGGTCAGGAATACGAAAAGGTGTTGCGCGATTTTGACAGGGATTACTGGATGAACGCCGAAGAATCACTTAAATATGGGATTGTCGACGGAATCTTAAAGTAGGTTAGACCGCTTTCGTTAAAAAGAAGAGTCCTTCATATTCTGTATATGAAGGACTCTTTTTTTGAATATATATAGACGCTTGCGCGGAATGTTCAATATATACGTATAAAAGGGCCCTTTTGGATCGATGTAAGAAATAATACCCCTAAAATATTCTGCTATGCCCTAAATAGCCAAATTTTGGTACATTTACCGTTAAACCATGGCGCCAAGAGAATACTATGCAACAAACTCCCAAAAACATTGCGATTATCGGATCAGGATTGGTCGGTTCGTTGTTGGCCATTTACTTGAAAAAGTTAGGACATACCGTGACCGTTTTTGACCGTAGACCCGATATTCGCACCATTACATTTTCGGGGAGATCGATCAATTTGGCCATGAGCAATCGTGGATGGACAACGCTTAAGGTCATCGGAATCGAGGACGAAATCAAAAAATTGGCCATTCCGTTAGACAAACGTGCCTTACATGTAATCGGCAAACCAGAATATTTTCAGAAATATGGCAAGGAAGGTGAGGCTATTTGGTCTATTTCACGTGGGGTCTTAAACCGAAAGATGATCGACCTAGCTGAAAATGCCGGGGTTGTTTTTCGTTTTGAAGAAAAGGTATGGGACGTGAATTTGCCCGAAGCCAAAGTATATACTGGCGATAGTGAAAAAAGTGCTTGGCAAGAATATTCCTTTGATTTGATTTTCGGCTGTGATGGTGCCTTTTCGAGGGTGCGGCACAAGATGCAGCGTCGAAGCCGCTTTGATTACTCCCAGGATTTTATTGACGTGGGCTATAAGGAACTTACGATCGCCCCGAATGCAGATGGCACCCATAAGTTGGATAAGCATTCATTCCATATATGGCCAAGGGGGAATTTTATGTTGATCGCCATGCCCAATCTAGATGGAAGTTTTACCTGCACTCTTTTTCTGCCGTTCGAAGGGGACATATCATTTGATAAAATTACGACCAAGGCCGAGGCAAAATCTTTTTTTACCAAGTATTTTCCCAACGTCATGATGGATATCGAAAATTTGACCGAAGACTTCTTTAAGAACCCTACAAGTGCCATGGTGACCATGAAGTGCTATCCATGGACCTATTGGGACAAAATTGCCCTGGTAGGTGATTCGGCCCATGCCATCGTACCTTTTTTCGGTCAAGGAATGAACGCAGGTTTTGAGGATATCTTTGTACTGAACCAATTGATCGAATCCCATGGGGATGATTGGCTTAGCATTTTTGGGGAATACCAAAAACTTCGCAAACCCAATGCCGATGCGATAGCCGAACTGAGCTATCGCAATTTTATAGAAATGAGCAGTAAAACGGCGGATCCAAAATTCTTACTACAGAAAAAGATTGAAAAGCGTTTTGCGGAAAAGTACCCGAATAAATGGATTCCGGTTTATTCGCGAGTAACTTTTTCAGACAGACCTTATGTAGAGGCCTTAGCGATAGGGGACGCCCAGGAAAAAATAATGCTGGAAGTCATGAAAACTCCGAATATTGAGGAGAAATGGGATAGTTCCGAAATCGAAAATATGATTTTAGGGCTACTATAGGTCGATAACAAGGCAGCAAGCTTAAGTAAGCTGACCTTACCAACAAGCGATTAGGGACCTTCTTGGCAGAGAACAATGGCTTTTGGCGGGCGTTGTGGTTCTTGGCACGGGACGTATATCAAAAAAAACCATCCGTTGGTATGCGGATGGCTTTGTTTTGAGTTAGTTTGGATCTATTATAATTTAGTGAACATCTTATTCATTTTTTCTTGCTCTTCTTCTGCAAGAACAGGATCTACCAAGATTCTTCCACTGTGTTCGTCGGTAATTATTTTTTTACGGGTAGCTATCTCAACTTGAACTTGCGGAGGTATTGTAAAGAATGAACCTCCGGAGGCACCACGCTCGATCGGGACGACAGCAAGGCCATTTTTTACATTATTTCGTATGCGTTCATAGGCTTTGACCAATCGCTCGTCAATGTGTTCCTGGTAATCGGCCGATTTTTCCAAAAGGGCTTTTTCTTCTTTTTCGGTTTCCGCTAAAATCGCGTTCAACTCGCTCTTTTTGTGTTTTAGATGATTTTCACGCTCCACCAGTCTTTCCTTTGTTTCGGCAATGACCTCTTTTTTCTGTTCTATCTGAGCCTTGAATTCCTTGATGTTCTTCTCGGCCAATTGAATTTCAAGTTCTTGAAATTCAAGCTCTTTGGTAATCGAATTAAATTCCCGACTGTTCCTGACATTCTTCTGTTGGTCGGTATATTTTTTCATCAAAGTCTTGGCTTCATCGATCAGATTTTTTTTGGCGGTGATTTCGAAATTGATTGTTTCCAAATCAGTCTTTAATTTGTCCATTCTAGTTTTAAGACCTAGAACATCATCCTCAAGATCCATTACTTCCAGTGGAAGCTCTCCTCGAACATTCCGAATTTCATCAATCCGCGAATCTATTAATTGCAAATCATAGAGTGCCCTTAATTTTTCTTCAACGGTAACTTCTGCTTTCTTTGACATATTTATAAATACTTGATGGGATTGGTTTTACTTGCCGATAAACGGATTGCAAAATTAGGAATTTTTTTCATAAGATAATCAACTAAAAGGTTTTTTGTAAACTGCTCGGTTTCGTAGTGTCCGATATCGGCAATCACCATTGTATCGTCGGCTTCAAAGAATTGGTGGTATTTAACATCTGCGCTAATAAAAATATCGGCACCCGCGGCCTTCGCGGCTGCAATGGCAAAGGCCCCACTACCACCCAAAACGGCTACTTTATGGATTTTCTTTTCCAATAAGGCTGAATGGCGTATGCACCCAGCGCGCATGGTTTGCTTGATATGTTCTAGAAATTTTATCGGATCCCAAGGTTTTTCAAGCGTTCCGATCATGCCCATGCCAATTTCGTTGTTGGTATTTTCGAGTGTGGTAATTTCATAGGCCACTTCTTCATAAGGATGGTTTTTAAAAAGTGCCTCCAATACTTTTTTTTGTTTTGCCTTGGGGAAAATGATATGTATTTGCATTTCCTTTTCAAGGTGTGTTCTCCCAATTTCGCCTTTCGTAGGGTTGGCATGTTCACTTGCCAGATAACTGCCCAAACCCTCCGCACGAAAACTACAATTGCTATAATTGCCCATAGTACCAGCTCCCGCTTGAAATAACGCAGCCAATAATGGGTCGGCATCCGCAAGAGGAACATAGGTAGATAATTTTTTGATGGTGCCTTTCTGTGGGATGAGTACTTTGGTATGGGAAACGCCAAGTACCTCACAGATCTTGGCGTTTACCCCAAGTGACGAATTATCGAGGGCCGTATGCATGCTGTAAATGGCGATGTCATTTTTTAGGGCCTTTATAACAACCCGCTCTACGTAATCACTGCCTGTTAGTTTCTTTAAGCCCTTGAAAATGATGGGATGAAAACTCACCACCAAGTTGCAGTTATGACGTATGGCCTCATCGATAACGGCTTCGAGCGTATCCAAGGTTACTAATATTCCAGTGACCTCGCGGTTCAAGTCGCCGACCAGAAGGCCCACATTATCAAAATCCTCCGCGTAGGTCAATGGGGCCAATTCCTCAAGAATATCGGTAACTTCTTTTATGATCATTTTAAAATTTTATAAGCCCTTAAAGATAAAATATTATATTTTCGTTCTCGTGCAACGCCTAAGAAAAATAGCATTTCCCATATCACTCGTATATGCCTTCGTGGTGCATATTCGAAACTATTTGTACGATAAGGGTATTTTTAAATCCAGATCATTTTCGATACCCATTCTCTGTGTTGGCAATCTCAGTATGGGCGGCACAGGCAAAACGCCTATGTCCGAATTTCTTATAGCGACCCTAAAAGACACCTACAAGGTCGCTTTTCTCAGCAGAGGGTATAAACGCAAATCTAAGGGCTTTGTATTGGCTTCCTCAAAAAGTACCGTGGAGGATATAGGCGATGAACCCTTTCAAATACATTCTAAATTTCCATCGGTCGTAGTAGCTGTGGATGCCGATAGAACACGTGGTATCTTGACCTTACAAAATGAGGCAAATCCCGATGTAATCGTTCTGGACGACGCCTTTCAGCACCGAAAAGTTACTGCCGGTTTTTCGGTGCTATTGACCGCATTCGGTAACTTGTACTGTGATGATCGGTATTTTCCGACAGGCAATCTTCGCGACAGTAGGAGGGAGGCAAAGCGGGCAGACATTATCATCGTCACCAAAAGCCCTCCACACCTAACCCAAAATGAACAAGGTGAGATATTAAAAAGAATACAACCAACGGCGGATCAAAAGGTTTTGTTCAGCTATTTGGTGTATGGATCTTTTTTAGAAGGGGAAAATGAAAAGATGGCGCTGTCTTCAATAAAAAATAGGAAGGTTACTTTAATTACGGGCATTGCCGATCCCACACCATTGGTAAGCTTTTTAAATGAGACGGGTATTGCTTTCGAACATTTGAATTTCCGGGATCATCATTTTTTTAGGCCCCACGAAATACGACTTTTTAATTCGAAGGAATGTGTACTTACCACTGAAAAGGATTACACGCGCTTAAAAGGACATGTTCGGAATCTGTATTATCTTCCTATAAAACATGGTTTTTTAAACCACGGGGAACACGAATTGAAGGATGCCTTACATCATTTTATGAAGCGGTATTCCTAAGGTCCTTGTCAAAGATATTCTCACCTATTTTTTGGTAGAACACCTCGGGCTTGAACGGTTTGGTAACTACATCGTTACAACCAGCGGCGTAGAAACCTTCCAAACTATCGTCCAACGAAATGGCGGTCAAGGCGATTATGGGGGTATCTTTATCGAATTTACGTATTTCGATGGTTGCTTCCTCCCCGCTGATGCCCGGCATATGTATATCCATCAGTATGGCATCATATTTATTTTTCTTTACCATTTCGATCGCTTCGGTTCCCGTATTGGCGATATCACTCGTAATTTCCTTTTTCGACAACATCTTTTTTGTGATTACCTGGTTGATCTTATTGTCTTCGACAATCAATATATGTAGGCCTTTAAAGTCATAATCCCGGGTAGTTATCTCAAAAGGGATATCATCAACAACGCCCTCCTTGCTTTTTACTTTAAGTTCAAAAAAGAAGGAGCTGCCCTCGCCGAGTACACTTTTTAGTTGTATTTGGCTTTCGAAAAGACCAAGTAGACTTTTTACAATGGTAAGCCCGAGTCCGGTGCCGCCATATTCTCGGTTAATTTGAATAGAGCCTTGTTCAAATCCCTCAAAAATATTTTCTTGTTGTTCTTCCGAAATGCCTATACCGGTATCGGCCACCTCAAAATATAAGGTAACGTCCTCTTCTTCCTTTTTTATCAATTTGGCGATGACTATTACCTCCCCATTTTTTGTAAACTTGATGGCATTCCCTACTAAATTCATGAACACCTGCGACAATTTAAGTGGGTCACTCAACAAATGCCCTGGAATGTTTTCATCATAATCGAGAATAATCTTTGTATTGTTGGCCTTGGCACTTTGTTGCAGGGAGTCGATAACCTCCTTGAGAACCTTTTTTAGGTTGAATTCAATTTTTAAGGTCTCCAGTTTGTTGGCGTCAATTTTATTGATCTGAAGAATATCATTGATGAAATTCAATAAATAGTCGCCCGAAAATTTTAAGGCCTTTAAATGTTCTTTTTGATTTTCACTCGGATTTTCCTCCAAAAGTAAATGGGTCAGACCGGTGACGGCATACAGTGGCGTTCGTAACTCATGGCTTACCGTGGATAAAAAATTGGTCTTTGCCTCCATGGCATTCACTGCGGCATCCTTGGCATATTGTAATTCCCGGTTCTTCGTCTGTAACAGGTCATTGGTGCGCAGCTTTATTTGGTTATTCCGGTAGAGTGAAACGGCCAATAATGAAATAATCATTAAAAATGCCGAGGTCAAAATAACCGCAAGCTCGGAGCGGTTCGCCGATTGGCCCAATTCTTCAAGCCGAATATCTTGGCGTTTTATTTCATCGCCCAACTGTTCTACGTGAATTTTATTGCCGGTGTTGGCTACATTGAGTGCCTTGTCACTGGTGTAGAGCGAGTCCCGAAATTTTAGCAAGGCGAGGGACCGTTCGTAGGCGAGATCGTATTTTCCCAATTTCGCATAAGTCATTCCCAATTGTTCGTTTGCCTCCAGAACTTCATCTGAAAACTCCTTTTCCCGTGCCAATTTTAGGGCATTTTGACCCATGACGATGCTTTCGTCCAAACTGTCGATCAAATAATTCATTTTTGCCAGTCCGAGATATGCACGGGTCGTTAAATAATCCTTCTCCTTGGGATCGGTATTTATGATGAGGGAATTGAAGTTCTTGGAGGCCCCGTCATATTTTCCAAGATTCAAGTATATATTCCCTTCGGCCAGTGAAATATTATTGAAGAAATTACGATCATTGTTGAGTTGTTTGGCCTCTTCCAGAAAATAAATGGCTAGAAAATTTTTACCTTCTTTATATAATCGAATGGCCTCGAGATATTTTTGCATCGCACTCCCATACGGGTATTCTACCCCTCTTAGCAAGACATTGGCCCTGTCTGAGTAGAATTCAGCCTTCTCTTCCTCACCGAGTTTTAAATAGAGGACGGCGAACATATGATAGCAATCAACGAGGGATTTGACATCCTCATTTTTTTCGGCAATTTCGGCGGCTTTATCAAGGGTTTCCAGGGCAGGCCCTAGTTCATTTCGGTTTTTATACTCGATGGCCTGTTCAAAATAATAGTCAATATTCTTTTGGATCGTATCATTGGTTTGCGCATATGTTCCCTGGACTATCAGCAAAAGAGCAAATAGCCTGAATATATTTTTGATGGTCTTATATGCAATTTTAATTGTCAAACGTATCGTTTATGGATCAGCAAATTTATTAGATCTATTACCCTGCTGCTATACCCTGTTTCGTTATCGTACCAGCCTATTATTTTTACCATTTTTCCAATGACCGAGGTCATCTGAGAATCAAACGTACAGGAATAGGAACTATTGTTTATATCGATCGATACTATAGGATCTTTCGTATAAAAAAGGATGTTTTTTAGTTCATTCCTTGAAATACGTTCAAAAGTATCATTAATTTCCTGAATACTGGTCGCTCTCTTAACATTAAGAGTAATGTCGGTCAAGGAGCCATTTGCCACCGGCACCCGTATGCCACAACCCCCAATTACATTGGCAAGATCGGGAAAAATTTTGGTCAATGCCTTTGCGGCCCCTGTGGTTGTCGGCACGATCGATTGTCCCGCAGCACGAGCCCTTCGTAAGTCGCGATGCGGTCGATCATGTAAACTCTGGTCACTCGTATAGGAATGGATGGTCGTGATATAGGCCTGCTCAATGCCGCACAATTCTTTCATGACCTTGATCATGGGAGCCGCATTATTGGTTGTACAGGAGGCGTTCGATAGTATATGATCATCCTTTGTGACAGCGGCTTCATTAACACCTAGTACGACCATTTTAATGTCGTCATCGGCAGGAGGAACGCACAGGATTACCTTTTTTGCACCGTTGATGAGATGATATCGCAACGCTTCGGTGGCTTTAAATTTGCCCGTACATTCGATAACGATCGCAACTTTATGGGCCTTCCAGTCGATGTCCTGCGGCTGGTCATGGTTCAAAACCACGATGCTGCGACCCTCGACCAAAATACTTTGGGCCGTATGCGAGATTTCTTTTTGAAAGACTCCGTGAATACTGTCATACTTCAACAGATGTG
>JALHST010000256.1 GCA_022865355.1 Maribacter sp. | reverse complement strand
GCGGGTTCGAAGTTATAATCCAACCCCTAAACCTGATCTTAACACCATTAAGGCGGCAGCGGCCATAATCAATGCGGCAAAAAGACCGTACATCGTTTTTGGGCAAGGTATTATTTTGGGAAAAGCAGAGCAGCAATTAAAGGCTTTGGTGGAAAAAGCAGGAATCCCTGCTGCATGGACGATTTTGGGCTTATCGGCAATGGATACCGACCATCCCTTGAATGTGGGCATGGTGGGGATGCACGGAAACTATGGCCCGAATATCCTTACCAATGAGTGCGATGTGCTGATTGCTATCGGAATGCGTTTTGACGATCGGGTGACCGGAAGTTTGGATACCTATGCCAAGCAGGCCAAGGTGATCCATTTTGAAATCGACCCGGCGGAAATTAATAAAAATGTCAAGGCCGATGTAGCAGTCCTCGGTGATGCGAAGGAATCGCTAGCATTACTGTTGCCGCTGATCAAGAAGAATTCGCACCGGGCATGGCATGATAAATTCAAGGAAAAATACAAAATTGAATACGAGGAAGTCATAAAGAACGATATCCATCCAACCAAGAAGGGTTTAACTATGGCCGAAGTCATCGAAGAAATCAATATAGCATCAAAAAACAAGGCAGTAATAGTATCCGATGTCGGACAGCATCAAATGATTGCCTGTCGCTACGCCAAGTTCACTCAAACGAAGAGCAACATTACCTCGGGAGGTTTAGGAACCATGGGGTTTGCGCTTCCTGCCGCCATTGGCGCCAAAATGGGTGCGATGGATAGGGAAGTGGTCGCTATCATTGGCGATGGCGGGTATCAAATGACGATTCAAGAACTAGGCGTTATATTTCAGCACAATGTTCCCGTTAAAATCGTGGTCTTAAATAATGACCATTTAGGAATGGTTCGGCAATGGCAGGAATTATTCTTTGAAAGACGATACGCCTCGACGGTCATGACCAATCCTGATTTTGTAAAAATTGCCGAAGGCTATCACATTCAGGCCAAAAGGGTTAGTGAAAGAAACGATTTAAGGGCAACGGTGGAAGAAATGATGGCGTCAAAAAACCCATACTTTCTTGAGGTAAAAGTTGAAAATGAAGACAATGTCTTTCCTATGATACCTTCCGGGGCATCGGTTTCCGACATTCGATTGAAATAGCTTAAATTAATCAACTAATCACCTGGGCGTACGTGAAGGCCAGAAAAGATATGACGGATTCAAATATTTTAGACATACCGAAGATGCATCGGGAAATGGTCAAAAAATCGGCCGAGATCGGATTTTCTATGCCTTCCGATCTATATGTCGGGACCTTGTTAAAAACGCTGATCACCTCAAAACAAAAGGCCAATATATTAGAACTGGGCACTGGAATAGGGTTGAGCCTTTCCTGGATAATCGATGGAATGGATGCCGATTCACAATTGACCACGGTTGATAGTGACCCGCAATTAATAGAAATTGCCAAAAAGAATTTCGGGCATGATCAGCGAGTTACGATAGTCTGTACCGATGGTACCCAATGGATAAAAAAATATAAGGGTGCAAAGTTCGATTTGATATTTGCCGATACTTGGCCTGGCAAGTACGGGGAGATAGAAGAAATCCTTGATATGGTGAAATTAGGAGGCTTCTATGTTATCGATGATATGTCTGTACAACCGAATTGGCCGGAAGGGCACCAACAGAATGTCGACGGGCTTGTCGACTATTTAGAACACCGGGAAGATTTTAACTTGACCAAAATGAATTGGTCGACCGGCTTGATCATTGCCGTTCGAAAAGCAGCGAAGTAGATTATTAATTAATAAAAAGGGTCGCTACTTCCTAGGGGCGATCGCATCAACAGATGAAAAAACAATGGTTCACCATTTCGGTTTATTCCGAAAACAATGTGGGTTTACTAAATAGAATATCTGGCATATTCTTAAAGCGACACATTAATATAGAAAGTTTAAATGTCTCGAAGTCAGAGATAGAAAATGTTTCTAAATTTACCATCGTAGTGCATACCACCGAAGATTGGGTTCGTAATATTGTGGGTCAGATAGAAAAACAGATAGAAGTCATCAAGGCATTTTCACATACCGATGATGAAACTATTTATCAAGAATCGGCCTTATTTAAAATTGCATCCCATTTGCTTTTTGACGAGCGCCAAATACAGAATATTATCAAAGAGAACAATGCGCAAATTGTAACGGTGCTACGAGATTTTTTTGTACTTGCCAAATCAGGCAGGAGAAACGAAATAGATGAAATGTATGAACAGTTGAAGCCCTTTGGGATTATGCAATTCGTGCGTTCCGGACGAATTGCGGTCACAAAATCGGAAATGCAGATATCGTCCTTATTGAAGGAATTTCAAAATGGCTAAACCAATAAATAATTCAAAATCGAGAATACATAATGGCAAATTACTTTAATACCCTATCCTTACGAGACCAATTGACACAACTCGGAAAATGCCGCTTTATGCAATCAAACGAATTTTCTGATGGGGTATCGGCCCTGAAAGGGAAGAAGATCGTAATTGTGGGATGTGGAGCGCAAGGATTGAACCAAGGATTGAATATGAGGGATTCTGGATTGGACATATCCTATACGTTGCGGGAAGCCGCCATAAAGGAAAAAAGGCCTTCTTATCTTAATGCCACTGAAAACGGATTCAAGGTAGCGCCTTATAAAGATTTGATACCTTCTGCTGACCTGGTCATAAATTTAACTCCCGATAAACAACATACGAGTGTCGTTACCACGATTATGCCCATGATGAAAAAAGGAGCCACGTTGTCCTATTCGCATGGTTTTAATATTGTTGAAGAAGGCATGCAGATCCGATCGGACTTAACGGTAATCATGGTCGCGCCAAAATGTCCTGGATCTGAGGTACGCGAAGAATACAAAAGGGGATTTGGTGTACCCACCCTAATCGCAGTGCATCCAAACAATGATCCCCAAGGGAAGGGTCTGGAGCAGGCCAAAGCCTATGCCGTTGCGACAGGAGGGCATCGGGCAGGGGTATTGGAATCGTCTTTTGTAGCCGAGGTGAAATCTGATTTAATGGGAGAACAGACCATTCTTTGTGGTCTTTTGCAAACGGGATCCATTGTCTGTTTTAATAAAATGATCGAGAAAGGCATTGACGCCGGTTACGCTTCCAAATTGATCCAGTATGGGTGGGAAACGGTTACTGAAGGCTTAAAATATGGTGGAATCACCAATATGATGGATCGATTGTCAAATCCAGCAAAAATTAAGGCCTTTGAGCTTTCAGAAGAGCTAAAAAATATCATGCGCCCCTTATTCCATAAGCATATGGATGATATAATGAGTGGCCATTTTTCCAAAACTATGATGGAAGATTGGGCAAATAATGACAAAAATCTATTAAAATGGCGTGCTGAGACTGGCGAAACCGCATTTGAGAAGACCCCTGCGGGAACTATGAAAATCTCGGAACAGGAATACTATGACCATGGGGTCTTGATGGTCGCTATGGTGCGTGCGGGTGTAGAATTGGCTTATGAAAGCATGACCGAATCAGGAATTATCGGGGAATCGGCCTATTATGAATCTTTGCATGAGACGCCTTTGATCGCGAATACCATCGCCCGTAAAAAGTTGTTTGAAATGAACCGTGTAATTTCGGACACCGCCGAATACGGTTGTTATTTGTTTGATCATGCCTGCAAACCCCTTTTGGCCGAATTCATGAAAAAGATCGATGCCAATGTGATCGGAAAGCAGTATGGCGAAGGAAAAAACAATCATGTAGACAATGCCAAATTAATTGCGGTGAACAAGGTTTTACGGGAACATCCGGTCGAAATCGTAGGTGCGCGACTACGGGCTTCCATGACCGCTATGAAGCCGATTGTTTAGTCATGGGGTCCCACCACTTTGGCAGGCTGGCACCGCGAAGCTATCAATTTCGTTTGGACCTTGCTTGGATAGATTGCTTTCTCATCCCAATAAATCATAATTCCCCGCATTGACGACAAATCAAATAGTAAAAACAAATTATGTCTAAAACAGCCATCCCATCCGCCTTCCAAATCAAGGAATTGATCCATCAAAATAGGTACCTTATCGATGGGGAATTAAAAGAATGGCAAGGGCCTGTAACTGAGGTGTACTCAACGATTTCATCAACAAAGCCTTATAGTAAGACGTTATTGGGAAGTATTCCCGATATGGGCGAACCCGAAGCCTTGGAGGCTTTACAGGCGGCCATGACCTCCTACAATAGGGGGCAAGGAGCCTGGCCTACTATGCATGTGAAGGACCGTATTCATTGCATGGAAGTCTTTGTAAAGAAAATGGCTACCAAAAGGGATGAAATTGTGAAGCTTTTAATGTGGGAAATCGGCAAATCACTTCCTGATTCCCAAAAAGAATTTGATCGAACGATAGAATACATAAACGACACGATTGAAGATTATAAGCAATTGGATCGCAATTCGGCCAAATTTCAAAAACATGACGGGGTATACGCGCATATTAAAAGGGGCCCTTTGGGGGTAGTACTTTGCCTAGGACCCTATAATTACCCCTTGAACGAAACATTTGCGTTGCTAATTCCCGCCATCATCATGGGAAATACCACGATTTTCAAACCCGCCAAACATGGCGTGTTATTGATAACCCCCCTTTTAGAGGCCTTTCGGTCTAGCTTTCCAAAAGGGGTCGTGAATATTGTCTTTGGGCGGGGTAGGGCCGTGGCAGCCCCCATTATGAAGACCGGAAATGTAGATGTTTTGGCGTTGATCGGAAACAGTAAATCTGCCAATGCCCTGCAAGATCAGCATCCAAAAAGCAATCGCTTGCGATTGGTGTTGGGTTTGGAGGCCAAAAACCCAGCGATTATTTTACCTGACGCCGATCTAGATCTAACGATCAACGAATGCCTGGCCGGCACCCTATCGTTTAATGGACAGCGCTGCACCGCCCTGAAAGTGGTATATGTGCACGAGGAAATACAGGAGGCTTTCAATACGGGCTTTTCGGAAAAAGTAGATGCCCTTACATTTGGAAACCCCTGGGAAGAGGGTGTTAAATTAACGCCGTTGCCCGAACCCGGCAAACCGGCCTATATTCAGGAATTAATCGAGGATGCCCTTGCCAAGGGCGCTAAAATCCTGAACAAAAAAGGGGGGAAACATTTTGACAATTATATCTGGCCGGCGGTTCTTTTTCCGGTTACCAAAGATATGAGGGTCTACCAAGAGGAGCAATTCGGCCCCGTCATCCCCATCGTCGCGTTTAAGGATATCGAGGAGCCTTTAAACGATATGGCAGAAAGTAATTACGGGCAACAGGTAAGCCTTTTTGGCAAGGATATTTACGCGCTTGCACCGCTTATCGACACCTTGGTGAATTTGGTTTGCCGTGTCAACCTCAATAGTTCCTGTCAACGTGGTCCCGATGTATATCCCTTTACGGGAAGAAAAGATTCGGCCCAGTCTACATTGAGCGTACACGACGCACTTCGATCTTTCTCCATACGCACTTTTGTGGCCTTTAAGGACAATGAACTCAACAATGAGACGATTGAAAAGCTGTTGGAGACCAAACTCTCCAATTTTGTAAGCACCGATTATATCCTATAGATGAAGCCCGGGCGATTAAGCGCAATACGGCAAATCGCGCCTTACTTTGCTCAAATCCGGTATTTCCATACTTCCTGGAAATGCGATGTGCCAAGGCATCGTTTAGATATTTTTTGCCAACCAATCCCCAACCTCGCTGGTCTTGTAGGCTTTGGCTCCATCGGCCACGTCTTCGGTGACGATTCCTTCGGACAATGATTTATTCACTACCCTGCGAATCGCCTCGGCCTCTTCCGTGAGTTTCAGATCTTCAAACAGCATTGCGGCCGACAAGACCGTTGCTAACGGGTTGGCGATATCCTTCCCAGCTGCTTGCGGATACGAACCGTGAATCGGTTCATACAAAGATACCTTGCTACCCACCGAAGAGGAAGGCATTAATCCCATGGAGCCCGAAATAACGGAGGCTTCATCGGTGAGTATGTCCCCAAAAAGATTCTCGGTGATAATAACATCATAGGCTTTGGGCCATTGCACCAAACGCATGGCGGTGGCATCGACGAATTCATAGGACACTGTTACTTCGGGATAGTCCTTTTCCATCGCCTGTACGGTTTCACGCCATAAACGCGATGATTCCAACACATTGGCCTTATCGACACAGCAAAGTCTTTTAGAACGCGTCATGGCCATTTCAAAGCCCTTTTTTGCCAATCGTTGTATCTCTGCCCGGGTATATATCATGGTGTCAAAGGCCGTATTGCCATTATCCTTTCTTCCGCGTTCGCCAAAATAGACGCCACCGGTTAATTCACGAAGTATAATTAAGTCGGTTCCTTCAATTCGCTCTCTTTTTAAAGGGGATTTGTCGATCAAGGAAGGAAACGTGAAAGTGGGCCGAACATTGGCGAAGAGACCTAATTTTTGCCGCATTTTTAGCAATCCTTGTTCGGGCCGTACCTTGGCCGACGGGTCATTATCATATCGGGGATGGCCAATGGCGCCAAAGAGTACGGCATCGGCAGCAGCGCAAATTTCGTGCGTCGTATCGGGATAAGGTTCCCCAACGGCATCAATGGCAGCAGCTCCCGTGAGTGCGGGGGTCCATTGAATTTCATGTTTGAATTTTTTAGCGATGGCGTCACATACTTTGACCGCTTGATCGATTACTTCGGGGCCAATGCCGTCACCAGCCAACAGGGCAATTTTTAATTTCATAATTAATTGGTTTTGGCCCAAGGCCATTCTATTAGCACTTTATTGATGTCTTGATTAAACCGGCATGTGCAACAAGGCGTTTGATGCAAAGCCCTTTGGTTTTAATATTGGGTAATTGCTAAATAATATTCAGCATTTTTTCCGTGGCTTTGATCGCCGATACCGTTTGATCTGAATCAAGGCCCCTTGAGATAAACTCCTTTCCCGCATCATCCCACGTAATAATGGTCTCACACAGGGCATCCGAATTGCTTCCTGGGGGGATTCGAACGGCATAATCAACCAATTTTGGCAAAGTCAACTTTTTGGTTTTATAGACTTTTCGCAATGCATTCATAAAGGCATCATATTGCCCATCACCTTGTGCATGTTCCTCATATAATTTTCCATCGATTTCAACCGCAATGGTAGTCGAAGGCTTCAGGCCTTTTGAATGGGTCAGAACATATGATTTGACAAATACTTTTTGTTGAAAATCGCTATCCAAGACATCCGATATGATGTAGGGCAAGTCTTCCTTGGTTACCCGTTCCTTTTTATCCCCAAGTTCAATAATGCGCTGTGTTACCTTTTTCAACTCCTCATCGTTCAAGGTCAAACCAAGTTCTTGAAGGTTTTTTTGGATATTGGCCTTTCCAGAGGTTTTTCCCAAGGCATATTTGCGTTTCCTACCAAATCTTTCCGGTAACAAATCGTTAAAGTAAAGATTCTTTTTGCTATCTCCATCAGCGTGTATTCCAGCAGTTTGAGTAAATACATTTTCTCCAACTATGGGTTTATTGGCTGGAATGCCAAAGCCCGTAAAAGCCGAAACCAATTTACTTACTTTATACAGCGATGATTCATTGATGCCGATTTCGACCTCCGGTAAAAAATCCTTAATGACAGCTACGGCACTGGCCATGGGAGCATTTCCTGCGCGCTCACCCATACCGTTAACCGTCAGGTGTAGACCATGACATCCGGCCTTGACGGCTTCCATAACATTGGCGACCCCCAAGTCATAGTCATTGTGTCCGTGAAAATCGAAATGCATCCCCGGATATTTTTTAATAATTTCCGAAAGAAAATTATAGGTTTCGAAATAGGTAAGTATTCCTAGGGTATCTGGCAGAAGAACCCTTTTTATGGGCTGGGTCGAAAGAAATTCTAAAAATTTAAAAACATATTCCTTAGAATTGCGCATGCCATTGCTCCAATCCTCCAAATACACGTTGGTAACGATATTCTTCTTTCCTGCCAGCGCGATGGCCTTCGAAATATCGGCAAAGTGTTGTTCGGGAGTTTTCTTCAATTGATGGGTTAGGTGGTTCATGGAGCCCTTGGTCAGAAGATTCTGTACCCTCGCGCCGGCTTTTAACATCCAATCAAGGGAAATACCACCATCAACAAAGGTTAGCACTTCTACACGGTCAAGGAAGCCCTTTGATGCTGCCCACTTCGTTATTTGTTTTACCGCCTCCAATTCCCCTTCCGAGACCCGTGCCGAGGCTACTTCAATACGATCTACATTGAGTTCCTCGAGCAGTAGCTTTGCCAAGGTTAATTTTTCTGAAATTGAAAAGGATACCCCGGAAGTCTGTTCCCCGTCCCTGAGGGTCGTATCCATTATTTCAATCTTTCTTTTTTTCATTCTCTTTTAATGTGTTCATCCTTGCCGAAAGTTTTGGTTGCTCAATCGAACTGTCGGGTAAATTATTAATAGTGAATACCGATCAAAAGCGTGCTGCGATCTAATTCACCTTCGCGTTGTCGGTGCTCATCGTTCTATTTTTTATAGCGGCCTACTTTTCGCGAACTCTTTTATGTTCTCTTTGATGTTCAATAAATAATCAATATCATCAAAACCGTTCAGCATGTTTTCTTTTTTATAATCATTGATGTCAAACCGCTCGGACGCGCCGGTGGCAAGCAAGGTAATCGTCTGTCGCGGGAGATCGACTTCCAGGAGCGTATCGGCATCTTTCTCAATGGCAGCGAATATTTCCTCCAGAAATTTAGGACTTACTTGCACCGGAAGTACCCCGATGTTCAAGCAGTTATTGCGAAAGATATCGGCAAAAAAGCTGGAGACCACACAACGAAAGCCATAATCATAGATGGCCCAGGCGGCATGT
>JALHST010000255.1 GCA_022865355.1 Maribacter sp. | reverse complement strand
GGATGAAGAGTTGGCAGTTTACAGTGGACAGTAAGCAGTTAACAGTAAGCCGGGAATATTATTTAGTTAACTTATTTAGCCATAGGCCGGCGATCTGGCCAGAGGTAGGAGCGCAGGGTAGCCTTTCGTTGTTTTTTCAAATTTCAATTACCATTTAGTTCTTTTTGTATTTCATGTTTTAATTTTTTAGCATTTTTATTAGAATCCACCATGGCTTCTATAAAGTTAAACTTGCTTTCAAATACTTGCGGTAATATTGAATGAAATTCTTTTTTTGATAAAAACCTTTGATATATACCATCCAATTCTTTTTTAGATAGGTTTGATACGGCATCCGGTGAATTATACGTGGTTAATACCCAATTCAATTGCTCTTGATCCAAAATACCTCTAGCGTACTCATTATATTTAAGTTGTACATCTTCCCTGATAAAATCAAACTGACTATAACTGAATTCAAAGTCGTAATATTTTGCAATAGAAACCCTCAAATCCTCATTATTTATTAATTCAAGGCGGCCACTAGATTTTAATTCCTCAAAACTATGATTTGAAATAGCGGGTCTGTACGTGTAACCAGCATAGCCAATCGATTTAATAAAATAATCAGGAGATTTTTCGACCAATTGAGGGTCTTTAATAGCTTGTTCTAAAAATAGTACTCTATTATTTCTTTCCAGGGCCAATTCGCTGGTTCCTTTATATTCTAACAGATCATTGTCTAAATCCTTGGAAATTCTGATTAGATAACTTGTTTCCAGGCTTTTGTTTTTTGAATTCTCATTCCAATTATTGATCTGTAGTGCGATCAGTATCCCAATCACTACCAATACAATCTCGCCAATGGCATACCGAAGGTATTTTAGCGGTTTATTATCGTCAGAGAATTGTTTTCGGATTTTACGAAAGAAAGGAATCATATGGAAGTGGTCGGTTGTACTTCCTAAGATACTGAATTATTATAAGAGACTTTAAATCAGACTAATAATATTAGAAATTAGCCACGAGCTTGACGCACGCGCTAGCGGGGCTTGTACAACAGTTACCGTTGTCGTGTTCAGCTATCTTATTTTTCTTCTATATTACTATAGGTGAACTTCAAATTAGATAAAAAGAAACTATCAAACCACCAGTCTTTATAAGGATCGGGTATTTCGATTCTTTCGGCATCTTCTAATTTTTGACCTTGACGATGCATTTCATTTGCCAGATTTTCAATAGTAAGGATATATTCTCTCATTACATTGATGCTATTTTTTGACCCAAGTTGCCCATGACCAGGAACAACGGTGGTAATATTCAGTGATTCTAAAAAATTAAGGTATTCCTTCCAATCAGCGATATAGCCATCACCCAAATAGGGATGACATGCATTAAAGACTAAATCCCCTGTAAATAGAATTTGATCATCAGGTAAATACAGGATAAGATCGCTTTCAGTATGACCTTTTCCTTTGGAGATGATCTGAACCCTCCTCGCTGGGCCATTAAAGAACTGCTGATTATTTACAAATAGATCTGGAATACGTGTCTTGATGTCTTTATAACTCTCGGCAAGCGTTTCATAATAAGGTCGCCACATCAATATTTGTTGGTATTCACGTGCATTCGTATCGCCTTTATAAGTATTATATAATGAATCGAAGTGCATAAATCTTTGGGGTGCATATGCTTTCTCTTCTTCAATATCAATCGGCTCCCATTCCTTGATCAATTCTGCGGTTCTCGAAGTGCTGATAATCTTTACTTCAGGTGAAAAAACCTGGTTACCCCGGATATGGTCATTATGAAAATGACTGTTCACTACGTATTTTATTGGAGACAAACCAAGTTTTGCTACCACCTCTTTTAGTTCCTCGGCAGCTGAAGGAGATAAAAAACTGTCGAATATTAACGTTTCCTTCCCGTTGTCGATTATACCCACGTTACAAATCGCCTTCCCTCCAAATTTATGGATACATCCATATACGCCTTCTACAAGTTTTACTATTTCAAAATTAGGCGAGGAATAAATAAAAGTTTGCTTTTTATTGCAACTGGTTATACATATAGTGAATGCCAGAAAAAGTACATAATGTTTCATAACTCCTTTTATTTAAGTTGCATGCAATGGGTTATAGTAAGGCTCTTTGCGGAAAACGTCGAACGGACTTTTCCCTGTAACAAAAATATAGCAAATTGCAAGGAATTCGGATTAGGAATTCAACCGCAATGAGCTTTACACGGAACTAGCATCTGGTTGCGGTTATTCTTTATCAATATTTTTATAAATGCTGTTCAAAGCCTTTCCATTTATTAATATATCCTCTACATAGTCACGAAATTCTTTATAAAAAAATAATTTTCGTTTTTCACAATTACCCCCCCCGTTAGCGCGAGCGTCCTTATAGGTTAATTCGCTAATTTGTGTTCAATGCTAACGACCAATTCCTTGGCCAAGGAATCTTGTTTTTTGAAATAATCCATAAAGAACTGGTTTTTAAAAAAGTAATACGCGGCCGCTTCTTCCAGCATTCGAAATCCTAGGGAGTTTGGATCGTTAATATAATCCCAGTCCGATGATTTAAACATGTAGTCCTGGTCAAATAATCCTTTTGATCCGTCATACTTTATGGTCGTCGTGTATTCCGCTGTCCTACCTAAAAAAGTAATGCTCGTCTGATTCAATTCGGCAATGTGTGTTGCTGCTATTTCATAGCTTTTATAATATGCCAAAATCTCATTTTTAAGCGACTTATCCTTGATAATTCCCAATTTCCCTGAATTAACTAATTCATCAAAGGTTTTATCCTGCAGAATAAAATTATCGGCATTCCATAAAACGGGTGATAACAGATTTATGTAATCCTGGGAGGTTTTTTGGATGTTGTAGGCGTTGTGCACAAAATCATAGAGGGCCTTGGTTTCGCTCATTGAAAGAGCCGTTCTTTCCTTCAAAGTAATTAGATCTTCTTGGATATCGGTCAATAGATTTTCATAGATTTCCCGCTCAAGAATACGTTCCTTCCGTTCCTCGTTCCAATTATTGATCTGCAGCGCAATCAAAATCCCAATGACCACCAATACGATTTCGCCAAAGGCATATTTTAGATACTTGCCTGTCTTATTCTTTTCCATGAGGTCGAATCGTATTTTTCTAAAGAATTTGATCATTTTTTAATTCTTCTTTAATGAGATTTAAGGTTTCAAAACAATTTTGATAAGCCTTTAGGGTAATTGTTAATTGCGTATATAAATAGTTAAGTCGTATTTGATTATTAAAATAATTGTCATCCAAAAGTGTGTAAATTTCATCATTCGTAATGGCATCAATATTTTTGACAAATTTACTTGTGTATGCAAGTATTATTTGGGATTTTTCTGCACCAAGTTTGAGCTTAATTATTAAGTCGTCATAACTGTTGTACAGCGTTACGATTTGACGTCTTAATATTGGGTTTGAAATAAGATTAAGTCCATTACTGTTTTTTAATTCATCCAAAGTTGTAGAATTTGGGATAAAGTCATTAACAAAATCATGTTGATTCATAAAATGAATGATTAAGGAATCCATTGTTATATTTTTTCCATTTAATAGGTTTTCAAAAATTCTTTTTGATTTTACGGCTATTTCAAAATTATTTTTAAGTTCGTTAAGCCTTAACGAATCTGAGATGAGGTCTTGTTGGAGATTTATTAAATACCCTCTTTCCTTTTTTGTGTTTTTATAATTTTCATTCCAATTATTAATTTGGAGAGCAAGTAGAATACCAATTACCACAAGTACAATTTCTCCAACGGCATAGCGTAGGTATTTTAAAGGCTTGTTATTATTTGCTAGTTTTTTACGGATTTTTCGAAAGAAGTTGATCATAGAAAGGGAATAGTTGGTTCTACTACCCAAGATACAGAATTATCTAACGCACGATTATTAAGATAAATATTGAGGAATAAACAGACCACCACATTGCAGATAGGACAGAGGTGCTTTCGATTAAATGGTAACTTTCCCATTAAAATCAGTATAAAAAAGGCATGAAAT
>JALHST010000254.1 GCA_022865355.1 Maribacter sp. | reverse complement strand
CAATCTTCAGAAAGTTCGGCAAAGTCTGCCGGAGAGGAGAAGAAGATATTAAAATCGATATCCTGCAATGAAGTACTACCTGAAGAGGAACCCCCCGAAAAATTTCCTATGGTACAGTTGTTCTTAAAACGCAAGCGGTCATTGCTACCTATGCGCAGATCAACCTTCGATTCTCCATTTTCAAGTTCGATTTCATGCAGTGTCCAAGTGGCCTCAAGCTCGCTCAGACCTGAAATCGCAAGCACAACATTAATATTGTTGCCACTTCCAGACGCTGTCCACGTACCTTGGTAAGTGTTGTTTCCTGATGTTACTGAAACCATTCCATCAGTGCCGAAGTTAAAATTATACCCAGAAAAATTATCTTCCAGGTCGTCATTATTGATTTCTAGCTTATCGACATACCAATCTGAACAGGCCGCTAAAACGTCGGTCAATTGTGAAACACTGCAATTATTACAATCGTCGATGGAGTTGTCTTCACTAGAATCACTGCTGGAGCTGTCATCATTCGAACTGCTGCTTGAATCATCATTGGAGTTATCGTCAATAGTAATGGACCAAGAGCCGGTTTCTGTGTTACTGCCATTATCCGCTACTAAACTTCCGTCAGAATTGAACGAGAATCCATACCCTGTGAAATTACCGGTCTCATTTTTGCCCGAATCGATAAAGTTGGCAATGATCCATGAACCCGTAGTAACATTGTTGGTAATCGTTTCAACATCTGCCTGCAGGTTGGCAAAATTGTTGCTGTTGTCAGCGTCTTTGGTACAGCCGGTATATAATACCGCCACCATTACTAATCCGTAAATAAAAATGTTCTTTTTCATCTGTCAATATTTAATTGTTAATAAATGGGTTAGATGTAATGCCAAATCATCATTTCGTTTTTAATTCGAATTTTGAAAGTGGTATTTCATAGCAATTGTTTTTAAGGTTATTGTATTATTGTTTACTAAGAATTAATGAATCTGTTCCACCGTTTCCGCCACTAACGTCACGTAGCTCCACTTGGGTATCGGTAACGGAGATTATGTCCCAGGTATCGTTAAATTTATCAAAGGGTGTTGTAGTGTTTCCAAAATCTATAAAGAGTTCGTTATCTGAATTTTGCGCGGCCCATGTGCCATTGATGGCGGTACCGTTGCTAGCAACCACGGTGCCATCGCTGTTAAAGTTCAGTGTATAGCCATTGTAATTACTGGTTTGATCGTCCGAGTCTTCAGTATAGGAGCCAACCACCCACAGACCATCGGCCAAGATGGTAGCCAGAGTACCCGTATTTCCATTCCCGTTGCCATTGCCCCCATTGTCGGAGCAATTGCTCTTGAACCGTAGTCGGTCGTTACCGCCCAATCGAAGATCAATGTTACTTTCGCTCCCACTTTGTTCTATTTCATGAAGGTTCCAAGTGGCATTAAAGTCGCTTAAGTTTGGGATATTGATGGTAACGTAGATATTGTTGCCCGTTCCAGCACTTTCCCAGGTACCCGAAAAGGAATTGCCATTGTTCGCAGCGCTCATCGTGCCATCGGTTGCGAAATTGAATTGATATCCGATATAATTATCTTCAAGTTTGTTATCATGGCGTTCCAGCTTGTCGACTATCCAATTCGTGCACCCGGTTAGCAAATCGGCAAGTTGGTTCGTGGTACAATTGTCGCAGTCGTCATCATTATAGTCGTAATCATCGTCTTCGTCGCAACTGTCCTTGGCATCATCTATGACTCGTTCCAATTCTATTAAATTAACTACACTTACCTGGGTACCATCCGCCAGGATAACAACAATGGGGAAGCCGATGTCAACAATATCATCACTTTTTAAATCATCGATAAAGATATATAGTTGCCAATCGCTCGTAATAGATATCGTATCAAAAACCTCCGTCACTTGATTGAAAATAGTTGCGGTAATCGGATATTGTATATCCAAACATTCAATGTCATCATCTACAATATTCTCTCCGTTACAACTGGCCGAATAGGAGTTGAATTCGGTCAGATCGGCAATCGCGACTTCAGTAAAGTCACTTAAGAAAATGGTAATAGGAAATCTGATTTCAAGAACATCGCTATCATCATCAAATGCATCAAAAATTGCCTCTATATTGGCGAAGTCTTCATCGGAACTTATCAAAAGGTCCGATCCATTGACCTTTACGGTAACGGGTAATTGAACTGTAAAACAATTCGATTTGTCAATGATGTTATCGATAGAACCGTCGTTCAAAGCCGTCCGTTCGAGTAGATCAGCGACCGTTGTATTGGCCAAGGGTTGTTGATCGGGCCCAGGAATCGAAACGAATTCCTCTTTTCTACAACTTAGGTTGAGCAGGACAATCGACAGTATAATAATTGGTAATCTTACGTACTTTTGCATGGTAAAATACTAATGCGATTAGAGTAATCTGCAACTAAAACAACCGACTCCGAAAAATTCCCGAAAAATTCTAAAAAAAATTATTTCTACATTTAGGCCCATAAAATTTAAAAGCTTGCCAAAGGAACTACATGAAGATATTTGCCAACGGCACGTCTTCTCGGGTATATATAACAAATACGCGAAAAGTCTGCATGACTACCTGTACTATAGGTATGGAGAAAGGTTAAACCCAAACGATAAGGCACAGGAAGCTTTTATCAAACTTTGGGAACATTGCAAAGAGGTTACTTTGGGCAGAGCAAAATCTTTTTTGTATACCGTGGCCAATAATATGATGCTGAATGAAGTCAAACACCAAAAAGTGGTCTTGCGGTATCAAAAATTAAAACCATCGGAACATAGTAACGAGACCCCGGAATTTCTTATGGAAAAGGAGGAGTACTTTCAAAAATATCAGAAAGCCCTTGAAAAACTTTCAAAGGAGCAGCGGGTGGCTTTCATGCTCAATAAGGCAGAAGGCAAGAAACATGAGGAGATTGCGGAAATGTTAGGAATCACCAGAAAGGTCGTTGAGTACCGCATTTATACGGCTTTTGGCATCCTCAAAAAAGAATTGGAAAATTTTAAGTTAAAATAATCAGGAAAACAGGAACCCTAGTTGTTATAGGATAAGAAGCCAGATCCATGGATAAAGAATATTTGATACAAATGTGGTTGACAGACAAGCTATCCGAGCAGGAGATGGAAGTCTTCAAGCAGTTTGATGATTATTCTGAACTAACTGGTATCGTTGAGAATGCGAAATATTTCAAAGCCTCCGGGTTTTCTACCGTGGCTGATTTTGAAACCTTTAGTAAACGGCTCGAAAATCATGCAGCGCCCGTCAGAAAATTAAATTGGCTAAAACCCTTCTTGCGGATTGCAAGTGTCTTTATTGTTGGTCTGCTGCTTACCTATTTCTTCCTTTTCAATAAAAATGTCCAAGTACGAACGTTAGCCGGCGAAAAAACCACCATAGAATTACCGGATGCCTCGACCGTTGTTGTCAATGCCCTATCGGAGATAAACTATTCCAAGAATAAATGGAATGAAAAAAGGGAAGTACGACTAGAAGGCGAGGCTTTTTTTAAGGTTGCCAAAGGTGCCAAATTCGATGTGGTCACTTCCGAAGGGGTTGTTAGTGTAGTGGGTACCCAGTTCAATGTGAAGCAACGGGGAAGCTATTTTGAGGTCGAATGCTTTGAGGGCTTTGTAAAGGTTACTTCTCAGCATACAACCGAGCAGCTTAACGCCGGAGACCGCTATCGAGTTTCCGACGGGACACCTTCTCTTGGAAAAACCATGTACCTAAATCCACAATGGACCCAGAACGTAAGTAGCTTTGAACGGGTTCCCTTGGCGGAAGTCTTCGCTGAATTGGAGCGGCAGTACAATGTAAAAGTACGAATGGAAAACATAATTGCCGATCAACTTTTCACTGGCGGCTTTGTACACGATAGTTTAGAAAATGCGTTGAAATCGATTAGCGAGCCGTTGAATTTGGGATATCGCATAGAAACGGGAAACTTGGTAAGCATTTATCCCATTGACAAATAATGGGGCAACTTTAAAGCTCTTCCAAAGATGCCACCACTTCACATTCAAGGATGAAATTTCCTTTTAAAGCCCTCTATTATACCGTTCGCCTTGTTTTTTTTGTTTGAGTAAAAAAGTACTTTTATCTTGGGTTCATTAGCAACAAACTATACTTCAACCCGAAAGGCAAAACTTCTGTGAACCGCATTCTATCACAAATAATCCTACTGTTTCAACTCTGTAATTTTACTGTTATTTTAGCCCAAGATGGTTCTGTCAAGCCCTTGATTGATGTTTTGAAGGAACTACAAACCCGATTTGGCTATCAATTCAATTATGCCTCGGAAACCGTCGATGACATACACGTCGTTCCGCCTACAAAAGAGCTATCTTTTAAAGAGTCCATTGACTATATTCATGAAAGTACCAGGCTGATTTTTGCTGTTCTAGACAATAAAATCGTTTCCGTCAAAAAGCCCGTTTTGCAACTTTGCGGATACCTTAAGGACAAAAATACCCAAGAGCCGATTGCGAATGCTACGGTTCAAGCAAGCAGAAATTCAACAATTACCAATGAAAAAGGATATTTCGAACTAAAACTCGATACTAAAAATGACATCATCGCCATACGACATATTGGCTATAAAACTTTGGACAGAAGCTATCAATTTTTCAAGGAAAATACTTGCGACACCATCTATTTGGTGCCCGATGAACTACCGTTAGCTGAAATCGTTCTTTCGGACTATTTGATAAGGGGAATCGACAAGCTCAATGACGGCTCTTTCAAGATAGATCTTGATAGGTTCAGTATTCTGCCCGGGTTGACAGAAACCGATGTACTGCAAGCAGTTCAGGCTTTTCCCGGGATTCAAAGTATAAACGAAACCGTATCCGATATCAATATCAGGGGAGGTACAAATGACCAGAACCTGATTCTTTGGGATGGGATAAAAATGTATCAATCGGGCCATTTTTTCGGGCTTATCTCTATGTACAATCCGCAGATAACCCAAAAGGTCAGCCTCCGGAAAAATGGGACACCCGTCGCCTACACTGATGGGGTTTCAGGCACCATTTCAATGGAAACCGACAAGGAAATCAATCCAAAATTTCAGGGGAACGTGGCCTTTAACTTTCTAGATGCCAATGCCTTTTTGGATGTTCCATTGGGCAGAAATTCCTCTGTACAAGTGGCTGCAAGGAAGGCCATTAGCAATTTAGTACAATCCCCTACCTATAAGGCCTACTTTGACCGAATTTCACAAGATACCGAAGTAGAATTTAATGCAGCCGAAGTTGTCAACTCCGATTTTGAATTTGATTTTTATGACCATTCGCTGCGTTGGTTGTTCAAGCCTTCAGGGAAAGACGAAATAAGACTGAACTTCATTAATGCCAATAATGAACTGGTCTTCAATGAAAATGCGGTCATTGATGGGATTGAAGAATCAAGGAGGAGTAGTGTGGGCCAAAACAGCACTGCAGGCGGACTGCAATACCATCGCTCTTGGAACGACCGCTTAAGCACGCGTATGAATATCTATGAAACGGATTATACCCTAAAAGCCATTAATGCCAATATTTTAGACAACCAAAGGTTTTTGCAAAAAAATTCGGTATCGGAAACCGGGATAAATTTAGAGGGCTCGTTTCAAATTACCGACTGGTGGAGGATAGATGGCGGCTACCAATATGTAGATACCAAAGTAACGAACTTGGATGATATAGACAGGCCCTTTTTCCGATCGTTGGAAAGCGAAGTGCTTAGCGATCATTCCGGATTTACACAACTAGCTTATATATCGAAAGATAGAATGACCATGTTCAATGCCGGCATTCGATACAATTATCTGGACAAGTTCAAAAAACAATTATGGGAGCCTCGTTTTAGTTTTAACAGGCGTTTTTTTAATTCGTTCAACTTAGAAATACTCGGGGAAATCAAACATCAGAATACCTCACAGATAATCAATTTTCAAGACGATTTTTTAGGGATTGAAAAGCGTAGATGGCGGTTATCGAACGAACAGGAATTCCCAGTGATCATCGGCAAACAACTTTCGATCGGATTGAGTTACAGTGACAGGGGATGGCTTATTAACCTAGTCGGCTATTATAAGAACGTAGATGGAATAACAACCTCGAGCCAAGGTTTTCAGAACCAATACGAGTTTGTCTCGGTCAACGGAAGTTATGATGCCATGGGCATGGACCTGTTGATCAGAAAACAATTCAAGAAGGTAAGTACCTGGTTGAGCTACTCCTATCTTTCAAGTGACTATGTGTTTGAGATCCTCCCCGATACTAGCTTTCCGAATAATCTACAGATTGCAAATAGTATCACCTTTGGATCTACCTTCACAACACCCCATTTTTTATTATCCGCAGGAATGAACTGGCATTCGGGCAAACCAATTACCAGACCGGTTATGGACCGAGAAGTATTGAGCAATGGCATCAACTACGGACCTGTAAATAACGGAAGACTCGACGATTACATGCGCGCTGATGTGTCGGCTGTTTACCAATTTAAAATGAAAGGCACAAGCAAGGTAAACATCGGTGTGTCTATATGGAATTTGTTTGACAAGGAAAACACCATCAACCAGTTTTATAGGATTAACACCCTAGGCGCAGTTGAAGAAGTGAAACAAAATTCATTGGGTATTACCCCCAACGCCGTACTCCGAATCTATTTATAGCAATTTATCAATGTCAAATAAGTTTCAAACGAACAATTTCCGTTTTAAATCCCATTTTTTCTACTTCATACTTTTTTTGTTTGCCATTACGTTCGAGGACGATAAATTTGGCCTTATGCTATTTAAAAAGAACAAAGAACTTGTTGACCATGAATTAGGTTTGCTATGGGCAAGAACTTACATGCTTCAGTCTAGTACTGTTGTTTGGCAAAAAACGCATGAATTTTTGGGGAATGATAGTGTCATTAAAATTTCAGGCACAACAAAGAAGTTGAACCAAGAAGAACGACTAATTTTAGTCGAAGCCTTCAAAAAAAATAGCATACTTGAAAGACAAGTACTCGAAGTAATTAAGGGGTTTTGTATGAAAAACGGGGTGTCATTTGATGCTTGGCGCGATTACTTTAAATGTTCCCATATCTATAGCAATAACAAAATCCTTTATATTTCTATTGACGACCATTTAAAAAAGCTCACCTATGAAGTGGAATTGGCCAATTTTGGTAATTGATGCAATACACATTATTTTTTTTAAATATCCAACCACTTTTTGAAATCGGCGGCCTTGTTCTTAGAGATTATGATGGTATTGCTTGAAGCAGGATTCAATATAATTTTAAGCTGGTTGTTGCCATATCTTAAAATCTCGTAAATACCTTTTGCCGAAATGATGTGTTGTCTATTGGCCCGAAAGAAAAACATGGGATCCAAACTTCTATAAAGTTCGTCCAAACTTGAATTGCTTGAATGCCTCCGCCCATCCAAACAGGTAATCGTGGTTACGGCATTTTCAGTACTTATAAAAGCAATATCGTCAACCCGTATTGAAATCAACTTGTCTCTTGAATAGGTCAATAAGCGATTTTTTATTCTGGTATTCTCCTCATCTTCTTCCTTATCATCCTCATTTTCGTCTTCATCTTCTGCCCTAATCGTTATTTTATCCTTCAAATTATAAAGATCTACATTGAGCTTTGAAAGGTTTATTACTTCCTCTGCCAGCTTTTCATTTTTAAGCTCGAAGGTCTTTTCGTAATAACTGCCCAAAAAGCGTACAATAAGTAAGGAGAGCAACACGATTGTGGCACTTGAAAGAAGGTAAACCAGTAAAAAATTGAATTTGAGCTCTTTAATCTGTTTTTCGATTTTTTCAATATTCGCGTGTGCGGCAATGATCCAATCGGAATTTTTGACGGGATACAGGTAAATAATTTCTGAACTGCGACCAGAATTGGAAAAATCCCGAATACCACCCTGAGGTTGTTTGCTTTTTAGCAGGTCATAAAAATCCTCGGTATTGATTTCATCATCAATAGATCGAACGTGCGATTCGTTGGGGAGCGCCTTTTTTCCAATTTGTTGGGGATCCGGATGGCATATCTCAATGCCTGACCAATCGAACATGCAGATAAAACCACTTTCAATATTAGTGCCTTCGATACTTTTCTGGATATTATAGATAACGGTTTCCCTAGCAGTGCCATTTTCCAATTGTGAAGCCACAAGCTCGGCAAATTCACGGGCTTCACGCTTACTTGATTCGATTTGTATTTCGAGAAATTGATCAGTACTAACCTTTACCATATAGGCCATACTAAAATAGCCGATTATAAAGACCACCATAGCGATGGCCAAAAGTGTAAACAGATACAGGTTATCCTTTTTCAAAATATTAGTGAATATTCAGGGATTGATTTTCCCTTTAAAGTTAAATTTTTTCCCATTCACGGTTTTTTAGTTGGATAAAAAAAGGTATGAAGGTTAATTTACAAAGATTATAACCCAAAACGCTGGAAAAATGAAAAATATATTTTTTACAATAATCACAACAGCTTTTTTTCTACAAGGCTGCAGTAAGGATTCAAATCCCGATCCAATAGTCGACCCAACACCTACTCCAACTCCTTTAGTGAGTACTGTAAAACTTGCCGATAATGCTACATTTGGAAAAATAATGACCGATGCCGATGGAAAATCACTGTATTTCTTTTCATTGGACACCAAAGATAACTCAGCATGTCTTGATGGCTGTTTGACCGTCTGGCCCGTCTTCTATAAAGCATCAATAACCGTTGATGCCGGTTTACAAGCCTCTGATTTTACCACGATCGATCGTCCTGACGGTACCAAGCAAACCAGCTATAAAGGATGGCCTTTGTATTACTTCGCAAATGACAATGCGGCCGGCGACACGAATGGGGATAAGGTAAATGACGTGTGGTACGTTGCCAAACCCGATTATTCGCTGATGTATGTTCAGGCCCAATTGGTTGGCCATGACGGGAAAAACTATTTGGACAACTATACCGACGGGGAAGGTGTTTCATTCTACCTCGTGGATATCGCGGGGAAAACGCTCTATTCATTTAAGAACGATGCCAAGAATACAAATAATTTTACAAGTCCAGACTTCTCGAATAACTCCATTTGGCCAATTGCCGAAATTAGTATTGACAAAATTCCTAGTATATTGAACCCGACTGATTTTGGCACGATCAATGTATTCGGAAAAACACAACTTACTTATAAAGGCTGGCCTCTGTATTATTTCGGCCAAGATACCGCTCGCGGCGATAATAAGGGAATCAGTTTTCCCACCCCTGGGGTTTGGCCTATCGTTAATGCTGTATCCCCTTTGGCCCCGGCACCCGCCAGTACTATAAAATTGGCGGCTGACGGGACCTTTGGCAATATTTTGACAGATGCCGACGGCAAATCGCTCTATTTCTTT
>JALHST010000253.1 GCA_022865355.1 Maribacter sp. | reverse complement strand
TATTATAACCCGGTAAATGGGTATTTGAAAAAGAAGCCAGGCTCAACCATGTCACAAACACCATCCAGCTAATAAAAATAATAAGAAAACCGTGCCTTTTAAGCACCTATTAGTTCTTTATAGTCCCCCGCACTTAATAGCGCCTCGATTTCCGAGGGATCGTCTATCCTGATCTTCACCATCCAACCGTCGCCATAAGGGTCTGAGTTTACCTTTTCAGGCTCGTCTTCCAACGCGGGGTTAAACTCAATTATTTCTCCGCTTAATGGTAAAAATAGGTCGGAAACCGTTTTTACCGCTTCAACCGTACCAAATACTTCTTCGCGCCCCAAGGTCTCATTCAAGGTTTCGACCTCGACGTAAACAATATCACCCAATTCCCCTTGGGCAAAATCGGTAATGCCTACCGTGGCGATATTCCCATTAATCTTGATCCATTCATGGTCTTTGGTATACTTTAAATCTGATGGTATGTTCATTGCTTCTATTTTATTTTGCGGAACAAATGTAACTGATTCCAAAAAGGTATTCAAAAAAAAAGAGCAAGTTCAAGAGCCATTAAACGTGCGAAAAAAGATGCAGCTTCTATAACTCAATTCCTGAATATTTAGCTGCCTGCTTCCCTGTAGGAATGTGAAAACATTTTTGTAGATAGAAATCGGATGGGTCTTTCGGCCCCCTCCCTAGTAATTGTTTAATTTTGTTTTATAGTTGTATTCGCCATTTAACGCCTTTAATTCCCAAAATTGTAACGCAAGGTAAACCCGGTATTGATGGTGGTCTGCGGAAAAGCGGTAGAAACCGCAAATTGGGAGAATGAATGGTCGTAAAAGAAAAGCGCATTCAAATTTTTACTCAAGGCATAATCGGCGGTAAATTTTATTGACATCAAATTTTGACCCGAAGTAATCTGATTGTTGTCGATGTCAAGATTGCGTATGATGGTAATATTATCGCGAAGCGTAACGTCGGCCTTCAGGTTTAAATCACCTTTTAATCGGGTTTTGTTGCCTCCGATATTGGTTACGAATTGCACATCTTTTATACGATAACCTAAACCTACCGTGTATTCCTTGCCATTAATCTCGGTCATAAGGTTATTGTCAAAGCTCAAAGACATGGCCCTATCGGTGCGTACTTCCGCTAGGACACTTACCGAATTCTGCATTTCAAAATCTACCCGCATCAAAGGGTTGAACTGATCCGTAAGGGTAACGTTATTCAAGATGTACTCGGGGAGCAGGTCACCCGTCTCACTATCGATAGGGGCTGCCCCTTCGTTTATAAGTTGGGTGCGCTCCAAATTGGTCTGGAAGGAATTGATGCTGTAGGCGGCACGATACCCATGGCTTAAAGAAAATCGTTTGAATTTCTTTTTAAACCATTTGTTACGCATTAAGCCGGTGTACTTGATATTCCAGTTGGGTATCGGAATCTTCCGAAATACGTCTAGTTTTACATTGTTGGCATCTTGCCCTGTATAGGCGGCAAAAAATGCGGGTAAAAGTACGTCTTGTTGTGTTTTGCCAAACAATTCAGGGAAACCGTCGGCATCGACCGTGCCTGATTGCCCATTGATCACAGCCAACCTATTGGCGATGATAATTCTGTTTTCCTTGAATTTTTCGAAATTTCCTGAATTGAATTCGTCGCTTTTTCGAAATACCGTGGCTATCATCAGCGTTGAAATGCTGAAATTGCCATACTCGTTGATCAGGGAATTTTGATCTTGTCGCCATGCATCATAATCATAGCTTTCCTGAAAACTATTCGAATATTGTCGATCGGCCAATAAATCGATCGTCAAATCCTGCGATGGTTGGGCGGTGGCCGTAAGGTTCAACTGTCGGTTGGTACGCCTCAAAAACTGTTCGTTGAAATCTGGATAACTGGTCAGCCAACCGTTCTTGGCGGCCATAAAACGAACATCGGCCTGACTTCCGAAGACGAAACCCAGGGTAGGTCGTGTGGTTCCGATAAAGCCTATCGATTGGGTATATCCCGGGAGCACGGTACCGTTGCTCTCGTTGTAATTTACATTGAGTCTTTTTACCATTGTCAAAACATCGATAGCGGCATTAAACAAACCGCTCGTTTTTTTAACAGGAGGTTCCGAGGTTTTGGCCGGATTCCCGGCCTTATCCAATCGTACCGGAGCGCTCGTACGCGCCGACGTCTTGCCATCGGCCTTCTTTAACCCCAAAAGGTCGTAAAACTTCTGAAGGCTCATTGATGCCGTAAGATTATGGGTATTGGCGTTTTGAACGGAATTTATCGAAATAGGATCCAGTTCATTCAAAGGTGTAGACGGATTCTGGGCTATGGCAATCGCCTGACTCAGGGCATCCCCTCCCCGTTGCCATTCAAAATTACTGGTATAGCTATACTGGGCGTTTATAAAGTCGAGTGCCGGGATCTTGGCGAAGGGCAATTCATAATTCACTTGCATCTGCTGGGAATGTCGATTGGGTACCCCAATATCGAAAAATCCGTCCCAAAGATTTAGTTCATTGAAGACTTCCAGGTTTCCTTCGGAGTCCCGATTATCCCCTAAATAATTTTGGACGATGCTATTGTTCGAGGCCGTCAGGTTGAGGCGCAGTGATTTCGTTAGACTGTAATTGATCGCATATTGCCAATTGAACTGATAATTTCGTTGTTGTAATAACGGGAGTTGCAATCGGTCGACACCCTCTTCGACAACATCACGGAAGCGTTGCTGATTAAATTGCCGGTTGATATTCGAATTTACAGAAACACTGGCCGGTAGCAGACTCAGATTCAATTCTTTGAGCCATTGCCAATATTTTCCCGTGAACAAGGAGTCTTTCTTAGCGAAAGGCGCCACTTCCAAGGGTTTGAAATTATGATTGTACACCAAGCCCGTTACTACATTTTGATCGCGCAAGCTGGCAATCTCAAAATCGCGATGATCCGTTTCATTATACGAATAATTAAAGGTAAAATTCTCTATATCATAAAAGTTTGCCTCGGCCCCTTCTCCCCTATTTTTTTGCACGCCGATAAAATTGATGCTGGTGCGCTTCGTATATTCCTCTGCCTGCTCTTTGATGGCATTGGCCGTTTGTTGGTCAGGTGCCGCGGCGATCAGATCATTGAGTTTAAGATCGTCGTAAACGGGATCAAACTCAGGGGTAATCTTTTCCTCGGAAACCCCATAGTTAAAAGGCACTTGAATACCCCATTTCTTGGGCATCATTTGCCCTAAGTTCACATTGGTAACCACATTATAGGAAATGGCGTCTTCACGGGCGCGCTCATTGGGCATTTGATCAATGGCCCCGAAACCCGAGGTACTTCTACCTCCCGTTGCCGAGACATTTGCAAAATCGGCTATATTGGCGTCTAAAGCGGCCACCGCGGCCCAACCGCCATTATTGTCCAAGCCGGCCAAACGCAGCTCATCGAACCAGATCTCTCCCCGAGCCGGCAAATCATCGGTATTTTTGATACCTACCATCATACCTCGGATACTTCCCAAAGACGGATTCCCTTGGATCCCTACACGCAGGCTGCCAGGATTCCTTGGAGCAAATTCGGCTACTGGGGTGATGACCCCATTTTCAACGTCAAAAAATTGAAGTTCATTCAAGGGTACGGTCGTTCTATTATTGATGCGTATCGATTTGATCTTGTTCAAATCGGAAAGATCGATATCGATATTATTCGCATCGGGCCAAATGGCACTTTCAGAAGTCGAACCAAAGGGCGTGAATTGCAGTGGCAATTCAATTTGATAGAAATTCTGTGAAAAATCGGTACCTATCCGCAAAAAGCCGACCAAGGGCGCCGCATCATTCGGATAGTCGGTTTCCGAAATTTCCTCGGCATGAATGAACATCTTTATTTTTTTGTACTGACGTACATCGATATCCACATTTTTAAATACGCCGCGGGAATCTTGCGGCAATAAATTTTCTACCACGAACGAAAGTGATTGTTCATTTTGGCGGATGATCGTATTGTTGTTGTTCAGACGTTCGCGAACGACCCCCGGTGGTAATACATAGGGAATGGGTGAACGGGCAGAATTCTCCTCAATGTTGACCGTATTCACATCTACCAGGGTACCATCGTCGGACGGATCGGGATCAACATCGGGCTCCAATGACTTTGTATAGGTACGCCAATCGCCCCGTACCAGGTCCAAGGTAGCGAATCGCAAGACGACATCGCTACTAAATCCGGTAAGGTACATCCGCATAAAACTAATTGACCGAAAGTCATTGATGCCCCCCAGGGCCTTTGTAAAATCACTTAATGGGATCTTGTATTGGATCCATCGGCTGTTCAACTGGCTGCCGTCGGGCAAGGTCGGGGTAGGGTCTTCCTTAATGTCGGTCACATATACGTCATCAATAAGCGTATTGGGCTTGATCGGGATGCGATATTCATAGTAACTATTGACCGTATTCATAGTCAGGTCACGATCGATATCCTCGACATCGGGCAAGGTAGTGGAGCCCCTATTGGTGTTCGTTACCTGAACCGGGGAATTGCCATCCGGGTTGTTAAAGTCTAAATAGCGTTCGAGGATCCCCCCTTCTCGGTTGAGATAATAGGTGTAGTTATCCCGAGCCGGGTCGTCACCCGGATTGGAGGTATAGATAGCGGCTTCCTTGGCATCATCCAAACCATCATACCCGATATCCTGCAATCCCCGATTGGTCTCACTGGCATCAAAGGCATATACGAGAGCTTGGGTCTGCGGAACTTCTCCCCAGGATGTAGAGGCGGGGGATTCGGTACTATCAACATCGGGCAGCCCATTTTCATATTGCTTCTTTCCATCCTTTAAAACATCCTCGGAGATATTTCCCAAGTTGATAACCAATTCCCCAGGGCTGGTAGCAATACCGTCGACATAGGGGTCCAAGACCCAGAATTGTATAAATTCAACATTCGACTGTTCAAAATTGGTACTGCTCAATGAACGCATCATTCCCGCCCATTTGTTTTGGGGAGTAAGGCCATTAAAATTGTCATTATTGTTATAAGGGCCTTTTTGATTTGGATAATAGGCCAAATCGAGGGTCCCTTGTACGGTAGTCTGCCCCTGTGCCACATCGGTCTGTGGGAATACCTCGTCGATATAGACCCTTCTCGTAGGGTTGGTGGAAATATCGCTATCACTAATATCGGTCGGACGTTGATTGGTATAAAAAATAGGGTCGATGGTATACCAGGCCATTTTCGCCCTGCCATAGCCGTTCAATAAATTACTGGCATCATCGGGCGTGTTCCCATAAAGCTTTTCATCGGGCACTTCTCCAAATTCCAAAGGGGTACTTGCCATGGTCCACCCAAGTGAAGAACGAATGTCGATCAAAGCCTGCGCGCCTTCAAAATCATCGAGATAGGTGGTCGTCTCCCCTTGAAAGTTGGCATTTTTAGGGGAATTGGGTTTCAGCCAAGCTACTTCTGCACGTACTGACAAATTCGAAGGTACATCGGTGTCAATATTGGGCAGTTTATTGACCATACGTGTTAGAAACGGAATTTCGGTAGAGTAATTACCGTTTACACCAAAAATGGTATTGTTGACAGGTTCAACGCCATAATTCGATTTTTGTGTCAACGGGCGTTCGTTGAGATTCAGGAGCGTTGTGCCCAGTACAAAGTTTTTATTAAATTGGTGCTCGACGTTTATCCCTGTAAAACGTCGGGTCTGTTGGCCAAAAACGGCATTATTCTCAACTGAGATATTGATGGGCGTATTCGAAGCTTCCAAACTGGGATCGAGGATCTGCACGGTTCCCGCTTGATAATTCACCGTATAATCGATTCCTTCCTGCAATTGACGCCCGCCCGCCGTGACCCGTACCGAGCCCCGTGGGACATTAAAGGCCCCAATCGGAATTCCATTGCTTCCCTCCGATTTATAGCGCCCCTTTAAAATAAACCTGTTTTTCTCGGCATCTTCCCTTGATGCCGACTTGGTAGAGGCGTATAGGTTTCTAAAAACATATTGCTTTTGGTTCGAATTATAGCCCTGGTCGTTCGCAACATCGTAGGTTCCTCCACCTAACCTATTGAATAAATATTCGCCGAAGGGTTCTACCTTGGTAAAGATGATCCTACCCCCCTGCATGTCGACCGTTATGCCCGGTACAAAATCAAAGAAGCCATCCCCACCGCTTTGCACATCGTTGTAGACGTTGAGACGGTCGAAATGGAATACGTTCAAAAGGATCTTGTCATCGAGTTCGGCAGGCCATGTGGCCGGATCCACTGGCGTAATATAATTTCTAGGGGTCGGATCGGAATATAGAATGTTCAATTTGAAATCGTCTTGGCTCAATCGAAAGGCTCCCGTGGCATAAATATTCTTCATCATAAGGTCCCAGATCGGATCGGAGACCGAAGTAATGTTGCTCTTTAATAATTTAAGGATGAGCGTATTGTTGTTGATAATCGGATTAACGCCTCCCGATACGGTAGTGGCGTCTAGACCCCCATTGGCAAATTCACCTACTTGAAAGACTTCACCATTATAGGTATATTGAAAAGCCACACCTAATACCTCATCATTACTCAAGCGCTGGTTCAAGGATAGATACCCCAATTGGGAATTAAAATCATAGTCCCTTCCCGCTTCTAGTTTGCGGGCGTTTTCTAAGATCGCATAATCAAAACCCTGGTTCACCGGATAGCCCGGTACGTTAAATCCATTTTCGACGGTGGCAATATCACGGATACTCGTCGTAAGTGCACCGCCAGCTCCGATCAGTGCCGGATCATAGTCATTTGCATTGTTCCTGGGTAGATTGTTGTTCGGACCGGAAATATTAAAAAACCCGACAGGATCTCCATTGGCTTGTCCGATTCGCGTATTGGCCGGATTGAATTCGCCTAGATCCTGTAAGGCCACCACATTCCTAACGTTGAGGGTCTGCTGGTTTCGGTTGGTTACCCAGACTTCCAATCGTGTTATTTGAATTTGACTTCTGATATACGGGTAGTTTTCGAGGGCTGCATCGTAATTGTCCCTAAAATAGTGCGATAGAAAAAAATGCTTGTCCTCATCATAATCTAATGCGGTCAGTGAAAATTCATTGAGGGTACCACCTCCTTGGGCCACCACCGTATTGTTTTGAGAACGCTGTTCCGAAAATACCGCGGTCACCTTGGTTTTGCCAAATTGCAATTGGGTCTTCACGCCGAACAGACTCTGGGCCCCGGTAATCAAAGAACTGTTCAAAGGCATATTTACGTTCCCCACTTCGATCGATTGTAAAATATCATCCTCGGTGGGTGTATAATCTAATTTGACGATATTTTGAAAATCGAAGGTCGCTTCGGTGTCATAATTTGCGGTCACCTGCAAGCGCTCTCCAACCTTGCCGAGCATACTTAGACTTATTCTTTGGTCGAAGTCAAAAGAGAGATTCGTTCTATTTCTCGGGGACAAGGACGGATTATCATTTTTCTGCCAGATGATACCGAGGTCCATGGCCACTGAACCTTGGGGGATTACTTCGATGGTATTGCCACCAAAAACCGTCTGAAAAAAATCATTGTTTACATAGAAATTGGGCAATAAGTTCTTTCGGGCCTCTTCACTCCCTTCCTTCTTTCCGGAATAGGCATCCGACTTCTCTTTGAAATAGGCCTTGATGCCTTCTTTGCGCACCAACTCCATATATTGTTCGGGGGTAAGGATGATGGGGTATCCGATGTCAAAATCGCCAATACTCTCATTGTAGATATACCGATCGAGTTTGGGGTCGTAAATGTACTTTGAGACGATGCTCTTGGGGTTCTGAAGTTCGATTCTTCCTAGGGAAAATCCAGTCTTGACCGAATCGGTCTCCTGCTGGTTAGCCTCTTCTTCCCCTTTTTCCTGGGCCCACGAAGTTTCGGTTACCGCAAAGAAAAGTATACATAGAAAAATAAGCTTAAATACCGATTTAAGATTTTTTTTTGCCCCTTTTTTCAAACTCTTTACAAATTTTTAAGCGCTTGTTTAATGATGTTCTCAACGCTTAGCGTAGGATCTTGGCTTAAGACTCTGTCAACGACCTTTTCGGCCTGTTTTCTGACAAACCCAAGAACCTCTAAAGCAGATAACGCTTCATCCTTATTTGTATTGTTTGAACTCGTGTAAACTTCATCAATATCGTAGACTTTCAAAATCTTGTCACGAAGATCTAAAATGGCCCTTTGGGCAGTCTTGGCGCCAATCCCCTTAATGGCCTGTATCGTCGCGACGTCGCCGTTCGCAATGGCATCCCTGATCTGGCCAGGGGAAATTGAGGATAACATGGTACGTGCGATGCTCGATCCTATCCCTGAAACCGACAAAAGCAAACGGAAGATCTCCCGTTCTGATTTCTCGGCAAATCCAAAAAGGGTATGCGAATCTTCCTTAATCTGTAAATGGGTAAATAGTTGTAGGTTTTCCGAATCCTGAATTTTGGAAAAGGTGTGTAAGGATATGTTCACAAAATACCCTACTCCGCCGCATTCAATAATGACATGCGTGGGGTTTTTTTCTACTAATTTTCCTTTCAGATGATGGATCATAAAATGATATCAAGGTTGGAGGTACGAGGTGGGAAGTAGGAAGTACGAAGTACGAAGTATATAAAAAATTCCAAATTCCACCCCGATAGCTCCCGATAGCTATCGGGAGGGGCCAAATCCTAATTCGTACTTCTAAATTCTAGCATCTTTCTTCTTTCTACTCTTTCCTCTTTATTTAATTTTCTTGGCCATTTTGCGTTTTTCCCGTTCTTGGGCATCGATTGCTGCAACGGCGCTCATGTTCACGATTTCATCAACACTCGCTCCCAAGGGAATAATATGTACCGATTTTCTAAGACCGACC
>JALHST010000252.1 GCA_022865355.1 Maribacter sp. | reverse complement strand
TTTTTCTCGATATAATCGGCAAGTAGGTCTAATGGCCAAGATTTAAAATCGCTGTTGTCATGGTTGTTCCGTTCTTTAACGGCTTTTATTTCCTCTAACAAAATAGTAGGGTCCAATTTGCTTTTTTCGGCTACTTCCGCAATACTACGATTACCCTTGCAGCAAAAGTCTATTTTGTGATTTTTGAAAACCTGGGCGGTGCGGTAGTCCTCGGCGACCATCTGTCCTATTGTTTTTTCTATTATTTTTTCCATGATGTTGTTATATAAAATTGATTTCTGAATCGACCGCCATTATGGCTATGGCCTTAAAGTCCTGTTGTATTGTGAGCGTGTGTTCCTTCCCCGCAGGAATAATCAAGGTGGATCCCTTTTTCAGGGTATGACTACGCTCGGACATTCTCAACAAGGCCCGGCCTTCCTGCACCACAATTACCGCTTCCTTCGTGGCGTGGTGCCGAGGCATTGTCATTCCAGCCAGGCCATTGACCTGCATTGTTTTGATTGAATCCCCCACTTCTAACGGGATCAATTCGGGTTTGTTCATTACCTTCATAATGCTATGTTTTAGGTTCTCCCCAAGTTTCTTTTTCGTTTTTAGTCCACAACGCCGGGAAGAATATACGTCGCTGGTATTTTGGGTGTAGGTATTTTTTCCATTCCGAACCTCCGGTCGCGGCCTTGTTTTCCCCGTTTCGGTTCAGGTAGTGCTCCGCGGTTCTTAAATGCACCAATGGCCATTCGACATTGTACAGACGGTCGAATTCCCTAAGTTTTTCTTTTAATGCGGATGAAGGGTTTTTCATGCTTAAAACTTTATCCTCTACAGTTTTTCCATGTACTTTTTTTGCGAGACCGATGAAAATCTCCAGGTACTTTTCTTCAAATTGGATCAAGGTCAAGGTTTTTTTGCCGGATTTTCTGTTGAGCCCGGCATCGATCCAGTAGATATTTTCAAAATAATCCTCAGCCCCAGGTTGGGCGGGAAGACGTTTTTTGCCCGCATCGTTCACTAGATTTTCCAAACGGGTGCACAGAATTTCGATATAGCGGAACTGGGCGCTTTGAAACCCGCTTGCAGGGGTCAATGTTTTCCTGAATTCATTGTAATCATCATAGTTCATTCCATCCTTCATGATATCGAAAGAGGTAATCAACATCAAAGTATATCGGTTCAATCTACCAATCTTGGTCATTAAAAATTCTTCGGTAATAAATTGTGCTTCCATAATTTGTTCGAGCTCGTGGCGCATCATTTTGAGCAACAGTTCGGTCACTTGATGGTACATGATAAAAATGGTCTCGTCCTTAAAATAGGTACGTGGTTTTTGCAGGGAAAGCAGGGTATCGACCTCTACATAATCCCAATAGGTTATTGGTTTCGCATGTAGCAGCCCTTGCATATAGGTTTCGGGGTTTTCACCGAGTCCCTGATATTTATGTTGTATTTTTAGAGTAGTATCCAAATGGTTTTATTTTTATTAGGACATATTTGTCCGATTTAAATTCAATTTTTTTTATCGTTTCAAATAGGTCAATCCTACTTCCAGGCCAACGGTCATTTCATAGAGACTAGTGTTTTCAAGCATATATCTTAAATCGTCCCGTATTTGAACAAACTTGTCGTGTACAGGGCAAGGTTTGTTCGCATTGCATTTCTTTAACCCTAAGCCACAACCTGTATAAATAGTGTCGCCATCGATCGCGTATACAATTTCACTAAGTTTTATGCGGTCGATACCACTCCTCTGAATTTCAAATCCCCCCGCTGCACCCTTTAGCGAATCAACGATTTGGTTTTTCGACAATTGTTGCAAAATTTTTGCGGTAAACGCTACGGGAGAGTCAATTTCCTCCGCAATTTCCTTTAGACTGACCCGCCTACCTTCAAGCGATTGAAGGGCGATGTACGTCGAGGCTCTAATACCATATTCACATGCTTTTGAAAACATCGAAATCATAGTTAAATTGATTACAAAGATAAGGGTATTTTTAATTCGGACAAATTTATCCGAATATATTTTATATTCAAAAAAGCAGTTCCCCGCTAGCGAACGTCTGTGACCAGTGCTTACATAATCGTGCAACCCGACTATTATCCTATAAAACCCGACTGGCCGCGCTTTAAAATTACCAGCGCGTAACCTGGCCCCCATTAAAATTGCCGGCGCGACGCCCTTGCCAACGCTTCGGCGCGCCAATTTCTCAAGCAATGTTGCACTAAAAATGTCTCTCGCTAACGCTCGTCTGTGACGGGTGCTTACATAATCGTGCAACCCGACTATTATTCAATAAAACCCGGTTAGCTCCCCATTAAAATGGCCAGCGCACTGTCTGGCACCTTATCTTCCAACTGTTTGTCAACTTTCCATCTTCAAAGGGTGTATAAATTCAACTAAATGTGGATTGAACTTGGTTTAATGTCAAATGATGTATTAGCCCTCCTTTACTTTTTAAATAAAACGCTAACTTTAAGCGATGAATATAGCATTCATTGCATAAATAAAATACGGAACCAAAACTAACATCATGAAAAAAAAGTTACTTTCCCTTATTGTCCTTTTATTGACCGCACCTACCCTTTTTGCGGTCGTTCCCTGTGCATCACAAGATCTCGAAAACGGATTTTTGGGCATGTGGGGCATTGATATTGAAGAGGGTGGCGTTGGCTGGCTTAAGGTGCATGACGAGCAAGGGTTTTTAGACGGGGAGCTACTATGGATCGGTGGTAGTGTGCTCCCTGTTTCCGATATATATCTGGCCAATGAAAATACCTTGGTCGTGACCCGTACCAGTGAACGTGTCTTCAATAAAGACGCTCCAGGAAAAGAACGCACTCACATAATGACCTGGACCTTGCGCATTACAAAAACAGGCGATGCTATAGCGGGTACCATGAGCGGACCTTCTTGGGAAGGGACAGGGGAATCAGTGGCACATTTTACCGGAAAACGGATGCCCCCCGTAGGCCCTGCGCCAGACTTGAGTGCTATTAAATTTGGAAAGCCGATTAAATTATTTAATGGGAAAGACATGAAAGGATGGAGACCTATCGACCCCAACAAGGCGAATGGTTTTAAGGTAGTCGACGGTGTCATGCAGAATGATCCCGTACAGTCCGAACATGGGGATCATGTCTCCTACGGAAACCTACGTACCGAACAAGAATTTGGGGATTTTAACCTAAAATTGGAAGTCAACGTACCCAAGGACAATAACAGCGGGGTGTATCTTCGTGGGTTGTATGAAATACAAGTGGTGGACTCCTATGGGTTGGCGCTTGACCCCCATAATATGGGCGCGGTCTATAGCCGCATTACCCCGAGTGAGGCTGCCGAAAAACCCGCCGGCGAATGGCAAAGCTTGGATATTACGTTGGTAGACCGCCATATTACGGTCATTTTTAATGGGAAAAAGATTGTTGACAACCAGGCGGTGGAAGGACCCACCGGTGGGGCGATCAGCTCCGATGTATTTGCGCCCGGTCCTATTTATTTGCAAGGCGACCATGGCAAAGTCTCCTATCGAAATATCATCTTGACACCAGTGTTATAATCCTGATAGAGGAGATGGCGCCACACTGTCTATAAGCTTTTTTATTTAGCCAACAAAACCCTAGAACAACTAGGGTTTTGCTTTTAAAATATTTCCTTTTTTGGCTGATTTTGGAATTTCTCGGGTCTTTTCTATTTAGAAGTTCCCCCCCAGCGCTCGTCTGAGACGAGTGCGTACATAATCGCGCAACCGACTATTATTCTATATAGCCCAGTTAGCTCCTCGTTAAAATTGCCAGCGCGCCAAATGGCTTCTTTTGGGCCTGCCTTCGGCAGGTAAACTCGAACCATAGGTTAACTGAGTTATTTGTCAATCATTGGTTGAATTCGACCGACAAACATTTTTTATTGATTTAATCAAAAGGAAAATTAAAAAAGCCCGGGGATTATGGAATAACCGAATACTTACTTTCCATTAAATTGATCAAAACCGACTGTTCTTTACCCAATTCACGAACAATGTTACCCATTGGTTCGTACCATCGGAAGCTCTTCCGATTCCGAAACCGTGCCCTCCTTTGGGAAAAATATGTGCTTCAACCAAAACCTGATGCTCCACTAATTTTTGCATATACAAGGTGGTCTCTTCAAGGCTACAAGAATCGTCATCGATCGCATGTACCAAAAATGCCTGAGGCGTATCTTCATTAACTAGATTCAATAATGTATTTTTAGCAATTTCCTCCTCAGTAAGTTTTCTGTGGTATAGATTGCTTTCCAACCAGTTTTTATTACCCTCGCTTAAATTGGTCACCCCATAAATCAAGCCTGTAAAGTCTGGATTCTCATTCTGCTCTTCACTTACCCAAAGCCCCAGAACTGCAGCCAAATGGCCGCCAGCAGAAAAGCCTATAACGCCTATCTCATCCGTATTTATACCGTAGGCCTCCGCTTTTTCATGCATCATTTTCAGTGCTTTTCGCCCATCGGTCAATGGCACCAGATGTGGCTCGTTGGAAGATTTTGGATTCGGAATTCTATATTTCAAAACGGCCGCCGTAATTCCATTTTTTGAAAGCAATTCTGCTAATTCATACCCTTCATGGTACATGGCCACCAATTCATATCCCCCGCCAGGAATTATGACGACCGCCTTACCGGTATTTTGCCCTTCAGCTTTGTAGATGGTCAACGTAGGTTCTGTAATGTTGCCAACTGCTTTTGTACCCCATACCTCTTTTTCATACTCCTTAAGATCGTTATCCTTATAAAAAGGTTTTTTTCCGTCTTCCCAAAGTTTAAATTCCTCTTGGGCATTCCCTTGGTGGCATGTTATAAAAAATAATAGCAGATGAATTACTAAAGCGGTCGTTTTCATATGATAAAAGTATTTAAAATTCCATAACAATATCCAGGAATTTTCGGAAGTGTCATTATGGACGGCATAAAAAGTGATACGACGTATTGAGGCTACTGTTTGAGGCTTTATCTCAGCTTTATGGTGTAATATGCTTGTATATCTAGCGTGGCTCTTTAATTGGATTCCCGCTATGGAAAATTCTTTACTTTCTTGGCACCGGTAATTCGACTATCGCCTTTTTAATTGAAGTTGATTTTTGAATCAGGACCAATTGATTTTAAGGTGAAACAATTGGCATATAATTCAGTTTTCTATAATGGGAACCTTGAGATTTTTAGTGGGGACCCTCTAGAGCCTGCCTACGGAAGGCAGGCTTACAACGAAAAACGCGGCACAGGCCTTTCGCCCAGGTTTTCTTACGAAAAAAGAATCGCTTTGAGGTAGCTATAGTACTGAAAAGTCCCGCGTGCCGACTTGCCCCCCGGTTAAATTGCCAGCGCGCCAGCTGGCCCCGCGCTAAAACGGCAAAAAAGAATCGCTCTAAGGAAACTATATTGCCGAGGAGTCCCACGTGCCGACTTGCCCCCCGGTTAAATTGCCAGCCCGCCAGCTCGCACCTCCCTAAAAATGAAGAACGGCTTTGATGAACCCAAACCAAACTTATTGCCAGCGCGCCAGCTGGCCCCTTGGCTAAAACAGTCCACCGGACTGTTTTTTTACGCCCGGGCCCCTCTTGGGCTCCCCGCCAAAAAAGGCGGGATAAACTTCTCGTCATTCAACCTACTGCACAAAAAAACCGTCCAATTTCTTGAACGGTATTAATTTAAGCTCTTCATCTTGCGGACGAACTAATTGTTTAATTTAGATTATGATTAAGTTTTTCAGACAAATTAGATTCGACCTTATGGAGAAAAACAAAACAGGTAAATACTTAAAATACGCTATTGGTGAAATCGTACTTGTAGTTATTGGCATTTTAATTGCACTACAAATTAATAACTGGAATGAACAAAATAAGATACATAAATCGATAAAAACTCATTTGTCCAATCTTCAACAAAATATTATCAGCGACCAAATATTATTACATCAATTAGAAGTTGGAATGAACGAAAATTTCAACTATGCAGATTCGTTAATGATGTTTTTTAAAACGCTCATACCCTTTGATTCAAAAACCACAAAATATTTGAGCAAATCAATGATAGAATATCACTTTAGGCCTAATACAAATGCCATCGAAACAATTTCACAATCAAATGAAATACCCTTTTTACAGCCTGAATTGCAGAGAACAATTCTTGATTATTACGCCTTGATTGAAAATACGAAACAGCGTATGCTCATTTCAAACGAACAAATTCAAAATAAATACGAAGTTTATATTTTTAATAATTACCCCATGGTATTTCAAAAAAACAGTGAATGGGAATATGTGAAAAACCAATATAAAGATGATCCAAGACCAGAAATTAAAATGAATCAAGAAAAGTTAATTGCGGACAAAACACTGGAGGCACATGTTATTGCCCGCCGTTATCAAAGTGGCCTTCTGAAAGAACTCTTTTCGGATTTACTTGACGCTTCAAATCAGGTATTAAAACAATTGGATAAGGAGGATATAAAATGACGAAAGCACCACAACGTGAATAAAAACATAGCCAATAAAGACTTTCAATGAGGTTTGTGTTTATTAACCAAAACCATTGTACTTCATGATGACCAACCAATAACCAATGATTAAATTCTTTAGATTATCGAAACACAATCACGCCAAGGCGTGATCAAAGGTCTGGCAGACCTTTGGTTGAGATACCCTCTTGGGCTCCCCGCCGAAAGGGCGGGACAGGCTTCTCGCCCAAGTTTTTCTCACGAAAAAAGCCACTATTTCTAGTGGCTTGTCGTCGCTCTGCTCCTCCTCTTGGGCTCGAACCAAGGACCCTCTGATTAACAGTCAGATGCTCTAACCAGCTGAGCTAAGGAGGAA
>JALHST010000251.1 GCA_022865355.1 Maribacter sp. | reverse complement strand
CAACACATTGAGGCTGTTAAAAAGAAAATGTGGATCCAGTTGGTTCTTGAGGGCATCGAATTTAGCCGATGCGGTGCCGGCGATGACTTTTTGTTCCTTTACCTTTTTTTCTTGCAAGGCCTTATAAAAGTATAGCGCATGAAAGAACAACGAAACGACAATGGTAATAATGAGGGAATAGATGTAGTAGATCGATTTTTCACCGGTTATAAAATCTACCCAATCCTTTGCTTCGATGATTATTTTGATGAACATCCGAAGGCCAAAAATACCGAGCATCGTCAAGGTAATGCCCCCAAAAATACCGACCCAGATACGATAGCTCCCGTATTTTTCCCACACCACCTTATGGTTTAAATAATCAAAAAAAGTACTATTGATTATAGTAAGTACCACGGCATACAACAGATAATACCCGGTTTCCCTCAGAAAAGCGGTATCAAAGACCAACGCTCTCCCCGAAAGCACTTCGACGCCAACGGTAACCGCCATGACTACGATACCAATCAGCACCCCCAACAAAATGGTTTTTCCAAAATACCGCATGACTCGATTCCTTATTAAACTTTTGAACCCTTACTACTCACTAAAGCTTTTTAGGGTTGCTTCGGCCCTGGCATGCCCCCAATTGGGATAAAATTCCCGCGCTGGTTTAAAGTTAGCAAAAAGTTCCAAGGCATGTGCCACATCTTCAAAGTTGGGGACCATATCCTTTCCGAAATAGATGGCGGAAATCATAACCCATTCCTCCTTCGAAAAAACTACCCTCGGGTTTTTAGGTGCCATTTGTAGCTGGTCCTGCCCGAATCCGGCCAAAGTGATGAATAGGGCTACAATAGAAGTTACTTCTTTCGTGCGCTTTACCTTTTGTTGAAGGTATAATAGGACAAAATTGCCGCTATAAACACTTTATAAGAAAAAAGAATGACCGAATTGTCGCATATGGGGATTGAATTGTAGAAAGCTCCAATTACAGCGCGATTTGAAAACCTGAATTGCATTCGTCGTCCCTTGGTTTAAAGCACTTATATGCAAAAGATAAGTCACTATATTTTGACTTTTTGGGCATTTTTGAACTATCTTGTACAGTAAATTTTATTCCTTTTTATCGGCACCTCAGAACTCAACTTCCCTTAGTGATAATTAGTGTTCGATTTTGGGATTGCCGAATATTTAAAGTTTTTAAATAAAATACGATTTGCCTATGCCCATTTATATGGATCGACACGATATACCGGAATCAATTACCGCCGAACATGTGGCCCAAATGCATCGCGCGGATTTAAAGATCGAACACTTATATGGCTGCAAGGGAATGACCTATTGGTGTGACGAGAAACGGAGAACGGCTTTTTGTTTGATCCAGGCACCAAATATGAAGGCGATCGAGGCGATGCACGATCATGCACATGGCGATGTTCCCCATAGAATAATCGAAGTCGAAAGTGCCATTGTCGAATCGTTCCTTGGGCGTATCGAGGACCCTGAAAAATCGCAAAAAACGGAGTTGAATATTATCAATGATCCCGCCTTTAGGACCATTATGGTAATCAAGCTCCATAAAAGTCCATCATTGGATGCCACCTCTAAAAAATTAAATACTGTTATAACGAACGCCAACACCTACATTGTAAATGCAATCGAAACATTTTTAGGAAGGGTCGTTCTGCATAAATCAGATTATTTTTTGAGCTCGTTCACTTCTGTGACCAATGCCGTCCTGTGCGCGATGCAAATTCAGTCGATCTTAAAAGAATCATTTAAGGATAATCTCACTTTTCAAATTGGTTTAAATGCTGGGGTCCCGGTAACCGACAAGGAAAAAATCTTTGAAGACACCATTATATTGGCTGAAAGATTATGTCATGTGATTCGGAGGCCGATCGTAATGACCTCTGAAGTCAAGGATTTGTATGAAAGCGAGAATTTAAAAACGTTTATTGATGAAAGGGCTGTTCACGTAGTGAGCGCGAATGACGCGAAATTTTTAATCGCTTTCCTTGATCTGATGGATAAGGAATGGCACAATCCTGTTCTACGCCCGAACACCCTTGAAAAAAAATTAGGGTTTAGTAAGTCCCAATTGTACCGAAAATTGATGGCTACTGTTGGCAAATCACCCAATGAGTTTATTAAGGAGTATCGATTAAACAACGCCTTGGTATGGTTGCTTAAAGGTGCGGATACTATTTCGGAAATCGCTTACAAAACCGGATTCAACAGTCCGGCATATTTTTCTAAATGCTTTGCCGATAAATTTGGCATTCCTCCCTCAAAAATTGGAAACTAAGGATTCTTCTCTCAGATGTAGCTTGCGATTGACATAATAGCCCCTTTTAAGGGAAATGGTTCAAAATTGTAATCTTTTGGATCAAACTTGGCATTGTATGATCCAAGGGGTGTCTAACTTTGAATTGAACCAATTTTAGAAAAATCATGACAAATACACTTTTTGACCGACTAGGCGGAAAAAATGGGATTACCGCAATCGTCGACGATACCGTTTCGGCCCATATGAACAATCCGGCCATAAAGGCACGTTTTTTACCTTATAAAGACCAGCCAGAGCGTTTGGCGGTTATAAAACAGCATACCGTTGAATTCTTTAGTATGGGGAGCGGAGGAAATGTTGCGTATACAGGAAAAGATATGGTAACCACGCATACCGGGATGAATATCAGTCCAGAGGAATATATGCACGTTATCGATGATATTTTTATAGCCCTTGATAAACATGCCATGACCGAAGAAACCAAAAAAGATGTACTGGCCATTCTTTGGTCGTTAAAAGGGATGATCATTTCAAAATAAAATTTAAGAACAGTTTAAAATAATGAGTTATGTCAAAAGCAATAAAAGATTTGGACCCTTCGGTTATAGAAGTACTTGCCTCGAAATTAAGAGGAAGATTGGTAAAACCACTTGACCCTGACTACAGCGAGACCTGTAAAGTCTACAATGGTATGATCCATAAGCATCCGGGCTTGTTCGTAATGTGTGTCGATGTTGCAGATGTCATGGCTGCCGTAAATTTCGGTAGGGAAAACGATGTGTTGGTCGCTGTTCGAGGCGGTGGGCACAATGGGGGCGGACTAGGTCTCTGTGATGACGGTCTGGTCATCGATCTGTCTGGGATTAAATTTATTCGGATCGATACTTCGAATAACACCGTGCGTGTGGGTGGTGGTAATCTCTGGGGCGAAGTGGACCATGCGACGCACCCTTTTGGCTTGGCCGTGCCAGCCGGAATTATTTCAACAACCGGCGTAGGTGGTTTGACCTTAGGGGGCGGTGTGGGGTATTTATCCAAAAAGTACGGACTTACCATTGATAATTTATTGGAGGCGGATATGGTGTTGGCCGATGGTTCTTTTGTCACAGTAAGTAAAACCAAAAATCCAGATCTGTTCTGGGCCATTCGGGGTGGCGGCGGCAATTTTGGAATTATTACCTCCTTCAAATTCCAAGCACATCCCGTGAAAACCGTTTTCGGCGGACCAACGTTGTGGCCCATTGAAAAAACAGAGGAAATCATGAAATGGTATCACGAATTTATCACGAAGGCTCCAGATGAATTAAATGGTTTTATTGCGACCATGGTCATACCCGGGCCTCCATTTCCGGAGTTTTTGCATAAAAAACATTTTTGTGGGATCATATGGTGTTACGTTGGGGATATGTCAAAAGCAAAAAAAGCCTTTGAGCCCATTTTGGCCATGAAACCCATCTTCGAACATGTTGGCGAAATGCCCTACCCAGCTATCCAATCACTTTTTGATGGTTTACTTCCTCCGGGGTTGCAATGGTACTGGCGTGCCGATTTCTTTAATGAATTAGGACCCAAAGTAAGTGCCCAGCATTTGAAGTTCGGCACAAGTATCCCAACGCCCTTATCCCAAATGCATTTATACCCTATAAGTGGAGCCGCGAGCCGGGTGGGTTCAAAAGATACCCCCTGGGCCTACCGTGATGCCAAATATGCAGGGGTCATCGTGGGGGTCGATCCGGATCCCAAAAATGCCGATAAAATAACAAAATGGTGTAAGGAGTATTATGACGCCTTACATCCATATTCCGCCGGGGGAGCCTATTCGAACTTTATGATGGATGAAGGGCAGGAACGCGTTAAGGCAAGTTATAAACACAACTATGATCGATTGGCCGATATCAAACGAAAATTTGATCCCAAAAATCTTTTTAAGGTCAATCAGAACATACGGCCTTCATAAGTCCATCAATGCACAAGATAGAATGCGCCTATGACAAGGTGAATGCCGGCAATGCCATGATCTCGCCACCTTTTAGGGCCGATTCATGGGCCAAGATACCCACGCAGGTTATATTGGCAGATTGCTTGGCATTCGGATAGGGTGAACGCCTATGTATCAAGGCATCGATAAATTCATGCACCAAATGTGGATGTGATCCCCCATGGCCAGCGCCTTGGGTAAACGAAAGGTGTTGGTGTTCATCGGAATCATACACTCCTTTTGAGGTAAAGTGTTGAATTTCCTTGGGTAGTAACTTGGCAAAATCGGGACTCACAACTTCCTCGGGAATCTCAGGCTCGGGCTTTTTCGCAGTGTGCACTACTAGAGGTCGCCCTTCGATCAAGGGCCACTCCACCGATTTTTTAGATCCGTACACTTCAAAACTCTCGCGATATTGTCGGGCAACATCAAAAAGCGAGCGATACACCTGGGCGCTTAAATCGGAATTTCGAAATTTTATGTGCGTGGTCTCAACGGCAAAGGGAGAATTATAATGCGATATCAATTCCTTGCGAATGGTACCCGAACCAAAGCAGGAGACATACTCCGCCTCTCCCCGGGTCAAGCCAAGTACAGGACCGACACAATGCGTCGCATAGTACATCGGGGGCAGGCCAGGCCAATAGTTCGGCCAACCATCCATATCTTGCTGGTGGCTGGCCTTTAGGAATTGTACTTTGCCCAATTCCCCATTCTCATATAGTTCTTTCATAAATAAGAATTCCCGGGCATAGACCACGGTTTCCATCATCATATAGGTCAGACCGGTTTCTTGGGTCAGGCGCACGATTTCCTCGCATTCGGCCACCGTTGTCGCCATGGGTACGGT
>JALHST010000250.1 GCA_022865355.1 Maribacter sp. | reverse complement strand
GGTATTTTGTCGATGGTAAATTAGATGGGATCTGGAAAATGTACGATGAGAATGGGCAAAAGATTGCCATGGGGGAATATACCCTCGGGAAGAAAACCGGGAAATGGTTTTTTTGGGAAGGTAAAATCGTTAAGGAAGTAGATTTCGACGAAAACAAAATTGCAAACGTAGTTGAAAAAAGCGATGCTAAATCGGTCGTCAGAAATAAGTGACAATCATTTGTTGGTATACTAAAAACCCTGGCGTAATTGCCAGGGTTTTTTATTGAAATCTATTAATGTAGGCCCTGCGGAATTCCTTATGCGGCTTTTTCCAATGTACGGTCTTGTTTAGGTTTATTTTTGGTCCCTTTTACAGCAATTTTTATACGATAGGTGATATTGAAAAGCACGGGGACGATAACCAAGGTCAAGAAAGTAGCTACGATCAAGCCGAAGATTACCGTCCATGCCAAGGGTCCCCAAAAGATTACATTGTCGCCGCCTATATAGATCTTAGGATTAAATTCGCTGAAAAGTGAAAAGAAGTCAATATTCAGCCCGATGGCCAATGGGATCAGTCCCAAAACCGTCGTTATCGCTGTTAGTAGTACGGGCCTTAACCGCGCTTTTCCTCCTCGAATAATGGCCTCGGTAGCCTGTTTCAGGGTCAAAAGATCATTGTCTTCCATGCCCAATTTGACTTTTTTACGATCAATAAGTATCTGGGTATAATCTAATAATACGACCCCATTATTGACCACGATACCTGCCAACGAAATTATGCCCATCATAGTCATCATAATTACGAATGACCATCCTGTAAGCATTAGCCCTCCGAATACCCCAATAAAACTCAAGAAGATGGCGATCATGATAATCAAAGGCTTTGAGATTCCCCCAAACTGAAAGATCAAGATTAACATGATCAGTCCGAGACCTGAGAAAAATGCCCCGACCAAGAACAACATTTGTTTGTTTTGTTCTTCGATTTGGCCCGTATAGTCGATTTTAATATCGCTTGGAAGCCCTTTGTATTCTTCCATTTCTTTCTGTATCTCGGTTACGATGGCAGCAGCATCGGTAAATCCGGGTTTAAGTCCGGAATAGACGGTGACTACGCGTTTGCCGTCACGGTGTTTTATAGAACTGAAGGCCGAGGTATTCCGCTCGCTCGCCACGGCCGAAACTGGAATTTCCTTGATTTTGCCGGAAGCCTGATCTCGGAAGATGATGTTTTGATTGAACAAGGCACTTTTGTTGTACCGCAAATCTTCGTTAAATCGCACATTGATATCATAATCTTCGCCATCTTGCTTATATACACCGGCTTTTTCCCCAAACAACGACCTGCGTAATTGACTGCCCACTTGCCCGACACTTACGCCCAGTTCCCCGGCTTTTTCTCGATCTACGGCCACCTGCATCGAGGGTTTTCCCTTATTCACATCAATCTTTAATTCCTCGATACCTGCAATATTCTTGGTATTGATGAAATTTCGAATATCTTCGGACGTGTTGATCAGTTCATCGTAATCCTTGCCTTCCAATTCGATGTTGATCGGATAGCCTGCCGGAGGGCCATTGGCATCTTTTTCTACCGAAATGGCCACGCCTGGGTAGATACCACTTAGTGCTTCTTGCACTTTTGCGCGAATATCCTCGGTATTTCGGCCGTTTCTGAATTTGTATTCACTGAAATTCACGGTCAGCTTCCCCCTGTGGGGCATTTCAGCGGAGGATCCACCATCGGTAAACGGATTTCCTGCGCCTTCTCCTACCTGGGAGACTGCTGAGGCGACCATAAAGTTCTTGCCATTCGCCTTGTATTCGGGATTGTCAAGGACTGCGTACACCCTTTTTTCAATATCTTTTGTTATCTCGTTGGTCTTTTCTATATCGGTACCTTCTGGATATTCGACGTAGACATAGATCTCATTGGGTTTGTTGTCGGGAAAAAATTCTATTTTCGTTCGACCACTTCCAATGGACATTCCGAACAATACAAATACACTGATTAGCAAGAAAGCCGTAAAACCAAAATACCAATAGACATTTTTACCTCGGAGCGCATGCTTCAAACGTCTTTCATACCAATTTTCGAAATTCGACATCGTGTTCTTTTGAAATTTTAGCGCCGCACTTTTTATGCCGTATTTATAAACCCAGAACATGATGCCAGTTACGATCAACACGGTCCCAAGACCACGCATTGCACCACCGAAAATTAAAATCAAAAGACCAAAACCCCCTAAAATAGCACTTATTCGGATTAATTGTTTTATTGTAAGCTCTTTTTCATTGGTATCCATAAACTGCGACACCAACATAGAATTCATAAAAATAGCGACGAATAAAGATGATCCGAGTACGACCGACAAGGTAATGGGGAAGAAAATCATGAATTGTCCAAATATACCCGGCCAAAGACCAAGGGGAACAAAAGCGGCTACGGTTGTTGCCGTAGAGATAATGATCGGCCAGGCTATTTCCCCGATGCCCTTTTTAGCGGCATCTATCCGTGACATACCTTCATCCATTAAGCGATACACATTTTCGACCACCACAATACCATTATCTACGAGCATGCCGAGCCCCATAATCATACCAAAAAGAATCATGGTATTCAAGGTATAGCCCAACCAGGACAGGATCATAAATGACATGAACATTGACATCGGAATAGCAAAACCTACGAAAAGGGCATTCCGGAATCCTAAGAAAAACATAAGAACGGTAACGACCAATATGATACCAAAAATGATATTGTTAACCAGATCATCCACTTGATTCAAGGTACGGTTGGAAGAATCGTTGGCAATCGAAATATGTAGGTCGGGGGGAAAATAATTCTTCTGATTTTCCTTCACGATTTCCTTTATTTGATCCGCTGCGGAAATGGCATTGCGCCCGGCCCGTTTTTTAACATCGAGCATGACGACGTTGTTCCCGAATTCGCGTGCATAGGTTGTCTTGTCCTTCGCCTCGAAACGCACTTCGGCGATATCCTTTAAATACACGGCACCATTTTCTGATTTTACCACAAAATTGTTTAATTCTTGTGGATCGTCGATTTCACCTAGGATGCGAATCGTACGACGCTGTCCACTCGACTTTAGGTTTCCGGCCGACATGGTCATATTGCCATTATTGATGGCATTGAGAATATCCTGAAAGCTGACCTTTGCCGCCATCATTTTATAGACATCGACGGCTACCTCGACCTCTTTCTCCTGTGCCCCACGGATATCCGCTTTCTTAATTTCAGGGAGATCCTCGATCTCATCCTGAAGATATTCTGCATATTCCTTCAATTTCTCGACTGGATAATCACCGGTGAAATTGATATTCATTATGGGCACTTCCTCTGAGAAGTTAAGATCAAACACATTGGGTTCTACCTTCGCTCCGTTAAAGGTGGGCCAGTCTTCACTTGCCTTTTCACTATCCACTTCATCCTTAACTTTCTGTTTAGCGGCTTCTACGGTGATTTCCTCATCAAATTCAACGGTTATGATTGCATAATCCTCCTGCGAAGTAGAAGTGACTTCGACGACATTGCTAATATTTTTTAAGCGATCTTCCAAGGGATCGGTAATCAGGCGTTCAATGTCTTCGGCCGTATTTCCCGGATACGGGGTGCTTACATAGATCTTGGTCTCAATAATTTCCGGAAAATCCTCCCGGGGCATGGCCATATATGAGGAGAAACCTATCCACAAAAAGATGGCGATCATCACATAGATTACCGAGGGGTTGTCTATGGCCCATGACGAAAATTTGAATTCCTTATCCGCGTTCTTTTTTACTTTGCTCATTGTATGGTCGTTAGGTGTTCATTTTGATCCATTCGTAGTTATACATTAGGTTGGGCAGATTAATATGCTCGCTATCCTAATCTTCTATGATCCAAACGGTTATTTTCTTTAGTTACCAAGATCCTGATTCAGGATTTTAACCTTTTGGCCATCCTTCACACTTCGTGCCCCCTCCTGGATAACGTGTTCGCCTTGGGTGAGGCCCGAAAGGACTTCTACATTGGCGCGTTGCGTTTTTCCGGTCGTGATGACCGTTTTCTTGACGATGGCTTCATTATCCGAATTGGGCGCTTGGGCAACAAACACATATTGTTCGCCTTCGGCATTTTCTGAAATAATACTTTGGGGAATAAGAATGGCATCCTTATTTGTGTAGTCATTCAGATTTACTTTGGCCGAAAGGTTGGGTTTAATCTTGCCATCTTTATTGGGGACCGCTATCTCAACACTAAAAGATCGATTACCTGGCATAATAAAATTACCGGTCTCACGTATTTGGGTCGTTACGCTATCACCGAGTACTGGAAAATATACCAGGGCCTCCTTGCCTTTGGTTATCTGACCCAAATACGTTTCGGGAACATCGACTTGAATGTACATGTCCGATAAATTCACAAGCCGGAATACTTCTGAACTTGCCCCGGGGGAGACTACGGTTCCCTGGTCTTTGATTACGTCATCGATAATACCTGCAAATGGAGCCCTAATCGTTGATTTGCCTAATTGGCTTTGCGCTTGTTTTACTACATTTTCAGAGGCTTCGAATTGGGTTTTGGCTTGCAGGTATTGAATTTCAGAACCTATCTTCTGCTCCCAGAGGCGTTTTTGACGCTCGAAGGTGGTCTTGGCCAATTCAGCCTGTGTTTTTAATTGTTCCAATTGGCTGGCCATCCCGCCATCATCGATAGTCGCCAAGAGTTGGCCCTTAGTCACTCGCTGGCCTTTATTCACATACACTTTCTTTAGCGTGCCTGACATTTCGGGATACACCAAAACATTCTGTTTGGTCTTCACGTCGCCTTGTAGTTCCAAAAAGTGGTTGAATTCTCGAGGTGTTATGGTAATGGTTGTGACCAGCGGTAATTTCTCTTCACCGGTTTTTGTAGCAATCGTAGAATCCAACAGTTTTATATTCGTCTCAAGCGCATTCAATTGTTCGGAGAATTCGGCCTTTTTGGCACGTAGTACTTCCAAATCGCCTTGGTCAATAATCTCATTCACGGTAAGTTCTTTGTTATTTCCACAGGAGATGAATAAAAGGGTAATCGTGACTATGGATAGTATATTCTTCATTTGTTGATACGTTTATTAGATGATGTGTTTATTAGTTTAGAGGTTATTCTTATTTATAATCGCTTCCAAGGCGGTTTTCTTGTTAACGACCTCAACCATTGACTGTAAATAATCCTGTTGGGCGGTATAGAGTTGTGTCTGTGCTTGGCGTAGGTCAAAACTACTGGCAATACCCTCAAAATATTTGATCTGGTTCTTGTTTTCGATGCGTTCCGCTAATCCTAGATTTTCCTTTGCGGTTGCGTATTGCTCTATAGCCAGTATATAATCGCTTTTTGCACTTTCTAATTGCAGTCGTATTTGCTCCTCGGCTTCGGTCAATTGTGTTTTGGCTTTTTCCAAGGCGATTCTGGCACGTTGCGTACTTGCGTCCCTTTTAAAGGAACTGAAGAGGGGAATACTCAGGTCAAATCCCAAAATAGACGAATCGAACCATTGTTGGTCGCTATTTAAAAAGTTGAACGTATCGGAATAGGCCGATGCCCCGTAGTTGATAAACGCGTTCAATGTTGGTAAAGCCTTGCTTTTGGCCAATTTCCATTCATAATACCGTTGTTGATTTAGGTTCAGAACCAACTTATAATCTACATTGTTCTCAATGTTGAATTCGGTTTCAGGCAGCGAAAGATCAATTTGTTTTTGGGCCAAATCATCCAAATTCTCCGACAATTGGGTTGGGGAGTCTAGTTCGATCCCCATGGTTAGGTTGAGCATTTGTAGGGTAATCTGTTTTAGACGAATGGCATTTTTCAACTGATTGTCTACCGACGAAAGGGTAATCTTCAATTGCTCGACGCTTTCTTCGTCACCGAGGCCATTTTCATATATTTTTTGAGTCTCGAAAAGGTTTTTTTCTAAAGTGGCCTTGTTCCTTTCAAGAATGGCAACACTTTCGATAGCTAACAACACATTTCCATAGGCCGCAACCGTCGCTTTGCGTACTTCCAGGGCCGTTTTTTCCTTGTTGTTGGCAGAATAACTTAAAAAAGCCTTCGTCGCCTGAACACCTACGATATATGAGCCATCGAAAATTTGTTGTGTCATTGTGGCGGTGGCCGATGCCTGTTGCGGTTGGCCGAATGAAATTTCCTGAAAGGTGCCGGGTTCCCCACCAAAAAATTCAGCTGGAATCAATAATACAGGTTGCTTCAGTTGATTTTGATAGCTTATGGCACCACTTATTTGAGGCAGTCCGGTTGCAATGGTCTCCCATTTTTGCTTCTCTGCATCCACCATATCCCGCTCCGCATTGATGGCTGTGTAATTATTTTCCAAGGCAAAGGCGACGGCATCCTCTAATGTGAAACTATGCGCGGTTTCTTGAGAAAAGGCCAAACTGACCAAAAGGAGTAGTATAAGGTTTAAAAATCGATTCCGCATTTTAATCTTGGTTTGAATTGATGATAGTGTTTAATATGGTTCTTCCTTTGGGGGTAACAATACCACGTAAGTGGTATTCCAAAAAATCATCCATAAGCTTGATGACCGGAAACTGATTGATTGGAAACAGTTTGTGATCTTTTATGCTGGTTACCCCTGAAAAGTATATTCTTGACACAAAATCAATATTTAAATTTTCCCGGTAGATACCCAATTTTATACCACGCATGACATTGTCAACCACGCATTCCTGCATCATTTCATATTGTTTTAGCTTGATTCTGTCATGAATCTTTGGATAATATTTTTGAAGTTGATATTGGGGGGAGGATTTTTCGTCCTTCAAATGCAAGAGGGCAAATTTCTTTATCTCGTACAATTCCTCAATCGGATTTTTACCAAGGGAACAAATATGGTCGATTCCTTCCGATATGGTACAGAACAAATGGGAAGTACAATCCTCGACCAATTTCGTCTTGTTCTCGTAATGGGTATAAATGGTTTTTTTGGAAATACCCATCTCATGGGCAAGATCGTCCATAGTAACGCTCTTGAACCCGAGGTTTAAGAACATATCGGTGGCCTTCTCCAAAATCTTTTCTTTCATCGCTCAATTACTAATTCGGCGACAAAACTACAACAGGAAACTTTAAAAACATTTATCGTTTCCAAAGTTTTACAATTATTTAACATTTGATTAAGGAATAATTCTCAGGAATCCTTCTTCTCTACGCGCTCCATATAGGCATTATAGGCCTGTTCACCCTCTTCCTTCCAAAATTTCTCATAGTGTTTCCATTTTGATAAATCGTTCTGTACCCCGGAAGCACATTTCGATTGCCAACGATTATGCATTTTTCTTTTTCTTGAGGCGCTTGAATGACCACTGCCTAAGCCACCAAATAGTACCCTTGCCAAAACTAGGATACCAACTGCTTGCCAATAACCGATGCGCGACAAACCAAAAATTTCGGGCATCAACCAGTTCCATAACCACATAATACCATACCCAAAGAGTAGGGCAAAGGCGATGCCGGCCAGGATACCGAAAAATATTTTAAAGCCGATCGTAACGAACTTTCTCACTCGGTTTTTTACTTTATACTCCACATATTCTTTCATGCTATTCGATTTTAATTATTATTTTCTTTTATGTCTTCCAATTCCTTAAGTAAGAGCGAAAGGGCTCTATGGCGCCGCGACATCAAGGTCCCAATAGGAATTCCCGTTTCCGAGGAGACGTTCTTATAGGTGTGCCCCTCGTAATCGATGGCGATAATTATCTCACGATAGGACGGTTTTAGCTTATCAAGGGCTCTCTGGAGCTCGCGCACCATCAGTTCGGAATAGGGGGTATCTGTTTCGCCATACAAAAGTTCGATAAATTCGGACCTTTGATTTTTTGCCACTTCCATGGCCCGTGAGCGGTTTTTTTTAGTTCTCATAAGGTCGATAATCCTATTTCGAATCGAATTATAGACAAAAGCCGCAATATTGTCGATCGGGGTTGCATTTTCGGCCCTTGAAAAAATGTTTAAGGCCACATCTTGAATTATATCCTCGGCATCACGGTCGGCCGCGTCATCAATTTTTGATTTTACATAGGCCTTTAACGAATGGTATTCGTCAACAAAGAACGTTTTCAGTTTTTTATAATTTTCCGTGTCCGAAATCATTCTAAAACGCTTTTTATTAAAGTCTTCCTAATAGTAAGACGAAGGTTTTCAAATCTATTGCATTTTAAGGGTCATTATTTTCATTGGGGCCATGAATATAATTCCGAACTGTATTTATTGTTAAAATGGATGTATTTTTGAAAAAACTACCAAACATGCATTCGATAGACGATTATAGGGCTTCGTTCATTGCCTTTATGGCGCAGAAAGTGGCCATAAAAGACCCCATTTCTTTGTATGAACCTATTTCCTATATATTAAATTTAGGGGGCAAGCGATTGCGACCTGTTCTCACCCTAATGTCAGCCGAAATTTTCGGATCTCATTATAGCAAGGCATTGGATGCCGCCTTGGCCATTGAGATTTTTCATAATTTTTCGTTGGTGCATGATGATATCATGGATGCGGCACCTTTGCGAAGGGGCAAACTCACGGTTCATGAAAAATGGGACATCAATACCGGGATACTTTCGGGTGATGCCATGCTGATAAAGGCATATCAGTTGTTGGAGAATTATGAAGGAGAGACTTTTCGACAATTGGTCACCTCGTTCAGCAAAACCGCGGTCCAGGTCTGTGAAGGGCAGCAATATGATATGGACTTTGAAAAACGGGATGATGTGACCTTGCCAGAATATCTAAAAATGATTCAATATAAAACGGCCGTCCTAGTTGCTGCGGCCTTGAAAATGGGTGGAATCATAGCGGGGGCTTCAATCGAATCTCAAAACTCGATCTATGAATATGGGAAAAATCTCGGTATTGCTTTTCAACTTCAAGACGATTATCTCGATGCGTTTGGGAATCCACAAAACTTTGGAAAGCGCGTAGGGGGTGATATTATAGCGAATAAAAAAACATATTTGTACCTCAAAGCCATCGAATTGGCCAGTCCGGATCAAAAAAGAGCACTGCTCGATCTTTACTCGATACAGCCCAAAGACCCAACAGATAAGATAAAAAGTATCAAAGAAATTTTTCTAAGCTCGGGCGCCGCCATACGTATACAAGATGAAATGGCAGTCTTTACGCAAATGGCGTTCGATAATTTAGGACACTTGGCAATTTCAAATGACAAAAAAGAATTGCTTCGCAATTTTGGGGAAGGGTTGATGCAGCGAATAGTATAAGTACTGAAAAGTTTTCTATAGCGATAAATAGGTCCTTGTGTTACTTATAACTTGCCTTTTTATTTCTACTAAAAAGGTAAGCCAATAGTACCAAAACTGCGAAGCCAATAAAAATAAGGAACTGCCATGAATTTTTTTTCTCGCCTTTTGCCTCGCTTATTAAAAGCATCTGATTGACTTTTTGATCCAGCAAGAGTTGTTTTTTGCCCCCGACCCATGTCACAATAACGGAATCTACGTTTATGGCATTTCCCAATCCAAAATGGGCGATCGTCGAATTTTGCGAAAGATGGCTAGAGCCGCCGCCATCTATTTCACGGATCATGTGGATACCCTCCGCGACAATCTCGACCCGTGAACCAATGCCATTTTTATCGGCTTCGATGCCTTGCAAGGCCACCTTTAGCCAATTGCCTTTGGCCAGATCGTTTCTAAAAAGACGTGTGGTCGATTGTACGGGGTATTCTTTGACGGGTTTTTGATTGACTACCAAAAGATCCAGGTCCCCATCATTGTCCATATCGAAAACGACCGATCCCCTGCCCATACCATAATCGTTTACCCCCATAAACCGCCCTTTTTCAGTAAACTTTCCATTTTCGTTTTCAAAATAGAAATTGGCCATGGGCACACAGTTGGGGTTGAGATCCCCATTGCTTACATACAGATCCAAATCGCCATCTTGATCAAAATCGGCAAAATTGGCACCCCAGCTTATGGCCAAATTATAGGTACCCAGTTCTTTTGATTTATCTATAAAGGGTTTATGCAACCCTTGGTTTACCATAAAAAGGTTGAATTTGATGTTGGTCACATAATAGTCCAAAAGGCCATTGTTATCATAGTCGCCTACAGCGGATCCCATAGCATTGATCGTCAAGTCCATCCCCGTTTCTTTGCTGACATCCTTAAACCATTTATTGGGATACAAATTTTCGTACAGGAAGTTGGGGACGGCCTTGTAACCAAAATCATGGTTGACCAAAAGGTCTTGGTCCCCATCATTATCAAAGTCGGTAAACAAGGCTCCAAAACCAAAACCTCTATGATTCAGACCGTATTCCTGGTATTCATCCTCGAAGGAGTTACCTTTTTTGTTGATCAAAAGGTATCCCTTGGCCGTCTGGTTGGCACTCACAATGGTCGCATCCTTGATTACCCCTAGCTTGCCCTGAAAATTCTGAAAATAATTCCCAACATAAATATCCGGATAGCCATCGGCATTCACATCCCCAAAACTTGGCCCGGTACTGAACGAATTAAAGTCGTCTAACTGAAATTCGGTCGTAGCATCTCGAAAGGTCATATCCCCGTTGTTCAAAAAGAGCAGGTTTTTGGCGCGCGGGATTATTTGGGTGCCATCGGTGGTGTTCAGGGTAGTGACAAAGAGATCCTTAAACCCATCCCTGTTTACATCGGCACTTGCGGCACCTTGTGTAACATACCCGGTGGTTACCTTTAGGCCAGAGGTTTCATAAATATTTTTAAAGGTGCCGTCACCGTTGTTCAAGTACAGTGCGTCTGCACTCATACCGCTTGTGATGAACAAATCTTCAAAGCCATCATTATTAAGATCGAATACAGTGGCACCCCCTCCGAAAGTTCCTTCAAAAACCTGAAATTCATGATGGATACCGGCGGCTTCGGTGACATCGGTAAATGGGGTTTGAGCTGGGCTAATTTTCACGAAGAAAAGTAAAATAGCGGAGAATAGGATATGATAGTGATCCAATTTCATCTTTACGGCTTTTTTTTCCAATGCAAGGCAATTACATTGTTCGCTATTTTGGCACCTTCTTCCAGGCCTACTTTGTTATCGAGTGGCGTGTGGATTCCGCCATAAAAACGAGAATCGGCCGTTTCTTGTGCCGCTGCCCAAAAGGAATCAAAAGAACGAATGACAAAATCGGTCTCCCGCACATCATCGCGTGCGCGTCCTTCATGCGCTTTATCCTTGAATTGAAAATTTTTACCAAAGGCATCTTCGAGAACCGTGGCGGCCGCGGCCGCTTGAATGGCATGCCCTGAAGGAAAGGCGGGAAATGGAGGGTCGGGCCAAAACGATTCCCATTCTTGGTCGATGTATTTCGGAATGAATGTATTGGGCCTTTCAGTAAAAAAGTGATACTTCCATTTCCAACAATCAATAAAGGCATCCGCCACGGCCATGCCCGTTTTGGCATAGACTTCGGCACATTTGATCAGGGGAGGGCCCATTTTTTCTAGCGCCAGTGACGCGATATAAAACGAATGACCGGGTGGGGTAAAGGTGACGTCGGGATCATCGCCCCACCATATGGCGGCTTCCTTCTCTTTTTGGGTAAGTATTGCATCTTTGCGATATACTTTCATGAATTCCTCATAATAAGGAGAACCCGGGACGGTGTCATAGGACAGGTATTCCGGGTCTGGAATTTCTGCGTCAACTTTTAAAAAGGTGCGGTTCTCTCCCCAGTGGGGATGTAGTGGATGATGGCTGAAAGATTGTGCAAACAAAGGCGGTTTCCAGGAGCCAGGCCGTTCAGGATATACCATCTGCTTGTCAAAATTTTTTAAATAGGCCCTATGGCCACCATCGGTCTTGGACCATTCAAAAATAGCTTCGGCGACCGATTTCCCATAATTTACTGACCGCTTTACAATTTCATCATCCATATTCCTGGAAAATTGATCCTGGATGGTCGCTTCCAGCGAATCGATGCGCAGCAGGTTCTCATCGGAGGTCTGTACGTAGATATTTTTGAGGATCGCTGCTTCTGCGGCGTTCAAGGAAAGGGTCCAATCGTAGATAGCTTCTGGTTCAGGTTTGGGAAGCTGATCGAGGTCATTCAATTGCCCTTGCATTGACGCATATTCCGGATAACCATGTACGATGGATTCGTACATCGTAAGACCGATATAGCCAAATGCCCGAGAGGCAAATGTAGGGGAATTCGATGGGGTAAATTGTGTAATGTATAAGGCCATTTTGGCCCATTCGATGGCCACATCCTGTTGCGGGATTTTCTGACCTTCCTTTAGGGAACAGCCCAAATTAAGTGTCAATAGCAATAGGAAGAAGCAAATAAAGATGCCGGGGACCAATCTTTTCATAATACTTTTTCAATAGTTGATTTACTGACTTTGTAAGATTGAACAAATTGCCCATTGATGCCTAACAATAATAGGTCATTTATAAGAACGGCACTTTTTACGGCTCCCCGAACATCCAAGCCAGATTGGTTCTGATGCACGTATACGAAATGACCTTTGCCATCGCCGAGCAATAGGGTGCCATAGTTGGCATCGAATTTGCCCAATCGCAGTTTAAAATAATAATTATTTCCGAAAAGTAGCACATCTGATTCGCCATCCTCATTAAAATCGGCTATGACGATGTCATTTACAGGAGCATATTGTGCTTGGATGGGCAAAGTTTCGATTTTGAATTTACCTTGTTCCGTGCCTAAAAATAAACTAGTCTCCATAGTATTTGCCAACAATTTACTTGATTTTTCTATCTCTTCTTCAGTTAGAATATCCTTCAGTGTGGCATCGGCATAACTTTTATAACTATTGAATTTGGGGCGAAGTTTAGACAATTGTCCTAATAGCTCGTCCCGCGTCAAATTCGGATAACTTTTTCCTTGAATGTAATAGGTAAGTAGGGGATCGACCGAACCATTTTGGTCAAAATCGTCATAAAATAGTTCCACGGGTTCCGAGTCCGATACCTTGAACTGAGTATTGGTGCCCATATTACCGGCAAGGATATCCAGTTTGCCATCTTTATTGAAGTCGGCGACTTTAAGGGTATTCCACCATCCGCTGTAGGCCTGATCAAAATACGTATTGGTCTCATTTTGAAGTTTACCATCCCTGTTTATAAAGACCGATATGGGCAACCAATCCCCGACGATAACTAAATCTGCAATCGTATCCCCATTTACATCGGCCCATTGGGCATCGGTGATCATCCCAAAATACTGCAATTCGGGGGATACCTGCTTCGTTTGATCCGTAAAAATTCCCTTACCATCATTGAGCAATACATAACTCTGAGGCGATTCTGGATATCTGCCCGGAATTACCCTGCCGCCCACAAATAGGTCTAATGAACCATCATTATTTATATCGTTTACTAACACGCAACCTTTACTCGAAGCGGTTGGCGGTATGGCTCCTTGACTTTTGATGAAATTTCCCTCACCGGTGCCGAGATACAGGCGGTCTTGCAGTAATGTGTCTTTGGGATCCAAATTGTGATAACCGCCACTCGCCACATAAAGATCGGGATTGCCATCGCCGTTGGCATCGAAAATAACGGCATCGGCATCTTCAAAGGCCTTATCATCCTCGAATGCGGGGACATTGATTTTTGTAAATCGTTGGTTTTTTTGTTGTAGGAAGATGGCCGCGGCTTCGTTTTGGGCCCCACCGATAAAAACATCTTCCAAACCATCCTTGTTCACATCGCCTGTAATAAGGCAGGGACCGGCATGGGATAGTTGACTGATTAAAAGGGATTGCCTTTTAAAATCATTTTCCCCCGTATCCTCATTTTTATACGAAATGGGGGAAGGTACTTGCTTGAAAATAGGCGCGTATGCGACTACGTGTGCTTGCTTTGAAATTTTGGCATCCTTTTCGTTCAATACCAACCGCTCATCAGCATTAATATTTAGCAGGGTTTGTTTTTTGCCACTGTTCCATTGGACCACAAGCGAATCGATTATCACTTCTTTGCCCAATCCAAAATTTAAAATGGGCGAAACCGTTGAAAGATAGCCTTTCGTGGGTATTTGTTCCAGGCCTTGTCTTTGCCCTTTGCTAAAGAGGGTCACTTTGGATCCAATGCCTTCGGTATTTAATTTTTCACCAATAAGTTTTACCTGTAGATACCGGTTGCCCGTATTTTGTTCTTCATTTCTGTAAATAAAGGCCGGTTTGTTGATGTTGTTTACGATAAGGTCCAAATCTCCATCATTGTCCAAGTCGACGTAGGCTGCCCCATTACTATTGGCAGGTTGATCAAGGCCGTAGGCTTTTGTTTCATTTGTAAAAGCAGCCCCATGGGTGTTGACGAACATGTAATTAGTCAAATTGGAAGAAGGCATTTCCTTAATAATTTCCAACACGTCTTCGCGCTTTAAACGCCCTTTTGATTTTACATAGTTTTCCATGTAATTGATAAAATCCAGATTGGTGTAGTCGCGATAGTAGCCATTGGTAACAAATAGATCTTTCCACCCATCATTATCATAGTCGGCCAGTAGGGCGGCCCAACTCCAATCGGTATTCGATATTCCCGCCAATTGGCCTATTTCACTGAATGTGCCGTTACCATTGTTCAATTGTAGCATATTACGCATGTATTGGTAGTGGAATCCACTGCGCAGGTTCAGATCAAACTTTTCATAGTTGTCCGGGGACAATAATAATTTTTGTCTTCGGTTGTCTTCGGGAAGCATGTCCAAGGTAATAATATCCTGCCATCCGTCATTGTTGATATCGGCCACATCGTTGCCCATGGAGAAATGGCTGGTATGTCCCAGACTTTCCTTTAGTTTGTCGGTGAAGGTACCATTCTTGTTGTTTATATAGAGGTAGTCGGGAATGGTGTAATCGTTGGAAACGTAAAAATCTACCCATCCATCATTGTTGAGATCACTTATCCCAAGTCCAAGGCCATAGGTAAGGGCCGATCCGCTGATTCCGGCTTTTTGGGTAACATCCTTAAAAAAACCTTTGTTTTGCTCGAACAAACGTATCCCTTGCAAAGGGTCATCTTTTTTGAGGTATTCCTTGGTGCTCGCTTCGTTTAAAACTGGAATTGACTTCGGGTTGTGATTTAGCAAGAGCATGTCAAGGTCACCGTCATGATCATAATCGAAAAAATATCCCTGATTGCTATATGCGGGACTATCGAGACCGTATTCAGCTGCTTTTTCCTCGAACATAGGAAAGTTGTTTCCGTCGTTCCCTTGATTGATGAATAGTTGGTTTCTTCTTTTTTCTGGAGGTAAGGCGCCTGAATAGCATATATATAAATCGAGCTTGCCGTCCCCATTGACATCAATAGCGCTAACACCTGTTTTCCAAGGGCCGGAACGTCCGGTAACTTTTGAAATGGCCGTCACATCCTGAAATTTCATGTCGCCCAAATTGATATAAAATTTATTATCCCCCATGTTCGAGGTGAAATAGAGATCCATAAGACCATCCCCATTAAAATCACCGGTTGCTACCCCACCACCATTATATAAATATTCATACATCAGTACATTCGCATTGAGACTTTCAGTCAGCGTATTTTGAAACAGTACATGGGTTTGCTCAGGAGGAAGAAGGGTAAATAAAGGTGGAGCGGAAGGTTCGCTTGATTCGCTTAGCTCCTTTTTGTCAATAGGTTGCTCCTGTTTACAGCTTAAGAGCAATAGTGTCAAAAAGCCATAAAAAAGGAAATAATATTGAAAACGACTTGTTTGCATATAGCTATAAAAGTAAAGATTCTATCCCTTTTAAAGGATAGAATCTTTTAAAATTAAAAACGAACTCAATTAATATCCTGGATTCTGTACCAACATATCATTACGGTTAACCTCATCCCTACTAATCGGTCTGTAATACATTTTATCAACCCATACACGGGTTTCATTTTCAGTATTGTCTACTACATTATACACGTAATCGTATACTGTTTTATCATGCACATAGGGTGCCAAGGCTGATTGACCTGTCTTGACGCTAGCCTGTGTATTCATCACTTTGATACCTCTACCCACCGTTTCGGTCGGGATCATCCATCGACGCGCATCATGAAAGCGATGCTCCTCGTATGCCAATTCTATACGACGTTCATTGCGATATCGCTCCATCAGGGCGGTACCGTTATCACTGACGGCCGGCATGCCTGCCCTGAACCGAATTTGGTTCAACCAATTAATGGCCTCCCCTTCATCGCCTGTTTCCAAGGACGCCTCAATATAATTCAGGGCTACCTCAGTGTACCGTATGAAAGGCCAGGGAATTACTTGTGCATTAGACTGATTGTCTACCACTGCAGGGTCTGGATCAATAAATTTACGGGTATAATAGCCCGTTCTACTGCCGTTCCAATCCTCGATGATCGAGAGTCTCGTGTCCACTCCATTCCAAGTTCCACCGGCACCATCGGAGTAATACCCGGTTTGTACTTGGTTAACCGGGTCAATGCCTGCAACATCAGGTGGCCGTGGTTTCCAGCTGGCTCCATCGTAAAGAATGGTAGCATAGAAGCGAGGATCTCGATTGACATAGGGATCGGCGGCCATGGTTGGATCAGCCCAATCAAATTGGGACCCGTCCATCATTTCATAGTCATCTACCAAAAGCTGGATCGGCGTATTGCCAGCCCAGTTGTGGTACCCATTGGGACCGTTATTAATGCCATAATGCAAACCACCCAACGGCCAGTTGTCCTCTACAGTATATAAAGGAGTTTCTGTGCGTTGAAAGATAAGTTCCGAAGTCGCCGCGGCATCACCCACCGAACTTTTCCCACCCATAGCGATAGAGACATAGTTGGCCTTCCCTTCTTCAGGACTGACCGGGGCCGAAAGGCCGAATTTATAACCTGTAGTGGCATCCAAAACGGCTTTGGCGGCTGCTTTCGCAGCGTTCCAACGGGCGGCTCTGTCCCCTGAGGTATAGGCCACCAATTCAAGATTTGCATAGGATCCCAATTCCGATGAATTGGCCGAAGCAGTCGGGCCATCGTGCAGATCACTTGCGGCATATAACAACACCCTCGATTTCAAGGCCAGGGCACTCAAATCGGAGGCCCGGCCAGGCGTTGCGCCTTTTCCGGCCAACAAGCTCGCTGCCATATCAAGATCGGCGACAATAAAGTTTACGTTTTCTTCGTACGTATTACGCGCTACCGAATATTCATCGTCCAAGCCGTAAGGGGTATCAATAAGTGGAACGCCTCCATAAAAGCGTAATAATTGCTGATAGTAATAGGCCCTAAGAAAATAGGCTTCCCCTAAGAGTCGATCTCGTAGTTCGGTATCACTAAAGGTTGAATTCGGCAATTCTTGTAGGGCCACATTGGCTTGCCGAATTGCTAGGTACATGTTGTTCCATGCATAGGTATCACTAACCCAAGCCATATTGGAAGGGGTTTCCGTTCCATCCGTAAAGGTGTTGATATTACGGCCTGCATGGGTAAACATGGCTTCATCGGTGTAGGATGCCAAGGCCTGTTCCTCGAAACCTCCATACCCTAAATAGGAATACACGTTGAAAATAAATGCCTGGGATAGTGCCCCATCGGACCAAGTCGCCTCATTTGAAACCTTGTCCAAGGGC